>NZ_JAPEHZ010000144.1 GCF_028823685.1 Tenacibaculum sp. L6 | reverse complement strand
ACGCTTCATACATGAACCATGAGCAAGAACTAAATAAAGATAAAGTTATTAAAGAAAACCCTGGAACTAGTGTAGACTTTAGTACAACTGAAGATGGTTTCGCTGGTGCTTCTGATTTACTTATCAATACAGATTTAAGTTTTTCAAAAGACTTTAATAATGGCATGAACTTTCAATCAACATTAGTATACAATTACTTCTCTGATAGAATCTTCGCTTTAGGTACTGATGGAAAAGGAAACTTAGTTGATAAAGGTTTCGGAACATTAGACTTAGTATTAAAATCTAAATTAAACGAAAGATTAAGCCTTGGAGCTTCTGCAAAGAACCTTTTAAACCCTTCAATAGAAAGATTCCAAGATAATCAAGACGTTACAATACTTTCTTACAAAAAAGGTGTTGACTTTAAGTTATCATTATCATATAACTTTTAATTAACAATCCAATAACCCAACATTAATTTTAGCAGAACACTAAGTTAATGTTGGGTTATTTCTTTTGTAGCATTAAAATAAATTAATAAAAAAAATGAGAAAACAAATTTTTACTTTAATGATAGCAGCTGCTACCTTAACAACGGTAGTTTCTTGTGGAGAAGATGATCCAATACAGACTTCTTCTTGTTCTGATGGAATTCAAAATGGAGATGAAACAGGTGTAGATTGTGGAGGATCTTGCCAACCATGTACTTCAGTAGATTTAGCTGGTGAAGTAACTACAGAAGTAACTTTAGACGCTAGCGTTACTTATAAATTAACTGGGTCTTATATAGTAAAAGAAGGTGGGATTTTAAGAATTCCTGCTGGTACAAGAATCGAAGCTACTGGTGGTACTTCTGCTTACATTGCTGTAGCTCAAGGAGGAAAAATATTTGTTGATGGTAGCAAAGAAAACCCAGTAGTAATGACATCTGGAGCTGCTACTCCTGCTCCTAAAGATTGGGGAGGATTAGTAGTATGTGGTCAAGCACCAACAAACGTAGGTGATACAGCTACTTCTGAGGTTGCTGGTTTAACTTACGGTGGTAACATTGCTAATGATAACTCAGGATCTATCCGTTACTTAAGAATTGAGTATACTGGAGCTACTTTTAACTCTTCTAAAGAATTTA
>NZ_JAPEHZ010000143.1 GCF_028823685.1 Tenacibaculum sp. L6 | reverse complement strand
GTAGATTAACATATTTATTATCAAATAATTAAAACCAAGAAATATGAAAAAATTAATAATCCTCATGTTACTCATCCTCCCTTTACATAACCAAGTAAAGGCACAAGAAAACGAAGTAGATGCTTCTAGACCAACAAACTTATACACTCAAATAAATACAGTTTTTGAGTATCAACATCACGAATCAGGTGGTGAAGTTTATGGAACAAGAATAAACGTACAATACACTTTTGATCCAGATAATTTAATATTAGTAGAATTCCCGTTATTATACAATGCAGACACAGATAAATTTGGGTTATCAGATACACGAATAAGATATTTTCATGCTGCAAAAAGAGACATCTCCAAAACGTTAATTGCCATTGCTCCCTATGCAGATATTTCTATCCCAACAGGAAGTTTTGAAAATGGCTTAGGTACAAGTACCTGGAGCCTATCTGCCGGAGTTGTTGCTGGATTAGCATTAAGTGAAAAAATTGCACTATTTCCTGGTATAGGCTATGTACACATTACAGAACCAAGTGATTATGACGGAGATTCACATAATGGTATTAATTTACAAACCAATATGAGTGTTAAATTTAATCAAAGATCATTTGTTTTTATTAACCCAATAGTAACCATATTAAACGACACGATTTGGTCTGGAGAGTTTAACTATAATTATATGGCTAAACCTGGTAAATTAAAACTAAATATTGGGTATTTCCCTATCTTCACAAACGATATCCACACCATAAGAACAGGTGCCACCTTTTATTTCTAAAATTGAACCATTAACTAATTCAAAAACCAAATAATTATGAAACATAAAATAGTATTACTTGCAAGCATACTTTTAATAGTATCTGCTTGTAAAAACGACACTAAAAAAGTAGAACCCGTAGCCGAGCCCTACCAATTAAACCAAACCATTTATTATAATGGCGAAATTGTAACTATGGAAGGTGAAGAAGGCAGTACCGCAGAAGCTGTTGTTGAAAGAGAAGGAAAAATAGTTTTTGTAGGAAGCAAAGAAGAAGCCTTCGCAAAATTTGAAGGGAAAGCAAAAGAACACGATTTACAAGGAAACACAATGTTTCCTGGTCTTATTGAGCAGCACTTACATCCATTTTTAGGTGCACTTACCTTAAGTGATCCTGTAATTGCTCCTGGAGACTGGGAG
>NZ_JAPEHZ010000142.1 GCF_028823685.1 Tenacibaculum sp. L6 | reverse complement strand
AGTTCTCTTTGTTTTCAAGTTATTATCTTCTGAATATTGTATTTAGTGTCGTACGGATTGTTAATTAAATACTCTACATCACTCATATCGGTAGAACGATCTAACCACATCTTTTTAAAGGTTCTTGGTATTTGAAGTGGCATTATTTCATACAGATTATTAAATGAATTTAATTCTTCTGTTGTATTTGTATTGATTACTGAGCAAGTAACAAAACCGTCTTCTGTGGTATTATAAACCCCAGCTAAATAAAAAGGCTCTCGTTTATCTTTTTCTACTAAATAATTTTCAATACTGCCATCAATTACTTTATGGGCGTAAAACCCCGTAACAATTAACAAACATCGTCTAAAAAGCAATGCTTCTTTAAATAAAATACTCTTCTTAATCTCTTCCCTTCTAACGTGTAACGTACGCTTTATTTGCTGAAACTTATTCCAATTATCAGCGTAATTCTGAGGTAGCATTCCCCATATTCCTTGGGTGATTTCTAATGGATTATCCATAGTGATTATGTTTACTGTCTGCTCTTTCAATCCATTAATCTTACGCCTCGGTTTATGTAAATGCGGATACTTAAAATTAAGTTTAGTAAAATCTTTAATTCTTTCTTTACTTGCTATGTTAGATAGCTTATAACTCATCGTATACTTATTTATTTACATTCATAAAAAATCATTACAAGTAGTTGGTAACTACTCAATTAATCCACTACAAATTTACATGAAGAACCCAGGTAAAGTTTGTTCAAAAGAAATAAACTTTAGCTCATTTCCTTGTTTTCAAATGAGTTAACATTCTTATCAAATGAGTAAAAGAAGACTCTTAATCGGTTATAATTTTGTAGTGTACAAAAGATGTACTTCAAATTATTAACCTAAAAACTAAAATTATGTTACGTTGGACAATCATATTTATTATTATCGCAATTATTGCTGGAATCTTAGGTTTTGGTGGAATTGCAGGAGCAGCTACAGGATTTGCTAAAATCGCATTCTTTATTTTCTTAATACTATTTGTAATATCATTACTTACAGGTAAAAAAAGAGTATAATCAAACCTTAACAGCTAAGCAAACTCAAAATTATGCAAGCACGAATTTTATTTACATATTTTAAATGTACCTCATATATGTTTGTATAAAATTGATTTAAAACACGAAAAACACC
>NZ_JAPEHZ010000141.1 GCF_028823685.1 Tenacibaculum sp. L6 | reverse complement strand
TGAAAACCCTGGTACTACTGATAGAGGATTTATTCAAAAAGCTTTGAGAAGATCTTTTACTACTACTGGAGACCTTAACCTAACTTACAAAGCTGATTTAGAAAACTTTTCTTTTGTAACCATTTTTGGTGGACAGTTTTTTAGAACTTCTGACAGGCAAGAACGATTAACAGGAAACGGTGGAGTTGATGGCGCTAACCTAGTCTCTCTATACCCTACCAAGGAAGTTGAAGACAATATACTGGAAAATGCCAATTACGGATTATATTTTTTAGAAAATATAGGTATATATGATGTACTTTACTTAGAACTTGGAGGAAGAATTGACAAAAACACCTCTGCTGGTCCTGCCTCTGTTACTCGATTTTTACCTAAGGTAGGTTTAACTTACAACTTTTCAGATCATAGTTTTTACAATAATAGCTCTATAAGGGATTATTTATCTAACATTCGAGTAAGAGCAAATTATGGTGAAGCAACTCTATTCCCTAGAGCTTTTGCGGCAGACAAAACATTTGCTTTAAACACTTTCTTTGGGGAGCCAGCATTTACTTTTGGTAACCCAGGAAACCCTAGTTTAGTTTCAGAAAAAGTAGCTACTACTGAAGTTGGTCTTGATTTAGGCTTCTTTAACAATAGATTAAATTTAGGAGCTACTTACTACAGGGGGATTACAACAGATGCCTTGTTTTCACCTAACAACGCTCAATCTACTGGTGAAGGTGCTCAACAAAGAAATGTAGGAGAAATTAAGAATACTGGTTGGGAGTTTGAATTATCAGCTAACGTTGTAAGAACTGAAGATCATAACTTAACTTTTAATGCTTCTTATAACAACAACAACAATATAGTTACAAGTACTGGTGGTGCACCAGGGTTTACTGTAGGAGGTTTTACAGTTGCAGGCTCTCGTGTAGACGAAGGTTTTTCTTTAGGTTATCTAAGAGCTACAGCTGCTGTTAAACAAACTGATGGAACATATGCTTTCGAGACTAACTCTTTCCTAGGAGACACTTATGCCCCTCATTTTGGGTCTTTTGGTTTAAACTACTCTTATAAGAAATTTAATTTCTTCATGTCTGGTGATTATCAATTCGGAGGAAAATCTGTTGAATTAAGTTTCCTTTTAAGACACTTAAGAGGAGTTGACAACACTGGAATTCCAACTGAATTAATAGGAGCTACTAGCCCATTTA
>NZ_JAPEHZ010000140.1 GCF_028823685.1 Tenacibaculum sp. L6 | reverse complement strand
ATCTTGTAAGCAAACCAGTAAAGATGCAAAAGTAGTTGGAAAGAGTAAACCGAGAGTAGAAAAAAAATCACAAAAGTTAAAAGAAATAGATATTAAATCAAGTACTGATAGTATAGTTTTTGATTTAGAAAAGTATATTGTATACTTTGTTAAAAGTAAAAAGGAATGTTGGTCAACCATAAAGGTTCAAAATAAAATAAGCAATAAAATAAATAGACTAGATACTAAAGCAAATATGTGTTTTGAAAAAAATACTATAGAAGACTTTTCACCAAATCAGAAATATTTACTATTACATTCCATAGAGAAAGGAATATTAGAAATAGATAGCAATAAAGAAGAGGTTGAAAAATATTATTGTATTTTCTTTGACATAGAAAACATGAAACTTTCAGAAAAAAACACAGACTTGTTTTGTAGTGGTGAATGGAATAATTTGAATGAATGGATTATTAGTGAAGATGAAAAATATAAAGTAGAAGAACTATTTGGGAATGGTACAGATTAGTTAATTTTTAATGTAAAATTTTCATTATAATGGACAAGGAGGCATTTACAGACAGATATTTCCCAATGGGTATATTGGTTTTAATATTAATGAACTAGAACCATACTTGACAGAGGAGTTTAAAGACCAAATAGGTTTAAAAAAAGAAAATGAGAAATATAATACTTACTCTAATTCTATTAGTTTTTATAGTTAGTTGTAAAAAGAACATTGAAAAAAAAGACAGATTAGATAATAATGTAAATAATGTTGTTCAGAGTGAGAAAAAAGTGTCTTTTGATATTCCTTTGTATAAAGATATTTTTAACAAAAAACTTATAGGTTTATCCATAAAAGATTCTTCACAGACCAAAATGTATGAAAGATACTGGTTAGATTTTTATTCTACCTGTATGTGGAATTCGCTTTCTATATATATAGATACAAGTAAACAAAAAATTTATTTTTCTCGGTACTCTGAAGATTTTGATTTAAAAGAAATAGACATTATTTACAGTTTTGAAATTAGTGAAGTTAGAAAAGAGGCAACGAGTATTAATTTTACATTATTAGATGATAAAAAAACTTATAGTATAAGTTTTTTTAAGTTAAATGAGGAAGAACTGTATAGGTTTAAAATAGATTCTTTGTTAAAAGAAACGGATATGGGAAGGCATGAGTATTATATAGATAAATCTAAAGAAAAGGGATTTTCAAAAGAAGATTGTGGAGATTTTGAAGGAT
>NZ_JAPEHZ010000013.1 GCF_028823685.1 Tenacibaculum sp. L6 | reverse complement strand
TTTTTTTTGTGCTTAATACTTGGTGCTATAGTTCGTTATTTTATTTCTTTTTTCTTTTACCTCTTCCGTTGCCTTGTCCTCTTGACTTATTTTTCTTGGAACTAGCATTGTTCTTTAATTGATGGAATTCGGCAGAACCGGGCTTGATTCCTGCTTGCTTTGCGATGTAACCCCATCCTTTATTTTTATGTTTTTTATAAATGATAATTACATTATCTATCGATCTTCTTGATAATCTAGCTATTTGTAAAGTTAAATAGATTTCTCCTGCCTTCATACCTATACTTCCTTTCATGTATTCAATTTTTCTTTCTGAAACATTATTAGAAATACTCAAATTAGTCTTAAAGGCTCCAAAGTTTAGATTAGCATCGGCATTAATAATATTCAAATCAGAATCTAATTGAGCACTTCCTGTATTAAAGGAAATTTGAGCAGAGACTGAAAAATTAAAAAATAATAAAAGGATAGTAAGTAAGTTTTTCATATTTGGGGATTTTAATTAATTGAATAGTACTAATAACTCAGTTTGTTTTTCAAAATTGTACGGTATTTAAAATAAGAATTTGACTGAACTTTTTGGAGTAGTGTTTAGGCTTTTAAGGGTACATAAAAAGAGATAATGAGAGTAAATTTGTACTCTTAAATCTTTTTAGTACAAAATTATGAAGCTTTCAATATTAGATTTATCTATCGTGCCAAAGAATGGAGATAGGCATCAAGCTTTAATGAAAAGTTTAGAGTTAGCTCAACAAGCAGATGCGTTAGGGTTTTCTCGTTTTTGGGTGGCTGAACATCATGCTGCTGGTACAGGAGCAGGACGTACGCCAGAAGTTATGATTCCGTTTATTGCTGCACAAACTAAGAATATCAAAGTAGGTTCAGGAGCTGTTTTGTTAAACCATTACAGTCCGTTTAAAGTAGCAGAAACTTTTAATAGTTTGGAAGAATTATTTCCTAAAAGGATAGACATGGGAATTGGAAGGGCTACAGGAGGACAAATAGTGGATATGGCATTGCAACGACATAGATCTGTATATCGTCAAAACATAAATGATTCAGCAGATCAATTAATAGAATTGTTACATTGGATGAATCAAGATTTTGATGCTGAAAATCCTTTTTCCGAAATTAAATCACATCACAATGGCACTACTCCAGAGTTTTGGTTGTTGGGTTCTAGTCCTTGGAGCTCTAATGCTGCTGCCGAGTTAGGTTTACGCTATGCTTTTGCAGGTTTTATAAATCCTTCAATGTCTTACGGGATAGCTCAGCATTACCATCAAAATTTCAAACCAATAGCACACGAATCAGGAAGTAGAAAACCACAATTAATGCTAGCGTTAAATGTATTTACTGCGGGAACTGAAGAAGAAGCGCATCGAATGACAGCTCCATTTCAATTGTTCGAACATCGTTTAAGAACGAAAGCCGATACTCAAAGTCTACTTGAAGATGAAGATACGGCTATAAAATTGTTAGGAGATAGGTATAAAAAACCAGAAGAACTAATAGATCCAAAACAACCACCGAAAGTTTTGGCTAGCACTCCTGAAAAATTGTACGATTGGTTAACTCAAATAGCTGAAGTTTACGGGACTGATGAAATTATGTTGCAAACTATTACAGGTAATCACGAGGCGCGACTAAAATCACAAAAACTATTAGCAGAAGTGTTTTTAAAAAAGGGTAAGTAGTTTTGAAATACACTTTTAGGTGCAGTGTTTAGGCTTTTAAGAGTATTGATAAAGAGGTAGTAAGAAATAAATTTGTAAGGTAATTAAAGTACGTTAAATAAATGAGTATGAAAACAATAATGAATTTTTTAAGTAAGATAGAGAATGTCTTATTAAGAGGGAATACTCTGACACAAAAACAACAACTAGTTCCTGTTAGAGTACGTAGTAGAAGATAATAAATGTTAAAAACAAGAATTATGAAACCATCAGAATTAGCAAAAAAGCGCTATGCAACCAAAAAATACGATAGCAGTAAAAGAATACCACAAGATAAGATTGAAGAGTTAAAAGAGGTACTGCACTTAGCACCTTCATCAATTAATATTCAACCATGGAAATTTACGTTTGTACAAAATCCAGAAGTAAAAGGTAAATTAGCTGAAGCTTCACTTCATAATACAGAAAAAGTGAATCAAGCAGATTTATTAATTGTTTTTAGTGTGGCCGAAGATTTAGATGCTTTTCAAAAAGTAGTAGATAAAGAATTGCCAACAGCTCTTAGCGATTGGTATAACAATATAAAAGCAAACATACCAGAAAACGATTTAAGAGTATGGTTAGCAAAACAAGTGTATATTGCATTAGGAGTTGCTATGAGTACTTCTATTGCATTAGGATTAGATTCTACACCGATGGAAGGTATAGAACCTGAAAAGTATATGGATATTTTAGGTATGACTGATTACAAGCCTCTTTTTGCATTATCTGTAGGTTACAGAGCAGAAGATGATCGTTATCAGCCTGAAGTGATGCCAAAATTGAGAAGACCTTATGAAGATGTAATTGAGGTTATCAATTAAACACCAGTTACTTTTTTAATAGCTAGGTATAGGATTTATGATATTTTAAATATCTTTAACGAAAAGGTATTTATACTGTGCTCACAACATTATTCTTAATTCTATACATAGCTATTATTTTTACCGTTGCGGTTGTTATTATCAATACCGCAACACCACCCAAAGCAATAGCGTACTTATTTTTACTCATTTTTTTTCCTATCGGAGGAATAATTATTTATCTAACCGTTGGAATAAATCATAGAACTTATAAGCTCTATAATAAAAAGCTCGAAGTAGATAAGGGAATTTTTATTGAACTTAAAGAACAACTAAAAAACTACACTAAAAAGACGCTATCAACTTCAAAAGTTCAATTAAAGCATTTTTACAATCTTTCTAAATTTATACATCAAGAAAATGTTTTGACAAGTAACAATAAAGTTAGTTTGTTACTAAACGGAGAACGCAAATTTCCAGAAGTTATTAAAGCATTAAAAGCAGCCAAGAATCATATACATATTGAGTATTATATCTATCAAAACGATGCTATAGGAAAACAAATTGGAGCTATTTTAAAAGAAAAAGCTATGCAAGGAGTGAAAGTACGTTTTATATACGATGATTTTGGAAGTAAAGATATTCGTAAATCATTTGTAGACTCTTTAATTGAAAGCGGTGTTGAAGCGTATCCTTTTTATAAAATAAAGTGGTTGTTGTTGGCAAACAGAATCAACTATCGAAACCATAGAAAAATTATTGTTGTTGATGGTCAAGTTGGTTTTATTGGGGGAATTAATGTTTCTGATAGGTATATAAATCCTAACAAGTTTAATTATTATTGGCGTGATACACATATAAAGATTGAAGGGTTAGCAGTGTTAAACTTACAGCGTGTTTTTTTAGCAGATTGGAACTTTTGTGCTGATCAAAATGTTATTGTTAAAGAAGAACTTTTTCCTGTTGATAAACAAGAGATTACAAGCGATCATACTCAGTTAGTACAAGTAATTTCTAGCGGACCAGATTCTGATCATCCAGATATAATGTACGCACTTATTCAGGCAATTTTATTATCAAAAAAAGAAATACTGATAACTACTCCTTATTTTGTTCCAAGAGCTTCTTTTTTAGATGCACTTAAAATAGCTAGCTTAAGTGGAGTGAATATAAAACTATTAGTGCCCAGTGTTTCAGATTCAAAATTGGTAAACGGTGTGTCTAATTCTTTTTATAAAGAAGTGTTAGAAATAGGAGTTGAGGTGTACAGGTATAAAAAAGGATTTGTACATGCAAAAACGATGATTTTTGACGAGTTAATTAGCTCTGTGGGAACTGCAAATTTAGATGAACGTAGTTTTGAACTTAATTTTGAAATTAATGCTTTGGTTTATGATAAAGAATTAGCTTTTCAGCTAAAAGAAGCCTTTTTAGAAGATTTAAAGCACAGTGAAAAAATAGATATAAAACAGTGGAATAGCAGGTCTGTTTTTATACGATTTGCAGAAAGAATAGCTCGTTTGTTAGCTCCTATTTTATAAAAAAGCTTCTCAATTTAGAGAAGCTTTTTTGATTATTCTTTGATGATAAACATCGATCCACGATTGAGTTGATGTTCTTCTTCAGAGCAGGTTGTTGAGTTTGTACAATTAATAATAGCTATTTTATAGGTTGGCTTACTTTTTGAACATTTGGGGGTAATTGATAATCCTTAAGGAGTAGTTGTGTATTTTTTCGAGGATTAATTTTGTAAAGATTATAAATACCGTAAATAAAATAAGTAAGATGAAAAAAGTGGGTTTACTATTACCTATAATCGTTTCATTAGTATTGCAATCATGTGGTAGTTTAAAGAATACAGGAAGTACAGAAGAAGTGTTTTGGGTAAGTAGCATAAAGACAGAATGTAGTGCTGGTGCGGGTAAAATGAACTGTTTAAATGTTTATAAAGGAAATAATATTGCAGAAGCAACTTGGGAGCTTTTTTATGCTCCGATTGAAGGATTTACTTTTGAAGAAGGAACCCTTCAAAAAATAAAAGTAAAAGTAGAGCGATTAAACCCTAAAGATGTGCCTGCCGATGCTTCTAGTTTAAAATATACGCTTATTGAAACAATAGAAACTCAAGTAGATATCAGAACTCATTTAGCTGGAGAATGGAATGTTACTAGCTTGTATGGAAAAGAATTGAATGAAGAAACATACATACCGAGTTTAATAATAGACTTACATAAAAACAGAATTTCAGGAAACAATA
Organism: Tenacibaculum sp. L6; assembly: GCF_028823685.1. Classification (GTDB taxonomy): domain Bacteria; phylum Bacteroidota; class Bacteroidia; order Flavobacteriales; family Flavobacteriaceae; genus Polaribacter. The sequence continues at coordinate 46,132 of NZ_JAPEHZ010000013.1, read as the reverse complement.
GCTGTAATAATTATACGGCTCAAATAACGAATGCTACGTCGCAAAGTTTAACGTTAGGAGCTGTGGCAACGACAAGAAAAATGTGTTTTAAAATGGATGTTGCTAATAGTTATAACAAAGCTTTAGAAGAAATTAATACCTATTTGATAAAAGGTAACAACTTGATTTTCTTTACTAAAGAAGGGGAAAAAATCGTATCTTTCACAAAATTAGCTAAAAAGGAATCAGAAGCTTTGATTGATGGAAATTGGATTGCTGTTAGAATCGAAGGCGCTCCAATTAATCGAATGGTAAAAACTCCTCGTATAAAAATTTCATTAGAAGAAATGAGGCTTTCTGGAAATAATGGATGTAATGACTACACAACACAGATTAAAGAAATTTCAGATAGCAAAATTAAAATCGGTCATATTGCTGCTACACAAAAAATGTGTAGAGACATGCAAGTAGGAAGTGATTACCTTAAAATGTTACAGAGTTCAGTTAGTTTTAAAGTGAAAGATAATTCGTTAAAGTTCTACAATAAAGAAAGTGTAGAAACAATCTTGTTTTTGAAAGTAAAGAAGTAAGGCGCTGAAAATAAATACATATCATTCTTGTTAAAAAAGAATTTAACATTCTTTTAACTTCGTTTAGTTCGGTTTGTTTCGAACTAAAATTATTTTTGCAGAGTAAATTTTTAATGAAGATGAATCAAGTAGAAAAGAAAAAATGTGAATTAGTTGAAAAGCTAGGGATCTTTTTAGAGCAAAAAGAACAAATGGCTCCTGTGGCTGCAAGAATTTTTTCGCATATCATTTTAACAGGAAAACAAGGAACAACTTTTGAAGATTTAGTGTTGGGTCTTTGCGCGAGTAAAAGTACCATTTCAACACACCTTAATCACTTACAAGATTTAAAGAAGATAACTTATTTTACTAAAACAGGAGATAGAAAAAAGTATTTTATTTTAAATAAAGATACTATGCTTCAAGGAATTAGTAAATTAGTTGAAGAATGGAAAGGAGAGAAGCAACTACACATAGAAATAAAGGCTTATAAAGAAGAAGCCAATGAAACTTTAGAAGAAGAAATCCAATTTGAACTTGGTTTTCACGATAATTTCATAGAGTTTTTAGATGGAGCAATTTCATCTATTACCAAATTAAAAGAAACAATTGTAAACCACAATCACTAATTATAAAAAAATGAGAAAAACAAGAATATACGGTATTACCATGCTTGGTATTGTTGCACTGTCTTTTACTAGTTGTAAAAAAGAGCAACAACAAGCTCCTAATCAGCAAAGGGCGTTACCTTTAGCTGTAATAGCTGTTCCTCAAAAAAATGTTACAGCATACACAAGTTATCCAACAACTATTGAAGGTACTGTTAATAGTGAAGTACGAGCAAAAGTTTCTGGTTATATCCAAAAAGTGTTGGTAGATGAAGGTCAAAAAGTTAGAAAAGGTCAAGCTTTATTCAAACTAGAAACGCAATCGTTAAGTCAAGATGCAGGAGCAGCAAAAGCAAATGTTAACGCAGCTCAGGTTGAGGTAGAAAAACTAAAGCCTTTGGTAGAAAAAAACATTATAAGTCCAGTTCAGTTAGAAACAGCAAAAGCAAAATTAGCGCAAGCTAAAAGTGCGTATAATAGTGTTGTGGCAAATATTGGTTATGCTACAGTAAGAAGTTCTGTAGATGGTTATGTAGGAGCAATTCCTTACAGAGAAGGTTCACTTGTAAGTGCTACAAATGCAAAGCCGTTAACTACCGTGGCGAGCATTAAAAAAGTGTTTGCTTACTTTTCTATGAATGAAACAGAATACTTAAATTTTCTTCAGCAAACAGAAGGTAAAACACTTCAAGAGAAAATTAAGAATTTTCCTAAGGTTGAGTTGGTTTTAGCGAACGGACAAGCCTATGAAGAAAAAGGAACGATTGAAACTGTTACAGGTCAAATTGATGCGAAAACAGGTACTGTAAGCTTTAGAGCAGTTTTTGATAACCCTAACAGGTTGTTAACTAACGGAAATAGTGGTACAATTAAAATTCCTAAGTTATATGAAAAAGCTTTAGTAGTTCCGCAATCAGCTACTTATGAGCAACAAGGACAAACGTATGTGTATAGCATTGGAGAAAACAACACAGCAAACTCGACTTTAATTACTGTTAAAGATAAAAACGACATGCTATATGTTGTTGGGTCAGGTATAAAAAAGGATGATTTAATTGTAGTTAAAGGTATTGGTAAGTTAAGAAACGGAATGCCTGTTGAACCACAAAAGGTAGCTTTCGATAGTATTGTAAAGCCTATTAAACCCCTATTTCAATAATATTTTAGATCAGTAAAATTATGTTAAAAACATTTATAGAAAGACCGGTACTATCTACCGTTATTTCAATTATCATAGTTATTCTGGGTGTTTTAGGGTACACAACTTTACCTGTTGAACAATATCCAGATATTGCACCTCCGACCATTCAGGTAAACGCAGTTTATCCTGGTGCGAGTGCTGAAACCATTTTAGAAAGTGTTATCATTCCCATAGAAGAACAAATTAATGGGGTAGAAGGAATGACTTATATGACTTCTTCTGCATCCAATAATGGTACAGCAAACATTACTGTATATTTTGATCAAAAAACAGATCCGGATATTGCGGCGGTAAACGTACAAAACCGTGTTGCTAGAGCTAACCCTTTATTACCACAAGAGGTAATTCAAACAGGGGTAACAACGCAAAAGCAACAAACATCGGCGTTAATGTTCTTGTCAGTATATTCTGAAAACGAAAATTATAACAATATAACGCAACTTTTGTTCAAAACTATTTAAAAATTAACGTTATACCAGCACTTCAAAGGGTAAATGGGGTAGGTAATGTAAACGTATTCTCTAATCAAGATTACGCAATGCGTATATGGTTAAAACCAGAGAAGTTAGCGGCGTATAATTTAGTTCCAACAGAAGTAACAGCAGCTTTAAGAGAGCAAAGTTTAGAGGCTTCTGCAGGCTCATTAGGGCAAAACGACGGACAAGCATTTTCGTATAACATTAAGTATAGCGGACGTTTTAAAACGGAAGATCAGTACGAGAATATCATTATAAAAGCATTAGATAACGGAGAGTATTTACGATTAAAAGATGTTGCTAAGATTGAATTAGATTCTCAAGGGTACGATTCGTATGGTTTTACTGAAGGATATCCTAGTGTTAACATGGGAGTTTATCAAACTGCAGGATCTAACGCACAAGAAATTATTGAGAACATCAAATCAGAGTTAAGTCGTTTGTCTCAAGATTTTCCAGAGGGAATCAAATACGAGATTAACTACGATACGAATAACTTCTTAACAGCTTCGATGAACAAGGTAAGAAATACGTTAATAGAAGCTTTCCTATTAGTGTTTTTAGTAGTATTTATTTTCTTACAAGATTTCCGTTCAACGTTAATTCCAGCAATTGCAGTGCCAGTAGCAATTGTAGGTACGTTCTTTTTCTTAAACTTATTCGGGTATTCGATTAACCTGTTAACATTATTCGCATTAGTATTAGCAATTGGTATTGTGGTAGATGATGCAATTGTAGTTGTTGAAGCGGTGCATGCTAAGATAGATGAAGGAGCTACAGATGCAAAAGCAGCAACATTAGATGCGATGCATGAAATTTCAGGAGCAATTATTTCGATTACTTTAGTAATGGCTGCGGTATTTATTCCTGTAACGTTTATTCAAGGACCAACAGGAGTATTCTACGAGCAGTTTGGTATTACACTTATTGTGGCAATTTTAATTTCAGCAGTAAACGCATTAACATTAAGTCCAGCACTTTGTGCTTTATTCTTAAAAGGACACGATGATCATGAAGATGAAAACAAAAGTTTTTTACAAAAGTTTTATGATAGATTCAACGCAGGATTCAATGCTACTACCGAACGTTACGGAAAATCATTAGCCTTCTTATACAAAAATAAATGGATAACAGGATTAATGTTAGTTCTTTCAGGAGTAGGAATTTGGTGGGCAGCTAATACAACCCCAACAGGATTTGTTCCTAGTGAAGACCGTGGTATTATTTTTATGAACGTAGAGTTACCAGCAGGTTCTTCTATGGATAGAACAAACGTGGTTACACAAGAGTTATATAAGAAAGCAAAACAAATTCCTGGTGTTAGAGGAGTAACTGTAATTAATGGTAGAAGTTTAATTAGTGGAGCAGGAACCAACTACGGTTTAGGATTTGTGAAGTTAGAAGATTGGGATAAACGTGAGGCAGACGATCAATCAGCAAATGCTATTATTGGTAAATTGTTTGGTGTCGCAGCTACAATTCCTGATGCCAATATCATTTTCTTCGCGCCACCAAGTATTCCAGGATTTGGTCTTTCAGGAGGTTTTGAAGTAAACTTGTTAGATAAATCAGGAGGAAGCTTTGAAGATTTAGATAAAACAACGCAACAGTTTATTGGTAACTTGATGAAGCATCCAGAAATTCAGTACGGTCAATCATCATTCAATACAAAATATCCTCAATACGAATTAGATATTGATGTGCCGTTGGCGAAAAAATACGGAGTTTCGATAAGTAGTATTTTCTCAACCTTACAAGGATATATTGGAGGAGTTTATGCAGCAGATTTTGCAAGGTTTGGTAAACAATACCGTGTGTATGTTCAGGCATTGCCTGAAGATCGTAGCGATGCAAATTCATTAAATGAATTATATATAAAAACAGGTAGTGGAGAAATGGCTCCAATTACACAGTTTGTAAAATTAAAAAAAGTGTATGGTCCACAATCGGTAACACGTTTTAACTTATATAACTCAACAAAAATTAACGGAGCAGCAAACCCAGGATATAGTACAGGTGATGCGATTGCTGTTGTAAATGAAGAAATTAAAAACTTACCAAGTAATTATGAAGTTGCTTACTCTGGTTTATCTCGTGAAGAGGTGAGTGCAGGTAACCAAACAGTAGTGATTTTCTTATTAGTTATCGTTTTCGTTTACTTTTTATTAGCAGCACAATACGAAAGTTACATTTTACCATTAGCAGTAATTTTCTCGTTACCTTTAGGTGTATTCGGAGCATTTTTCTCAACAAAAGTAATGGGCTTAGAAAACAACATCTATTTCCAAATTGCATTGATTATGCTGGTAGGACTCTTGGCAAAAAATGCAATTCTGATTGTAGAATTCGCAGTACAGCGAAGAAGACATGGAGAAAGTATAGTAGATGCAGCTATTCATGGAGCAAAAGCACGTTTACGTCCGATTTTAATGACCTCATTTGCGTTTATCTTAGGGTTAATGCCATTAGTATTAGCAAAAGGAGTGGGAGCAGAAGGAAACAACTCTATCGGAACGGGTGCAGCAGGAGGAATGTTAATTGGAACAATTTTAGGAGTATTTGTAATTCCTATTTTATTCATCCTTTTCCAATGGTTGCAAGAAAAAGTATCAAGTAAACCAGCTGTTATTGAAACTAAAGAAGATTAATTATGAAGTTTATAAATAAAACCTTGGTTGTAGTCGTAATGGCTACAACCTTACAAAGTTGTTTTGTTGCAAAAGATTATGCACGTCCTGAGCTAAAAGAAACAGAACACTTGTATCGTACCGATAATTTACCACAAGATAGTCTTTCAATGGCAGATGTGTCTTGGAGAGATATGTTTGTAGATGCTCATTTAAAGCAATACATTGATGAAGGTTTACAAAATAACCTTGATATTCGTGTAGCCATACAACAAATGGCTGCTGCAGAAGCTTATATGAAGCAAGGTAAAGCAGGGTATTTGCCTACTTTAAGTGCTGATGGATCTGTATCTCGAAATTATTTTTCAAAAGGGAGTCAGACAGGAAGACAAATAGAAGCTTCAGGTTTAGATGTCGATCATTTTGATCAGTTTAGTTTAGCAGCTAATCTTTCTTGGGAAGCAGATATCTGGGGAAAAATACGCAGTAACAAAAGAGCAGGAAAAGCTGGTTATTTACAAAGTGTAGCAGCTCACCAAGCAGTTAAAACCAAGTTGGTTTCAGCTATAGCATCTACATATTATCAGTTAGTAGCATTAGATGCGCAGTTAGAAATTACTGAACAAACTATTGAAACTAGAGAGAGTAGTGTAAGTACCATTAAAGAACTGAAAAATGCTGGACAAGTAACACAGGTTGCTGTAGATCAGAATATAGCTCAGTACAATAAAGCAAAAGCTTTAAAAGTTGATTTAGAAGCTGCAATTTTCAAAACAGAAAATACGTTAAATTTATTATTAGGTAGAACCTCTGTAGTTATTGAAAGAAGTAAGTTAGATCAGCAAGAGCTTAATGCGGCTATTAACCTTGGAGTACCGGCTACATTATTAAGCAACCGACCAGATGTGATGGCTGCCGAATATGGCTTAATCAATGCTTTTGAAATGACGAATGTGGCAAAAAGTAACTTTTATCCGTCGTTAACCGTAACTGCAAATGGTGGTTTCCAAAGTTTAGAGTTAGATGAGTTGATAAGTGCAAATTCGTTGTTTGCTAATATTGTAGGCGGATTAACTCAGCCAATTTTCAATCAAAGAAAAATTAGAACGCAACACGAAGTAGCAAAAGCACAACAAGAACAAGCATTGTTAAACTTTAAGAAAACATTGTTAACAGCAGGTAACGAGGTTTCTAATGCACTTTTCGATTATAACGCAGAAACAGAAAAGTTCGAGTATAGAAAAAATGAAGTTGAAGCATTGCGTAGAGCAGAAGTAAATTCTGAAGAATTATTGAAAAACGGATATGCAAACTATTTAGATTTATTAACAGCGAGAGAAAGTGCATTGAATGCTGAGTTAAATGTTATCAATAACAAATTAAATCAGTTGTTAAGCGTTGTAAATTTATACGAAGCGTTAGGAGGCGGTTGGAAGTAAGATCGTTTTTATTATGAGTAATAGGAAAAAACTAATCGATGTAGCTAAAGAAAAATTTATAGCTTTTGGTAGTAAACATACTACAATGGATGAAATAGCCGAGTTACTCGGAATATCCAAAAAGACAATCTATACTTGTTTTTCATCCAAAGAAGAATTGATTATAGAAAGTATCAGAGCGCTAATAAATGAATTTAAAATTGATGTAGAACCTATCCTTAACTCTAATGAATCAGCTTTAAATAAAGTAATAGCGATTTACGAAGTAATTTTTAAATACGTAGTAAAATTTAAACCGTCGTTTCTTTTCGGATTAAGAAAGTATTATCCTAATGCCTACGATGCATATAAAGAAATTACTGTAGATGTAGTTTCTACAGATATAATGAGGTTACTTGAAGAAGCTAAAGTGAATGGAGAAATAAGACCAGATGTAGACCTTGAGTTATTTAGTAAGCTATATTTAAGTGATTTAGAACGTCGTTTGTTTGATGCCGATAATTTGTTTGACAATTATCCAAAAGAAGTATTATTAGAATATATGATTGTTAATAATTTAAACTCTTTAAAACCTACCACTAAATAGGGATATAAGTTTGTGGTTTTTAAGAAGTGTCATGGAGTTTTAAAACTTATGGCACTTCTTTTTTTGGGTAAAAATGATATTTTAAAAATAATTATTTTTGATGTTTTAGATGGCCATTAAGTAAATGAAAGAAATAATAATAGAGTATCAACTTACAAAACCGAAAGATTTCTTTATAGAATGAGGTAAACCTTAACTGTAGAAATCAAAGGAACTGAGCTTGTTTTTAAGGAAGAACTAGGTGAAGGAAGGATTAAATACATAGAAGTGCAAGAAGGTTTATGGGCGCAGCAAATAGATTATATTTTACATGACGATATAGTTTTGTTTCGAATTCCTAAAAGCACAAATGATTTCTTTTTAGTTGATTTCTATTTGTCAGACACAGAAATAATAAGATGTGCAGAAGGAAAAACGTTTAAACAAAGTTTTGAAAATGTAAATATGGTATTGAGTTCTTCTACTACTGCATCAAAAGCGTTATTGCCTAAAAACAAAAGAATAAAAGCTTTCAATATTCTCATTTCTAAAGAGTGGTTATTTAAAAACGTATTAGACGATCATGATAGTTTACGAGGCTTTTTTAGTTGTAATAGCCCAATATACTTATGAGAAAATTTAGATTATAAACTCAAAGAGTTATTAAAGAAAATTGATTTAAACCAAAATAATAGGTTAACATCAATTTCTAACATTATACAAATTGTCGATTACTTATTTATTCGTTTTGGAGACAGACCTTTAAAAGAAGGGAAGCAAAACATACATCCAAACGATTTACAGCAGTTAATGAAGGTAAGAAAGGTGTTAGATACAAACCCGGAAAAAGAAATTTTGTTAAACGATCTTTCAGGTATTGCAGGAATGAGTTTATCTAAGTTTAAGCGTCTTTTTAAACAAGTTTTAGGAACAACACCGTATAAATATCACCTTAAAAACAAAATGGAAAAAGCGATGGAAACCCTTCAACAAGGTAACTATTCTGTGTCTGAAACAGGTTTTTTAATGGGCTATTCTAATTTAAGTCAGTTTTCAAAAGCGTTTAAAAATCACTTCGGAATTTTACCTAGCGAAGTAAGCATATAAACTTACCTAAAACTCCAGTTTTTATAATTAGCAGAAGCCTCTAGTTTATTTTCTAAATCATCTGGAAGTTCAGGAAAAAAGTCAATCCCTGTTTTTTGCTCTAATTCATCAATAGAAACTACAAAATCAGAAAGAGGTTTATTACTGTCTTTATGTGGAACTAAAAAAGCAATGGCTTTCACTTCAGGCTCTGTATAATCTAATAAAACTTTGTAAAAATAGTTGGGAACGCTTACGTTTTCCTTTCCAATAGTTTTCAAGTTAGGTTCTAAAACTCCCCCAGTAACAACATACAAATGGTTATATTTTTTAGCCCAATAACGAGTTTTTTGTTCTAGTTTGTTCCAAATACCAGCGTTAAATTCATGGTTTTGAGGAGAGATATTAGAGGTGTAAAAGGTTTCATCATGTGCTTTTTGTGAAGCGCGTCTATCTCCTGCAGGACATAAATGCCCTTTGTCGTAACCAGATTTTTTATAATTTCTCCAATCAGCAGATTTGGTTTTTACTTTAGGATCTTCTATGAAAAACGGACGTTTATAGTTAGTGTAAACAATATCACTTTTATCTAAAGTGTAAGCAACCCATTCAGCTTGTTCGTGTTGTTCACTATAAGATAATTGATAGCCATTATGTTTAATAATAGCCCCAGTTGTAGAAGTTGGAAAATAATTAAAGTTGTTTGATTCACTTTTAGTTGTTTCGGTTGAAAATTGAGATGAGGTGCTTACCTCTTCTTTTTGCTGTAACCAGTAGCCAACAAGCAAAGCAATAATTGTAACAACTACTTTTATTTTCCTGGAATTACTCATTATTTATCTGAAACAAGTTCTTTGTTTAATACGATTTCTTTAAAGTCTGCTGTTTTTTCAACTTCATTAAAAATTTCTTGAAATTTAGCAGGAGGTACTGTTAATTTACGTTTCACTAAGTCTAACCAAGCACCATAAACAGTAATAATAGCAGATAGTTTTCCAGCTTCGTTAAAAACTTCATGTTGAATTTTCCAACGTTCACCTTTACTAGACAATCCTGTAACTTTTAAGTTCACAGTAATATCTTCTCCCATGTGAATTTCTCTTAAAAACTTGGTGTTTTCTTCAAATAAAATAGGTCCTACATTTTCTTTTGTAAAATCTTGAACCGTAATAGTATGCTCCTTAAAAAAACGTAAACGTAATTCAGCTGCATAATCGTTGTATGCGGTATGACGCATGTGTATGTTGGCATCAAAATCTGCCCATCGTGTTTTAAATTGTACACTAAAACTCATATCTAAAATTTTAATCGTAGGGCGATAGCCAAGAGTTAATTCCCTGAGGCTTGCCTCGAAATACATAAATAGTTTTCATCAATCAACTTATGGTGATACCTTGTGATAATTGATGAATGCGAAAGTACAAATTTTTAAGCTTTCACGTCTAAAGCATCTCGAAGTGTGTTTCCAATAAGCATAAATGCCATTACTAAACTCATGATTGCTAGTCCAGGGATAATAGCTAAATACGGCTTTCCAAGAATAATGTAATTGTAGTGGTTTTTAATCATAGCTCCCCAAGAAGGAGTAGGAGGTTGTGCTCCGATACCTAAGAAACTTAAGCCGCTTTCAATCAAAATAGCGGCAGCAAAATTAGCAGCAGATATTACAATAATTGGTGCTAAAATATTGGGTAAAATATGCTTGAAAATAATTCTAAAATCAGAAAAACCCAAGGCTTTAGCGGCTTCAACATATTGTTGTTGTTTAGTAGTAATTACTTGACCTCTAACTACACGTGCAACTTCTACCCACATAGTTAAACCTACAGCAATAAATACTTGCCAAAAACCTTTTCCTAAAGCCAGTGTGATTGCAATTACCAATAAAAGTGTTGGGATAGACCAAGTAATGTTGATAATCCACATGATAAAATCGTCTATTTTTCCGCCAAAATACCCTGCGATAGCTCCGATAGGAATTCCGATGACAAGAGAAATAAAAACGGCGATAAAACCGATAAAAAACGAAATTCTAGCTCCGATTAGTAATCTGCTCAATAAATCGCGTCCGTATTTATCGGTGCCTAAGTAAAATGTTTTTTCTTGAATGTATTTTTTGTAAGCTGCAGGAAAGTCCTTTGGCAAACCATCTGCATACTTAATTACTTCTAGTTGATTATTTTTAACTGAGTGTGATTGTATCGGAATTTCAGTTGCCGATTGTTCTTTTCCGTTCATAAAAACTGAAAACCACGACTGCTGACTTTTACTTTCAGAAGGGATGCTCAACATTTGAACAGAAAAACCTGGAGGCTTAGAATGAATTTCTAAATGCATTTGGTTAGCGGAGTTACTGTTGTCTGGAGCTAAAATATAGCAGAAAACAGCTACTAATCCACAAAAAATAATAAACCAAAAGCTAAACATTCCTGTTTTACTACGTTTAAATTTTTGGATGGCTATTTGCCACAAAGATGTGCTTGCGTTACTATTCACTCTTTTTAAATTCTTTCAAATTATTGATGTCAATACTCGACGGATTTTGAAAAACTTCTAAATCAAAATATTTAACAGAAGCTAAGATATGGTCAAAAATATTCGCCATTACACGCTCGTAATCTTGCCATACTTTTTCTCTACTAAACGCATAAATTTCTAACGGAATTCCATTAGGCGTAGGTTCTAGTTGACGAGACATGAGCAACATGTCTTGGTTAATTTTTGGATGATTTTGAATATAATGATCTAAATAAATTCGGAAAGTTCCAAAATTGGTCAGGTTTCTACCGTTTAGCAACACTGATTTGTCAACGTTGTGTTCCTCATTGTATTTTTTTATTTCCTCACTGCTTTTTGTAATGTAATCAGAAATTAATTCAATTTTTTTAAAGCGTTCGATATCTTCATCAGTAAGAAAATGAATACTGTTTATTTTAATTAAAATAGCTCGTTTAATACGTCTACCTCCAGAGCTATTCATCGTTCGCCAGTTTTTGAACGAATCGGATGTTAGGTAATAGGTTGGGATGCTGGAAATGGTATTGTCAAAATTTCTAATAATTACTGAAGTTAAGTTAATTTCAACAACATCACCATCAGCACCGTATTTTTCCATAGTAATCCAATCACCAATTCTAACAGTATCGTTAACCGCTACCTGAATACTTGATACAAAACCAAGAATAGTATCTTTAAAAACTAATAAAAGAACTGCTGAAAAAGCTCCTAAAGCAGTTAAAAAACGAATTAGAGGTTTACCTGTTAAAACTGAAAAAGATGAAATGGCTGCAATAAGCCATAACACAATCATAAAGATCTGTACATAGCTTTCTAAAGGTTTGTCTTTAAAAGCTTCAGTGGTGCGTAAAAAATCTTTAATCGTTAATAAAATACTACGGATAAACCAGATGATGGCAAAAATGATTCCGATAGTCGTAATACGTTCTGCGTAGGTAAACAAGTTAGGGAAATCAACAAGAATTTCTTTCAGCAGATTATAAATCAGTATGAAAATAATAATTCTTGTTAAGTTTAAAAAAGTCCTGTTTTTAATTAGTAAATCATCAAAAGTAGTAGATGTTTTATTCGCCATTTTGCGAATAGCTTTTCTACCAAAGTATCTGAAAGCCTTAAAAAGGATATACCCTAATAGAGTAAGTACCAAAAGGTTTGCTAAAAGATTAAGGTATATTAAAGTGGTTTCAGAAAGAGAAAAATGCTCTTTAAAAATTCTATAAAAATACTTGTTTAACATAGTAGTACAAGGTTGTTAATCTGTTATTTCTTCGCCAACTTTTAATCCAAATTTTCTTCGGAACCAATACACCACAATGTATAAAACAGGGGTGTCTAAGGCAGCTATAATTACTTTAAATAAAAATCCACTTAGTAAAAGACTTCCAAAGATATTCCAAGGAAGAATTTTAAAAGAACTTAGTAAAAATAATACGGTAAAAGTATCTATAAATTGTGATAAAAAAGTAGAGAAGTTGTTACGAAGCCATAAATGTTTTCCTTTGGTTAAATTCTTCCAAAAATGAAAGATTCGGATATCTATAAATTGAGCAGCTAAATAAGCTAGCATTGAAGCTAAAACAGCTAATGGAGATAACCCAAAAACTTTTGTAAACGTACCATTGTCAATAGGAGAATTATGTATGGCAGGTGTATAATCGGCTACTAGAATAATAAGCATAGAAAAAAAGGAGGCAAAAATACCAGCGATTACTACTTGGTTGGCTTTTTTCTTTCCGTAAATTTCCGATAAAATATCAGTAATTAAAAAAGTAATAGGATAAGGAAGGATACCTACCGAAACCTCAAAACGGAACAAATTAAAAGGTTCCCAATAAAAAAACTTCTGAAAAATTAAATTCGAAGTTACTAAAGATGCAATAAATAAAGCTGCTAAAACTAAGTAAATAAGTTGTGCTTGATTTTTTTGTCGTGCCGTCATAAAACGAAGATAGTAATTTTAAAAATTGTATGTTTGCATCGTTAAACAAACAACAAAATAAATACATGAAGGCATATATTTTTCCAGGTCAAGGAGCACAATTTACAGGAATGGGATTAGATTTATACGAAAATTCACCATTAGCTCAAGAACTTTTTGAAAAAGCAAATACTATATTAGGATTTAGTATTACTGATGTAATGTTTGAAGGTACTGCTGAAGAATTAAAACAAACAAAAGTAACGCAACCAGCTATCTTTTTACATTCGGTAATTTTAGCTAAGGTTTTAGGTGATGATTTCAAGCCAGAAATGGTAGCAGGTCACTCATTAGGAGAATTGTCTGCATTAGTAGCTAATGGAGTATTATCTTTTGAAGATGGATTAAGATTAGTTTCTAAACGTGCTTTAGCAATGCAAAAAGCTTGTGAAATTCAACCATCAACTATGGCTGCTGTTTTAGGATTAGAAGACAAAGTTGTGGAAGATACTTGTGCTGAAATTGATGGCGTAGTAGTAGCAGCAAATTACAATTGTCCAGGTCAATTAGTAATTTCTGGAGAAGTTGAAGCAGTTGAAAAAGCATGTGCAGCATTAACAGAAAAAGGAGCAAAAAGAGCGTTAGTGTTACCAGTTGGAGGAGCATTCCACTCACCAATGATGGAGCCTGCTCGTGAAGAGTTAGCAGCAGCAATTGAAGAAACTACGTTTAACGAGCCTATTTGCCCAGTATATCAAAATGTAGTAGCTAAGGCTGTAACAAATCCTGCGGAAATTAAAGAAAACTTAATCGCACAGTTAACAGCACCAGTAAAATGGACACAGTGTGTACAAGCAATGGTTGCTGACGGTGGTACAGAGTTTATAGAAGTAGGTCCTGGTAAAGTATTACAAGGCTTAATGCGTAAGATTGATAGAAACGTAGCAGCTAGCGGAGCTAGTTTTGAAGCGTAATCAAATTTTATATAAAAGTAAAAAGCGAACTCATTTGAGTTCGCTTTTTTTATGATTGTAATTCAGAATCTTTAATGTCTAAGGTTCTTGAAATTTGGTGTTCTTTTGGTGCTAAGAGAATCATATAGATTAATAAAATTACTCCTAACAGTAAAAAGTCAGGTTTTAAAAATAAAATTATAAAACAAGCTCCTTCAATAACAGCCCATCTTACGATTGAAGCTGTTTGATAAATCGCAAGTTTTTCTTCATTACTAGCCTCTCTTTTTACATTTTTCAACATGTTTTTAAATAAGAAATTACTAAAAACATAGGCAATTGCAGGAATGAAAGCATATAACAAAGAAGAATTATCAATAACCATTTTGAAAATGTTTTCAAAATCTCCTAAAATAAAATACGCCAAAGTAATTCCTGCTACTAAAGATAAATGAATAAATTTTAATGTTTTAATTTTCTGTTTCATAGTTTATTGCTTTTAAAAATAACAACTTCCTAGGAGGTGTTCATAGGAAGTAGTTTTAAGTATTTCGAGGCAAGCCTTAGGGAATTAAATCCTTGGCTATCGCCCTGCGATTAAATAAAATCGTTAATAGTTTTCGTAATAAAAGCTAATTGTTCTTCATCTAATTCTGTATGCATAGGTAACGAAATTACTTCATCAATTAATTGATTGGTAACTGTAAAATCAGCTTCATTGTATCTGTCATCTTGATATGCTTTTTGGGCATGTAATGGTACAGGGTAATAGATAGCATTAGGAATTCCGTTATCTAATAAATGTTGGTGTAATTCATCACGTTTTCCGTTAGTAATTTTCAAAGTATATTGATGGAAAACATGCGTAGTAAAATCACTAATGGTTGGTGTAATGATATTAGGATTGTTAGCAAAAGCATTTGAGTAATATTCCGCTGCTTTTCTACGAGCATCACAATAACTATCTAATAAAGGTAGCTTCGCTTTTAACACTGCTGCTTGAATAGAATCTAAACGAGAGTTCACTCCAACTACGTCGTGGTAATAACGTTTGTACATTCCGTGGTTTACCATTCCTCGAAGTGTGTGTGCTAATTCATCATCATTAGTAAAAATAGCACCACCATCACCATAACATCCTAAGTTTTTAGAAGGGAAGAAAGAAGTGGTTCCAACATTACCCATTGTACCTGCTTTCTTTTTAGTTCCGTCTGTAAAAGTATAATCAGCGCCAATAGCTTGTGCATTATCTTCAATTACAAATAAGTTATGTGCTTCAGCAACTTCAAGAACAGCTTCCATATTTGCACATTGTCCAAACAAATGTACAGGAACAATTGCCTTTGTTTTAGGTGTAATCGCCTTTTTTAAAGCTTCAATATCAATGTTAAAGGTGTCTGGTTCAACATCAACTAAAACAGGAGTTAATTTTAATAAACCAATTACTTCTACAGTAGCAGCAAAGGTAAAATCGGCAGTAATAACTTCATCACCTGGTTCTAAACCTAAGCCCATCATGGCAATTTGCAAGGCATCTGTACCGTTAGCACATGGAATTACGTGCTTAACACCTAAATATTTTTCTAAATCTGCTTGAAACTCATGAACATATGGTCCGTTAATATATGCTGAAGTATTTAAAACCTCTTGGATAGAAGCATCAACCGTATCTTTTATTTTTTGATATTGACTTTGTAAGTCAACCATTTGAATTTTTCTCATTGAACATGATTTTTATAAGCATCAAAAATACAAACAATCTTTCATTGTTTTAAATCTTTAAGGAAAATTATAAAAGTCACGTTTTATTTATGAGAACGGGTGTTTTGTGGTATATTTAATGAGCAGAAAACAACAACAAAAATCACAAATTTTCGTTCTGTAGCTACAAGAGAATAAGGATAATTAATGAAAGAGTCGAAACGTAAAATAGCCTTTAAGGTTTTAGTAGGATACGCTATACTTGTGGTGTTAGCTGTTATTTCAGGAGCACTACTTTTTTCAGAAATAAAAACGTATATCGATATACAAAAACAGGGGATTTCAGATAGAAATAATATTATACAAACAGGAGGGTTGATAGCTGATATTTATGAAAATGAAAATCTAGGTAGAGCAGCTATTCAATTAAACTCATTTAAGCGATATAACGAGTATTTAGAAGAGAATAAATCGCTGATTAAAAAGATTGATTCGTTAAATTTTATTGTAGAAGACGTTTCAAAAAAGAACATATTAGATAGTATTAAGCTTGTTTTAAATAACAAACGAATAAACATTACAAGTTTAAGGAGATTGAACCAGCAAAATGCTTCTGATAAATCTATTAATGAAGCTATTGATAAGTTAGGGTCAATAGATTCGCTTTTGGGAAAAGAGACATTAAAAGATCTTGTCGGTAATCCAGAAAAATTCAATGATAAAACAGGATTAAGTCTAGAAAGATATTTAATGTTATTTGATAGAGATGAAGAAGATAAACCAGTAGGAGCGACAGAACAAAAACAAATAGATTCTTTAATAACAGCATCCAAAGAAATACTTCAAAAAGCGCAAAGAGAAACCAATATAAAAAGGAGGTTTTTACGAATAAAAGAGAGAGAGTTAATAGAAAATGATGTTACAATTTCAAGAAAACTACGAGAGGTATTAAGTGTGTTGGAAAGAGACGTTATTTCGAATGCAAATGAAGCGTATAAAAAGCATGAAGAAACTCTAAATCGTAGTAAAACTATAATATTGTTAGCAGCTGGAGTTGGTTTTGTGATTATAGTACTGTTCTCAATTATTATTTTAAATGATTTTTGGAGAAGTCAACATTACAGGCAAGAGTTAGAAAGCGCCAATGCAACTACGTCTTCACTTTTAAAAAGTAGAGAGCAATTAATATCCATGGTAAGCCATGATTTAAGAACACCGTTAAGTACAATTACGGGTTTTAGCGAACTATTACAAAAATCAATACATAATCCAAAAGAGAAAAATTATGCAGCTCATATACAAAATGCGTCAGTTTATATGAAGCAGCTTGTAGAAGATTTGTTAGAGTTTTCTAAACTAGAACATGATAAAGTAACGATAGAAAAAGTTCCTTTCGATTTAGAGAAAAACTTAAACGAAGTATATAACAGTGCAAAAAATTTAGTTCAAAACAAACCAATATTGGTAAGCGTAAATCACGACGAAAAAATCAACTCTTTAGTGGTGAGTGATCCGTTTAGAATAAAACAAATTCTTTATAATTTAGTAACCAATGCTTGTAAGTTTACTAAAGAAGGCTCAATAATAATACAAAGTAAATTAAGAGAGGTAAAAGAAAAGAGTTATGTAGAGATTGCAGTAATTGATACAGGAGTAGGAATAAGTAAAGATAAACAAAACAAGGTGTTTAAAGAGTTCACTCAAGTGCATGAAAAAGAGAACGGTCAAAATGGATTTGGACTAGGTTTAACTATTTCTAAAAGATTAGCAGAGCTTTTGGGAGGATCTTTAACTTTGGAAAGTAGTTTAGGAAAAGGAAGCAAGTTTTCATTGTTTGTGCCAGTTACTTTTACTGAAAGGAAATTAAAAGAAAATGAAAAAGAGTCCCAAAAAGAAATACTCAATATTCATGCGGTAGTGGTAGAAGACGATACTTCGTTAAGAATATTATTAAAAAATATTTTAGAAGGATTTGGTGTTACGGTAACTTCTTTTAGTAATGCACAAGAAGCTTTAGAAGAAATAGATACTGTTACTTACGATTTGGTTTTAACTGATATACAACTTCCAAAAATGAATGGTATTCATTTTATGGAAACTCTTAAAAAGCATAGTACTTATAAAGGTCAGCCAATTATAGCAATGACAGGAAGAGCAAATTTATCAGAAAGTGAATATATTAAAAATGGCTTTTCAGATGCACTGATTAAACCATTTAAAACCGAAAGACTCGCAGAAGTTTTACAGCGATTTTTTAATGTAAATATTGATTATGAGAAGGAGGAGGAAAGAGAAGTTAACAATAAAGAAAATCAAAGTTTTGATATTGCTTCATTAAAAACTTTTTTGGGTAATGACAATTTAATGGTAGAAAAAACACTGCATCTGTTTGTAAAAGAAACAGAGCAAAATTTATCGTTGTTAGAACAATCAGTAGATAAGAATGACTTACAATCTTTCCAAACAATTAGTCATAAAATGCTGGGGATGTTTAAGCAGCTAAAAATTCACTCATTAGTGGTGTTTCTTCAAGATTTTGAAGAAGCTAACAAAATAGATAAAGAAGTTTGGGTGAGTTTTAACGAAAAAGTGGTTCAGTTATTAGAAGAAATACGAAATTTCCTTAGTTAATTTCGTATTCCTTTAATTTGTTATATAGAGTTTTTCTTGTGATATTTAATAGTTTAGCAGCTTTTGTTTTGTTGTTTCCTGCTTCTTTTAATGCACTTATGATTAGTGTTTTTTCATTTTCTTTGGTTGAAAATTTGTTAGAAAAACTGTGCTGAACATCAGGGTTTTTTAGTTCTTCTGGTAACACTTCTTTTTCAATAATTTCGGTTTGAGATAAAAGCGTAGCTCTTTTAATAACGTTAGACAATTCTCGTAAGTTTCCAGGCCAATGGTACTGCTGAAATAAAGCTAAGACTTCTTGAGAAAAACCAGCAACCTCTTTATGTAACTGTTGGTTGGCTTTCTCTAAAAAGAAATCAGCATATAAAATTAAATCGTCCTTCCTGTCTTTTAAACTAGGTACTTTAATCGAAAACTCATTTAATCTATGGTATAAATCTTCTCTAAAATTACCGCTTTCAACGGCAGAAAGTAAATCTTCATTGGTAGCGGTAATAAGGCGTATATCTACAGTAATTTCTTTGCTGCTTCCAACAGGTTTAATTTTTCGTTCTTGTAAAGCACGTAATAATTGTACTTGACTTTCGTAGTTTAAGTTCCCAACTTCATCTAAGAAGAGAGTTCCACCATTAGCGGCTTCAAAATGTCCTATTTTATCGTTTGTTGCACCAGTAAAAGAACCTTTTTGATGTCCGAAAAATTCACTAGAAGCAATTTCTTTGGGTATGGCTCCGCAATCAACAGCAATAAAAGGTTTGTTTTTGCGTAAACTTTGATTGTGTATGGTGTTGGCAACAACTTCTTTACCTGTTCCGCTTTCACCAGTAATAAGAACAGACATATCAGTAGGGGCTACCAAATTAATATGCTCGAATAAACTTTTAGAAGCAGCACTAATGCCAGCAACAATATTAGCATTTGTATTGGTGCTTTTCTTTTCTTCTTTTACAACTTCAACAAAATCAGTTTTTTCTTCAAGAGCATTGCTAATTACTTCTAAAACTTCATCAGGATTAAAAGGTTTAGAAATATAATCAAAAGCACCTTGTTTCATTGCCTGAACAGCAGTTGAAACTTCTGCATACCCTGTCATTAAAACTACAGGAATATTACTGTTGTTGTCTTTGCTTAATTTTAATAAATCGATACCATTTCCATCAGGAAGACGTAAATCGGTAAAAATTAAATTATAGGTATGCTCTTTTAAAAGAGTTGTAGCATTTTTAATCGTATAGCTTACATCTACAGTGTATTGATGACGTTCTAAAAAATGCTTTAACATATTTGAAAATGTAACATCATCTTCTACTAGTAAAATCGTTTTCATAAAACATGTTTGTTCTAAATAGTTCCTCTAATATAAGCCCTTTATAAACTAAAAAAAAGAGCGTTTTACAATAAAACGCCCTTTTCTCACTAAAATTGAGGGATTACCAATTATTTAACATCTTTGGCATCTAACCAATTTCCGTCTTTGTCAGAGTAAAGAGTTTTAGCTTCGTTTTCAACACTAATTTCTAATTTGTATTGTTCTTTTCCGTTAACATAAGCTTTGCTTAAAGTAGCAGAAGGAAAGCTGCTTTTAAGAGCGTCAACAATTGCTGTAGGTAATTTATCTAAAGAAACCTCTTGGAATCCGTTTTCAACAACTGTGTGTACTGGTGCGATAGGAGAAACAGTGTTGTTTACTGTTGCGTAAGTTGATACTCCTGTTAAGATTGCTACTGCTAAAATTAAATTTTTCATGATATTAAGTTTTAAATGGATTATATATTGTTTACTATTACTATTCTTGGGGGTGAATACTAATTATTTTACGTCTTTAGCGTCTAACCAATTTCCGTCTTTGTCGGCGTAAAGAGTTTTAGTTTCGTTTTCAACACTAATTTCTAATTTGTATTGTTCTTTTTCGTTTACAAAAGCTTTGCTTAAAGTAGCAGAAGGAAAACTGTTCTTAAGAGAATTAGTGATTGTTGTTGGGATCTTATCTAAAGAAATCTCTTGAAAATCGTTTTCAACAACTGTGTGTACTGGTGTGATAGGAGAAACAGTATTATTTACTACTGCGTAAGTTGATACTCCTGTTAAAATTGCTACTGCTAAGATTAATTTTTTCATGATTTTTATTTTTTAATTACTAATCGTTTGCTTGGTATATTGAAATAAACATGCCAACGACTGTGTGTAAAATTGTTTTTATCTGTACGTTGTTGTTATACAGTTGGTTGTGTGTTTTTTGGTTTTTGAAGATTCGCAGCGAGGTGTGTAAAAAGTGTGTAAACTAAAAACAAAACTGTGTAAATTTTACACTTTTTATCCTAGTAAGTAACAATAAATAATTCTGTTATCTTTGATAAAAAATCATCCCTAATGAAGTTATTAAAAAAGTCGTTAAAAATTGTTCTGTTATTACTAGTGTTATTAAGTGTTGGTGTTTGGTTGTTTACAAAAACTCTGCATCCAACTTATGAAGGTGAGTTAGAATTAGCCTCAATTTCAGATAAAGTTACTGTGTATTATGATGAGGTAGGAGTTCCGCACATTACCGCACAAAATCA
Source organism: Tenacibaculum sp. L6 (assembly GCF_028823685.1). GTDB lineage: Bacteria > Bacteroidota > Bacteroidia > Flavobacteriales > Flavobacteriaceae > Polaribacter. Next base: position 25,304 of record NZ_JAPEHZ010000013.1, on the reverse strand, counting down.
ACAGGATGCATACACAGCTTTAGGGTACGTACATGCGCAAGACAGATTATGGCAAATGGAATTGATTCGAAGAATTTCGGCTGGAAGGTTAGCAGAAGTTTTTGGAAAAGATTTGGTAAGAGTCGATAAGTTTTTCTCAGGATTAGGGATTGAAGAAGCTGCTGAAAAAACGATTCAAGAATTAGATAAAAATTCTGAAGCTTATAAATTAACAGAGGCTTATTTGAATGGTGTAAATCAGTTTATAGAAGAAGGAGCAACGCCTTTAGAATTTTATTTGGTGGGATTAGATAAGGAAAATTACACGATTAAGGATGTGTATAATGTCTTCGGATACATGGCGTTTAGTTTTGCGATTGCACACAAAACAGATCCGTTTCTTACTGAAGTAAAAGAAAATTTAGGGGAGCCGTATGTAAATGAATTGTTGAATTCTTTCGATAAAAATTTAACCCTAAACAAAACAACGAATAAAGAAGCAATTAAAGCAGAAATGTCCATTGCAGTAAGTGAAATAATGGAAAAACTCCCTGTTTCTCCATTTATTGGAAGTAACTCATGGGTAATTGCGCCACCAAAAACTAAAAACGGAAAAGTAATTTTTGCAAACGATCCGCATATTGAATTTTCTCAGCCTTCGGTTTGGTATCAAAATCACATAAAAACTCCCGATTTTGAAATCTACGGATTCAATTTAGCGTTGATGCCATTCCCTTTATTGGGTCATAATAAGGACTATGCTTACGGATTAACAATGTTAGCAAACGATGACTTAAATTTTTATGAAGAAGAAAATAATCCAGCAAACCCGATGGAATATAAAACTCCTGAAGGATATCAGCAATATGAATTGTGGGATAAACATATAAAAGTAAAAGAAGGAAAAGATACCACCTATCAGGTAAAAGTGAGTAAACACGGTCCGATTATGAACGGATTGATAGAACATATTACTGATGAAAAACCAGTAGCGATGAACTGGATTTATACACAGTTACCGAACAAATTGTTAGAAGCGTCGTATAAAATGTCGCATGCAAATTCGTTACAAGATTTTAAATCAGGAACAGCAAAAATTCATGCACCAGGATTAAATGTAATGTATGGTGATGCTAAAGGAAATGTAGGTTGGTTTGCTTCGGCTAAATTATATGAACTAAGAGATAGTTTGTCGTCTAAAATGTATTTGAATGGAGCTTCAGGGAAGGATGAAATTATAGCGTATTTAGATTTTGAAGAAAATCCGCAAGCGGAAAACCCGAGTTGGAACTATGTGTATTCAGCCAATAATCAACCTGATTCGGTAAGAGGAAAATTGTATCCTGGATATTATCAACCAGAAGACAGAGCGAAGAGAATTGTTGAGTTGTTAGAGTCTAAAAATGATTTCACCAACCAAGATGTGGCTGAAATGATTTACGATGTTACTTCACCAGTAGTTCCAGAAATTGGAAGGGAGTTGTTGGCAAGTGTAGATAAGTCGTCACTATCACCTTCCGCTAAAAAAGCGTATTCAGAATTAGAAAAATGGGATGGAGAATATGCAAAAACGAATGTAGCTCCGACAATTTACAATCGATTTTTATATGAGTTTTTAACTGCGACTTTTAAAGATGAGTTAGGAAAAAGCTTTCAGTTATTTATTGATTCACAATTGCAAGATCAGATGTTAGCAGAGCAAGCGAAAAGAGAACAATCGGTTTGGTGGGATGATATTTCAACAACAAATAAAGTTGAAACTAGAAATGAAATAATTACCACAGCTTTTCAAAAAGCTATTGCATTTTTACAAAATCAATTAGGAGAGAATGTGGAAAATTGGACGTGGAATCGTGTAATTTCTGTGGAGTATGAGCATGCTATTGGTAAAGCAGGTGGCTTGTTGCGTAAGTTCTTCAATGTCGGTCCGTTTGAAACCATTGGAGGAAATGAGGTGATTAACAATCAGATTTTTAAGTTGGATAGCACAGGAGTGTATAAAGTTCATGCAGGACCTTCAACTCGAAGAGTCATTGATTTTTCTGATGTAGAAAATAGCATTGCTATTTTACCAACAGGACAATCAGGAAATGTGTTTAGTCCGTATTACAAAGATCAAGCCCAAAAATATGTGGATGGAGAGTTTGTAAAAATGAGTCTCAATGAGGCAGATATAAAGAAGAGTAAAAATAAATTGGTTTTTTTACCGAAGTAGCACAAATGTTTATGAGCTAGCGCGAGCATCTTGCTCGTTACGGTATGAGTAAGTAAAGAATGTAAATAAAAATAAGATATTATGATAGCGATTAGAATTATAGAAAGCACAAGCGAGACGCTTGCGCTAGCGTAGAAATAATTGATATGAAAAAACTTATCTATTGTTTAATCATAATATTCTTGTTGTTGCCTACAGGATATTTTGCATACTACAAAACAAGTAATGTTTGGTATTTATTGGGTGTCATTTTTGTAGTTGGGTTAGGACTAAGTTTATGTTTAATAACAACAATAAAAATAGTCTCTGATTTTTTTAACAAAGAATACTCAAATAAAACATTTTTAATGATATTGCTTGTAATTATGAGCTTTTCATCTTATGTATATTTTTTTTCTAAATCCATAGATGTTTTTTTAGAATTATTGGATTTAGATTGATGTTAGTAATGAGTTTTAGTTAAAAACAATCTTATCAATAAAAAGCAACAGAATTATTTGGTTGCGTTTGTTTATAGAAAGGAAAGTTATACTTCCCTATAAACCTCCTCAAAAGGAATTCTAAAACGTTCTCCATACACTCCTTCTGGTTTACGGATACCACAAGAAATAACCATATTAATTTCTGCACTACGAGGTAAGCCTAATAAGCGTTTAAGTCGCCAAGTATCAGAACCTTCCATGGGACAAGTATCGTAACCTTCAGCAGCCATCGATAACATAAAGGTTTGTGCTGCTAATCCACAGGTTTTATGAGCAACTACGCGCATATCACTATTTCGAACTTCACGATAAATAGGTCGGAAAATTCCGACAACAAGAACCATCAAGTATTTAAGATAGCCGAAAATTCCAAAAACATCAAAATAGGTAAACGGAATCAATTTTCCGTAGTAATTACGTGCTACTTTTTCTCTACTTCGTTGTTCCGATTTTGGATTGTTTTTTCCAAAAACTCTATCCATAAAAGCTAAGTTCGCTTTCGCACGTTTGCGCCATAAATCTTTACGAACCACAAAAACAACTAACTGTTGTGCAGTTCTAGCAGCATTTTGATTAAAACACAACGGAGCTATTTTATCGATTGTTTCTTTTGAGGTGATATGATAAAACTCCCACAGTTGCATATTGCTACTGGTAGGGGCTAAACTAGCTTGCTCCAAACATTTTCTTACAATAGTTGTGTCTATTGGTTTTTCAGGATCGTATACTCTTACCGAACGACGATAGTTAACTGCTTCTGATACGGTTTTTTCACTCATTTATATAGGTGTCTTGATTCTTGTGTCTATTTGTCTTTTGTCTAATTTATCCTAGTTTCATTAAGGTTTTTAATTGTTTTAGTTTTCCTTTGTATGGAGCATATCGAGTTGGAATGTCTAGCCAAGTTCCGCGAGAAACCACTCCTTTTTTGTGTGAAAACGTGTCAAACGTTTGCTTTCCGTGATAACCACCTATACCACTTTCTCCCACACCACCAAAAGGCAGTCTGTGATTGGCAAAATGAACCGTAGTGTCATTTATGGTTCCGCCACCAAATGAATAACGTTGAATCATTTTTTTAGCAAATGAATTTCGATTGGTAAATACATATAAAGCCAAAGGTTTATCATATTTAGCAGTGATTTTTTCAATGTCGGCTTCATTTTCGTAAGAAATTAGAGGGAAAATTGGTCCGAAAATTTCTCCTTTCATTACTTCACTATCCAAGCTAGGTTCATCAATTAAGGTAGGGGCAATGTAGCGATCATCTCTATCGGTTTGCCCGCCAATTACACACTTTTCATTTTCTAGCATCAAAGCTAGACGGTCAAAATTTCTAGTGTTGACAATGCGTGGAAAATCAGGTGAGTTTTGAGGGTTTTCTCCGTAGGCTCTAAAAATTTCTTCTTTAAATTCTTGTATAAACTGTTCTTTAACCGATGTATGAATCAATAAATAATCAGGAGCAATGCAGGTTTGTCCGCCATTGATAAATTTCCCCCAAACCAAACGTTTTGCTGCTAATTTAATATTGGCAGTTTCGTCAACAATACACGGACTTTTTCCTCCCAATTCTAAGGTAACAGGAGTTAGGTGATTTGCTGCGGCTTTGGCAACAATTTTACCTACAGGAACACTTCCAGTAAAGAAAATATAATCCCAACGTTGTGCTAACAATTCAGTAGAAACATCCGCGCCACCTTCAACAACAGTTACATGATTTTTATCAAAAACAGTCTCAATAATTTCTTTAGTAATTTTACTCGTATGTGGTGTCAATTCCGAAGGTTTTAATACCACGGTATTTCCTGCTGCAATAGCGCCTAATAAAGGTGCGAATGCTAGTTGATAAGGATAGTTCCAAGGAGCAATAATCAGTGCAGTTCCGTAAGGTTCTTTATAAATTTTTGCTGAGGAAGGGAAATTTAGTAACGACGGCAACACACGCAGAGGTTTACTCCAAGAATGAATATTTTTTATCGCCATTTTTAACTCAGCCAATACGATAGAAGTCTCAGTCATTACTGCTTCGTACTCCGATTTTTTAAAATCATCGTGAAGTGCTTTAATAATATCTTGTTCTCTAGCAATAAGTTCTTTTTGTAATCTTTTTAAAGCATTTTTTCTAAAGGAAATATCTTTGGTTTGTTGGGTGGCAAAAAAGTTTTTTTGCGACTGAACCAATGCGGGAATATTCATAAGCTATAAGTCTTGTAATTTTTATTCATTATTGAAAACCATAATGGCGTAACCAAGACAAACAAAGTTAAGCTGACAAGGTTAGGTAATGACTTTGCGATGCAAAATTTGTCTAAATATACAAATTACAAGCAAGCATCCCAAATAGGATCAGATGGTGTTGGAGCAGTAAGTTTTATCAATTCTTTACTTACTGGGTGTGTGAATTCAATTTTTCGAGCATGTAAATGGATGCTTCCATCTTTATTACTTCTTTTAGCACCATATTTTAAATCACCTTTTATAATAGCACCAACGTTAGATAATTGTACACGAATTTGATGATGGCGCCCCGTTTCTAAATCGACTTCTAGTAACGAATAATTATCTAAATTTTTAAGTGTTTTGTAGTGAAGTATGGCTTTTTTGCTTCCTTCAACTTCTTTGGTGAAGGCTGTAGATTTATTATTCTTCGGATTTTTCTTTAGGTAATTTGTTAAGGTGTCTGAAGCTTTTTTAGGTTGCTGCTGCACTACTGCCCAGTAAGTTTTCTTGATGGTTTTATCGCGTAACATTTTGTTCAGGCGTTCTAATGCTTTTGAAGTACGTGCGTAAATAACAATACCAGTAGTAGGGCGATCTAATCGGTGAACTGTTCCCAAAAAAACATTTCCAGGTTTATCGTATTTTTCTTTGATGTATTCTTTTACAACATCCGAAAGCGGTTTGTCGCCCGTTTTATCACCTTGCACAATATCACCTGAACGTTTGTTAACCACTATAATATGGTTGTCTTCGTGTAAAACTTGTAGGTTTTCTTTAGTAGAGTGCATAGTAAAAGTACCTTGAGCGTAGTCGAAAGGTTATTTAAAATTCTCAGCTACGTCTTCGTTTACTTGGTCTATAAAATTTAAAAACTCATCACGTCCCATTCCTGTTGATGAAGAAGTAACAAACGACATAGGAAGTTCTTCCCAATAGTTTAATAATTTCTTTTTATAAGAGGTGATTTGTTTGTTAAGTTTTGAACTTCCTAATTTATCGGCCTTTGTAAAAGCAATACAAAAAGGAATGCGATTTTCACCTAAAAACTGCATGAAGTCCAAGTCTATTTTCTGTGGATCGTGACGAGAATCAATTAAAACAAAAGTGCAAACTAATTGTTCACGCTCTTTAAAGTAGTTTTCAATAAAATACTGAAAAATTTGTCGTTTCTTTTTAGAAACCTGTGCATAACCATATCCTGGTAAATCAACCAAAAACCATTCGTCATTAATCTTAAAGTGGTTGATTAGCTGTGTTTTTCCAGGTTTTCCAGAAGTTTTAGCTAAATCCTTACGTTCCATCAACATGTTGATTAATGAGGATTTCCCAACATTAGAACGACCAATAAAAGCATATTCAGGAATACGTTCTTTTGGTGCGTTGATAACATTGCTGTTACTCATTACAAAATCAGCAGATTTTATCTTCATACTACTAAGTTATAGCTGTTGTTATATTTCGCGTTTAGAAAGCCAAGCTTCTAAAATATTATTAAATTCTTCAGGTCTTTCCATCATAGCTGCATGTCCACATTTATCAATCCAAAATAAATCAGCATCAGGTAATAATTTATGAAAATCTTCGGCTACTTCTGGTGGAGTAACACTATCTTGTTTTCCCCAGATTAAACAAGTAGGCTGTTTCATGCTAGGTAAATCTTTAGCCATATTGTGACGAATTGCACTTTTAGCAATCGCTAACGTTTTAACTAACGTATTTCTATCGTTAATAACTTCGTATACCTGATCTACAAGTTCATCAGTGGCAATTTCTTTGTCGTAAAAAACATCTTGTGCTTTTTTTCTAACAAATTCTTTATCGCCTCTTTTTGGGTAACTATCTCCCATAGAGTTTTCATACAATCCTGAACTACCTGTTAAAACTAATGCTTTCACATCTTCGGGGTAATGTTTTGTAAAGTATAAACCAATATGCCCACCTAAAGAGTTTCCTAAAAGAGTCACTTCTTTAAGTTCTTTAAATTCGATAAAGTCGTGTAAGAATTTAGCTAAATTCTTAACATTGGTTTTAAGGAGAGGTAAGGTGTATAGGGGTAATTCTGGAATAATAACTTTGTATCCTTTTTTTGAAAGGTGATTAAAAGTTGAGTCAAAATTACTTAAAGCGCCCATTAAGCCATGAAGTATAATAATCGGACTTCCTTCTCCTGCTTCTGCGTATGTAAATTTGCCTTCTTTCTTTAAAAATTCAGTCATAGATTTCTTGTTTGACTTAACCACAAATGTAGTTCTTTTTTGTTAAAATTTCATTTTTATTATTTCTGAGGTTTATATTCTTTGAAAGGGCTTAAGCATCAGTTTTTTAAGGTAAAAGTCAAAACTTATTAACAAAGTGGTAAAAAGTGGTAAAAAGTGGTAGATTTTTTTTATTTTTGATGCAAACTATAGCTTCTTTACGTGGTAAATTTAATTGGAACATACGAATGCAAAGTAGATGCTAAAGGAAGGATGATGATGTCATCAGCTTTCAAGAAGCAGTTGTCTTCTGTGTTGCAAGATGGGTTTGTGATTAAACGTTCTGTGTTTCAGTCTTGTTTGGAGTTATATCCGATGCAAGAGTGGAATTTGGTGATGGCAAAAATCAATAAACTAAATCGATTTGTAAAGAAAAATAATGACTTTATCAGGAGGTTTACAGCGGGTGTAAAGGTGGTGGAGATGGATGTTTCCGGTAGGATATTAATTCCAAAAGATTTGTGTCAATTCGCAGAAATTGAAAAAGAAGTAGTGCTTTCGTCTGCAGTGAACATTATTGAGATTTGGGATAAGGATAAATACGAAAAAGTAATAGATGATGCTGTTGTTGATTTTGCTGATTTGGCAGAAGAGGTAATGGGTAATATAGGAGAAGATGAGTTATCATAGTCCAGTTTTGTTGAAAGAAAGTGTAGATGCACTCAATATTAAAGAAGATGGAGTGTATGTAGATGTGACCTTTGGAGGAGGTGGGCATTCACGCGAAATATTGAGTCGACTGGGAGAGAAAGGGAGGTTGTTTGCTTTTGATCAAGATCCAGATGCGCAGCAGAATAAAATTGACGATCCGCGTTTTGTGTTAATTGGTGAGAATTTTCGATTTATTTCGAGGTTCTTACGTTTTTACGGAGTGAAAAAAGTGGATGGTGTATTGGCAGATTTAGGTGTATCGTCACACCAGTTTGATGAAGCAGAAAGAGGGTTTTCAACTCGTTTTGATGCTGATTTAGATATGCGAATGGATCAGAAATCAGAATTGTCTGGTAAGAAAATCATCAATACTTATACTGAAGAGCAATTGTCGGATATATTGTTTTTATATGGTGAGTTGCGAAATGCACGAACACTCGCGAAAACAATTGTTGAAGCGAGGGTAGAGAAAGAAATCAAAACAAGTTTTGAGTTAAAAGAAGTGTTGCAAAGATTTCTTCCGAAGGCAAAAGAACATAAAATATTAGCGCAGATTTTTCAGGCAATACGTATTGAGGTAAATCAAGAGTTGGAGGTATTGAAAGAGTTTTTAGAGCAGATGCCTCAGTTGTTGAATGAAGATGGTCGGTTGAGTGTGATTTCGTATCATTCTTTAGAGGATAGATTGGTGAAGCGATTTATAAGAACAGGGTTGTTTACTGGAGAGCCTGAAAAAGATTTCTACGGAAACACCAATGAGCCAATGAAGAAAGTGGGTAAAATGATTGTTCCTACTAGAGAGGAAATAAAAGAGAATAATAGGGCGCGTAGTGCAAAACTGCGAATAGCAACGCTAAAGTAATGTCGAACGGAAAGAAGAGTATAGTATACAGTTTTTTAAGAGGAAGTTTTCTTACAGATGAAAGCTCGTTTAAAAATTGGAGGATCTTAATTTTTGTGGTAGCGCTATTGTTGTTGATGATTTACAGCGCGCACAGTGCAGATGCTAAAGTGGTTAAAATAGCAGAGCTGAATAAGAAGAAAAGAGAGTTGAGGGCTGAAGATGTAGATACGAGTACGCAGTTAATGAAAATGAAGTTAGAAAGTAGTATTCGAGATAAAGTAAAAAGTAAAGGATTGTATCCTGCAAAAACACCTCCTCAAAAAATTAAAGTAACATATAATAAAGAATAATATAAATGGTAGTTAAAAAAAGCATATTAAACAAACTCTATGTAATAGTTGTTTTTTTCTTTGTTGTTATCATTTTTAGAGTTTTTAATCTTCAATATGTTGAGGGTGAAAAGTATCGTAAACTTTCGTTAGAGGAAACTACAAAAAACGATACCATTTTTGCAAATAGAGGTAACGTATATGCTGCTGACGGAAACCTGTTGGCAACTTCAATGTCTAAGTTTACAATCCGTATGGATGTGGTGGCGGTAGATTCAGAAGTTTTTGAAAAAAATATCCGAGGATTATCAGAAGCGCTTTCAGGTTTATTGGGTAAACCAGCTAGTTATTATCAGAATAAATTACGAGAAGCAAAAAGACGAAAAAATCGTTACTTATTAATTGCTAGAAATGTTGGGTATAACGATTATGTAAAGATGAAAAACTTCCCAATTTTTAATCGAGGAGTGTATCGAGGAGGATTTATAGCAGAGCAAAAAACGGTGCGTGTGCATCCGATAGGTAAAATTGCAGAACGTACTATTGGGTATGATGATTATAGAGGAGGAGCAGGAATAGAAGGTGCATTTGCTGATTATATGGAGGGCGAAAATGGTTGGCGACTAAAACAAAAAATAGCCAAAGGTCAATGGAAGCCTATTAATGATGTAAATGAAAAGGAGCCTGTTGATGGAAGTGATGTAATAACGACAATTGATGTAAATATTCAAGACATAACACATCATGCTTTGTTACGACAAATGGAATATTTTGAAGCAGAACACGGTTGTGCTGTGGTAATGGAGGTTGAGACAGGGGAGATTAGAGCAATTTCAAACTTAGGAAAAACCTCTAACGGAAAATACTACGAAAAAAGAAATTATGCTGTTTGGGAGAGTCACGAACCTGGGTCTACATTTAAACTGGCAAGTTTAATGGTAGCTTTAGAAGATAAGGTGGTAGATACTTCGACAGTGGTGGATTGTGAAAAGGGACGAATTTATATCAACAATCGTAAAGTTGAAGATAGTAAGAGGGGTGGTTACGGAAAAATATCGATGGGTAGGGTATTTGAGGTTTCTTCTAATGTTGGGATTGTAAAAACTATACAAAAGTACTACGATAAAAATCCTAAGAAGTTCACTGAAAGAATTAAATCTTTTGGATTAGATCAATTAACTGGTGTGAAAATTAAAGGAGAAGGGAAACCATATATCCCAGATCCATCAGAAAAGAGTTGGAGTCCTATTTCATTAGAATGGATGGCATGGGGATATGGAGTGTCATTAACACCTTTACAAACACTAGCTTTTTACAATGCAGTAGCGAATGATGGTAAGTTGGTGAAGCCGTATTTCGTTAAAGAATTACGAGTAGGTGGTAAAGTAGAGCAGAGTTTTGGTACAGAAGTATTGAAAGAAAAAATTGCATCTCAAGAAACATTAGATAAGGTTAGAAAGGTAATGGAGAATACCATTCAATATGGAACAGGAAAAGGAATTTATTCTCCTAACTTTTCAATGGCAGGAAAAACAGGGACTGCTAAAAAATATATTCCTCGAACTAAAAATGACAAAGGTGAATATGAGGGAGGCTATTATTCTAATGAGAAGTACGTAGCGTCATTTGCAGGATTCTTTCCAGCAGATGAACCTAAATATTCTTGCATAGTGGTAGTACATAGTCCGAAAAAAGAAAAAGGATATTACGGAGCTACAGTTGCAGCGCCAATTTTTAAAGAAATAGCTCAAAAAATATACACTTCAACAGCGATTAACAAGCAATTTGTCGCTGATAAAATTTCAGATGAAGTAATTGATAACGAATATCAAGAGTACTATCAAAACTTAAGAAAGTATAAAACCATTATGCCTAAAGTAACAGGTATGAGTGGAATGGACGCTATTGCTTTGTTAGAAAACATGGGGTTAAAGGTGAAGTTTTCAGGTGTTGGAAAAGTAAAAGAACAATCGGTAGAAAACGGAAAAAAAGTAGAAAAAGGAGCAACGATATATTTAAAATTATCATAGTTGAAGAATTTAAAAGACATATTATATAAGGTATCGGTAAGCGAGGTTTACGGAAATACTGATGTTGCTGTGAATGCAATTCAGTTTGATAGTAGACAAGTGCAGGATAATGATGTTTTTGTAGCGCAAAAAGGAGTAACAGTTGATGGTCACCAATACATTGAGAAGGCTATTAACCTTGGAGCAAAAGCAATTATTTGTGAAGAGATTCCTGAAAGAAGAAGTGAACAAGTAACGTATATAAAAGTAGAAGACTCCAATGTTGCTTTAGCAATAATAGCGGCAAATTATTATAACAACCCGTCAAAAAGCTTGCAATTAGTAGGAGTTACAGGTACCAATGGTAAAACTACCATTGCAAGCTTATTGTACCAATTGTTTAAAAAGGCAGGATATAAAGTAGGTTTGTTGTCAACGGTTACAATAATGGTTGATGAAAATGAGTATAAAGCAACTCATACAACACCAAACTCAGTGGCAATTAACAATTATTTGTCAATGATGGTTGAAGAAGGGGTTGAATATTGTTTTATGGAAGTGAGTTCTCATGGAATTCATCAAAAACGTACTGAAGGATTAGAGTTTGCAGGAGGTGTGTTTACGAATTTATCGCACGATCATTTAGATTATCATGAAACCTTTGCAGAGTATCGCGATGTAAAAAAATCATTTTTTGATTCTTTACCAAAATCGGCATTTGCCTTGGTGAATATTGATGATAAAAATGGGCAAGTAATGTTGCAAAACACGAAAGCCACTAAACAAACTTATGCGCTAAAAACTATAGGAGATTTTAAAGCGAAAGTATTAGAAAAACGTTTTTCAGGAACCTTGTTGACAATTAATGGTATTGAAGTTTGGACGAAGTTAATAGGTGAGTTCAATGCGTATAATTTATTAGCTATTTACGGTGTAGCAGAATTGTTGGGACTTGAAAAACTAGAGATTTTACGAATTGTAAGTGAGTTAGAAAGTGTAAGCGGACGCTTTCAATATACAATCTCAGATAGTGGAGTTACTGCAATTGTAGATTATGCACATACACCTGATGCTTTGAAAAATGTACTTCAGACTATTAACGACATCCGTACAGGAAATGAAACTGTAATAACAGTTGTAGGTTGTGGTGGAGATCGAGATGCAACTAAACGTCCAAAAATGGCGTTGATTGCTTCACAATTAAGTAATCAAGCAATTTTTACCTCAGATAATCCAAGAACTGAAGATCCACAGTTGATTATAGATCAAATGGAGGAAGGAGTTTCTGCGGAAAATTATAAGAAAACATTATCCATTTTAGATAGAAGACAAGCAATAAAAACAGCTTGTAAGTTAGCGAAGTCGGGAGATATTGTCCTAATTGCAGGAAAAGGACATGAAACCTATCAAGAAGTAAATGGAGTACGTCATCATTTTGATGATTTAGAAGAGGTAACCAACTGTTTCAATCAACTAAAAAAACACTAACGAATGCTATATTATTTATTTCAATATTTAGAAAGTGAGTTTAGTCTAACGGGGGCGAGTGTGTTTCAATTTATCACATTCCGATCTGCTATGGCGTTCATTTTGTCTTTATTGATTTCAACCATTTTCGGTAAAAAAATCATTAATTATTTAAGAAGACAACAGGTTGGTGAAACGGTTAGAGATTTAGGTTTAGAAGGACAAGTGCAAAAAGCTGGAACTCCTACAATGGGAGGTGTTATTATTATTCTAGCTACATTAATTCCTGTGCTGTTATTATCAAAACTAGAAAATGTATACATCATAATTCTATTAATAACCACAGTTTGGATGGGGTTCATTGGTTTTGCTGATGATTATATCAAAGTGTTTAAAAAAGATAAAGCTGGATTAAAAGGGAAGTTTAAGATTTTAGGTCAAGTAGGTTTAGGACTAATAGTAGGTTCTATGCTGTATTTCCATCCAGATGTAACTATTAAAGAACAATTACCAGTGTCAGAACAAGTTGTGCAAGTTGATGGTAAAAAGAAAGTGTTTGGAGAAACTCATAAATCAACAAAGACAACAGTTCCATTCATGAAAAACAACGAGCTGGATTACGCGAAAGCATTTAGTTTTTTAGGTGATGGATATGAAAAGTATGGATGGATAGTATTCATTTTTGTTACCGTATTTATTGTGACAGGAGTTTCTAACGGAGCAAATTTAACGGATGGAATCGATGGTTTGGCAGCAGGATCGTCAGCGATTATGGTAATTGCTTTGGCAATTTTTGCATGGGTATCAGGTAATATCATTTTTGCAGATTATTTAGATGTAATGTACATACCAAAATCAGGAGAAATGACCGTATTTATTCTAGCGTTTGCAGGAGCATTGATAGGGTTTTTATGGTATAACACATATCCAGCTCAAGTATTTATGGGAGACACAGGAAGTTTAACTATAGGAGGAATCATAGCAGTTATAGCTATTGCTATTAGAAAGGAATTATTGTTGCCAATTTTAGCAGGAATATTTGTGATAGAAAACCTATCAGTAATCTTACAAGTATCATGGTTTAAGTACACTAAAAAGAAGTTTGGAGAAGGAAGGAGAATTTTTAAGATGTCGCCTTTACATCACCACTACCAAAAGTCAGGGTATCATGAAAGTAAAATTGTAGTCCGCTTTTGGATTGTTGGAATTTTACTAGCGGTATTTACCATTGTAACATTGAAGTTAAGATAAATAAGCCCACCCCAGCCCTCCCGAAAGGAGGGAGTAAAAAAGGGTATAAAAGAGATAAAAAGGAGGATAACAAGTGAGTAAGCAAGAAAAAAGAAGTGATGGGGTTGTTTCCCCTTCGGGGACTAAGGGGCTTTTAGTTGTGCTTGGAGGAGGAGAAAGTGGTATAGGAACAGCGCTTTTAGGGAAACAAAAAGGATATGAGGTTTTTGTTTCAGATAAAGGAAGTATAGCAGAGCGATACAAAAAAGTTCTTTTACGTAATTCAATCGATTTTGAAGAAAATCAGCATACAGAAAGTAAAATTCTAAACGCTGATGTGGTAATGAAAAGTCCAGGTATTCCAGATAAAGTAGTATTAGTACAAAAACTGCTTTCTGAAGGAGTGAAAGTAATTTCAGAGATTGAATTTGCTGCTCAGTTTACAGAAGCTACTATTGTGGGAATTACGGGTTCAAACGGAAAAACCACAACAACCATGTTAACACATTATGTGTTGCAAAAAGCAGGATTGAATGTAGGAGTTGGTGGGAATATAGGAGACAGTTTTGCAGAACAAGTTGCGGATGATAATTACGATGAATATGTGTTGGAGTTAAGTAGTTTTCAGTTAGATGGAATTGAAACATTTAAACCACATATTGCTATAATAACCAATATCACACCCGATCATTTAGATCGATACGAATATAAATTTGACAATTACATAAACTCGAAATTCCGTATTACAAAAAACCAAACGGAAGACGATTTTTTAATATACGATGCCGATGATGAAGCAATTCAAAATTGGTTAAAAAATAACAAAACAAGAGCAACGCTAGTGCCATTTTCAATAGAAAAAGAATTGGAATACGGAGCTTTTTTAAGACAAGATACGATACTGATGAAATTAAATACAGAAGAAAAATTAATGAAGGTTTCTGAATTAACATTACAAGGAAAACACAATACTAAAAATGTAATGGCGGCTTCAATGGCAGCTAGATTGCTAAAAGTAAGAAAAGAAACAATTGCCGAAAGTCTGTCTGATTTTGAAGGTGTAGAACACCGTTTAGAAAAAGTACAAAAAATTAACGGAATAGAATTCGTTAATGATAGTAAAGCAACCAACGTAAATGCAGTTTATTACGCGTTAGAGTGTATGGATAATCCAACAGTTTGGATTGTAGGTGGTGTTGATAAGGGGAATGATTATTCAGACTTATTACCGTTAGTAAGAGAGAAAGTAAAAGCTATTGTCTGTTTAGGATTAGACAATCAGAAAATCATAGACACTTTTGCGAATGTAGTTGATGTTTTAGTAGAAACTGCTGGGGCAGAAGAGGCTGTTAAAGTAGCATATAAAATAGCACAAAAAGGCGACACAGTATTATTGTCTCCTGCATGTGCTAGTTTTGATTTATTTGAAAGTTACGAAGACAGAGGAAGAAAATTCAAAGAAGCTGTAAGAAACTTATAAAAGCTAAAAAAGATTGATGAAACACATCTTTCGACATATTAAAGGAGATAGAGCTATTTGGGCTATCGTAACAATGTTGGCAATATTTTCGTTTATGCCAATATATAGCGCTAGCACCAATTTAGTGTATGTAGTGGGTAATGGTTCTACTTTTGGACATTTAATAAAACACATCGTATTATTAATTACAGGTTTTGCTGTGATTTACGGGGTGCATAAAATTCCATATAGATACTTTAGTGGAGGTTCTGTTTTAATGTTTCCAGTTGTTATTGTTCTGTTGATTTTTACTCTAGCTCAAGGAACAACCATTGGAGGTGCAAATGCTAGTAGATGGATACGAATTCCGTTTGTAGGTATCGGTTTTCAAACTTCTACATTGGCAGGTCTTGTGTTAATGGTGTATGTGGCGAGGTATTTAGCCAAACATAAAGAAAAAGTTATTTCATTTAAGGAGAGCCTTTTACAGCTGTGGTTTCCAGTTGGTGTTGTGTTGTTGTTGATATTACCTGCAAACTTTTCAACCACGGCCATGGTGTTTTTTATGATTCTGTTAGTGTCTTTTATAGGTGGTTACCCGTTAAAATACATTGGTTATATATTAGGAATGGGACTCATCTCTTTCTTGTTTTTTATACTACTAGCTAAGGCGTTTCCTGATGCTATGCCTAACCGTGTAAATACCTGGAAGAGTAGAATTGAAAATTTTTCTCAACCTAATGGCGAAGAAAATTATCAAGTAGAAAAAGCAAAAATAGCCATAGCTACAGGTGGAGTTATTGGGAAAGGGCCAGGGAAAAGTGTTCAAAAAAACTTTTTACCTCAATCGTCATCCGATTTTATTTATGCAATTATTGTTGAAGAATATGGTTTGGCAGGAGCAGTTGTAGTTATTTTTATTTACTTTTTATTGCTCTTTAGAATATTAATAACAGCTAAAAAGGCTACCACCATATTTGCAACATTGTTAGTTGTAGGTGTGGGAATCCCGATTGTTTTTCAGGCGATGATAAACATGGCGGTAGCGGTGAATATTTTACCAGTAACAGGACAAACACTTCCCTTAATTAGTAGTGGAGGTACCTCTATTTGGATGACATGTTTCGCATTAGGAATGATTTTAAGTGTAAGCGCTTCTAAAAACGAAACTGAAGAAACAATTTTAGATGATAACCCTTTAGATATTTTACATGAAACACTTGATTAAAAATATAAGTTTATGGGTTGGAACTGCTATGAGTGTTACATACAACCATAATGTTAAAATAAAATAGATTGTATGAAACAGTCGATTAATATCATAATAAGCGGTGGAGGTACTGGTGGGCACATTTATCCAGCCATAGCTATTGCAAACGAAATTAAAGTTCGTTATCCAGAAGCTAATATTTTGTTCGTAGGAGCAAAAGATAAAATGGAAATGGAAAAAGTTCCGCAAGCGGGATATGAAATTGAGGGATTATGGATTTCGGGTATCCAAAGAAAACTAACTCTAGCAAATTTGATGTTTCCTTTCAAGTTGTTAAGTAGTTTATGGAAAGCACACCGAATTATAAGAAGATTTAAACCAGATGTAGCAATTGGTACAGGAGGTTTTGCTAGTGGGCCAACATTAATGGCTGCTAATCAAAGAGGAATTCCAACTTTGATTCAAGAGCAAAATTCTTATCCAGGAATAACCAATAAATTTTTAGGGAAAAACGCACAGAAAATATGTGTAGCCTATGACGATTTAGAACGTTTTTTTTCAGAGGATAAAATTATAAAAACAGGAAATCCAGTTCGACAAGATTTACTGTTCATCCATACAAAAGTAGAAGAAGGTAAAGATTTTTTCGAGTTAGATACTTCTAAAAAAACATTATTGGTTTTAGGAGGAAGTTTAGGGGCTCGTAAAATAAATCAGCTAATAGAAGCGAATTTAGATTTCTTTAAAAAGCAGGATATACAGCTTATTTGGCAATGTGGTAAGTTGTATTTTGATGAATATAAAAAATACAATGAGGTAGAAAATGTACAAGTACATCAGTTTTTAAACCGAATGGATTTAGCGTATGCAGCTGCTGATTTTATTGTGTCGAGAGCAGGGGCAAGTTCGGTGTCAGAGCTATGTATAGTAGGTAAACCAACCATTTTTATTCCGTCACCTAACGTGGCAGAAGACCATCAAACAAAAAATGCTAAATCAATTGCTAAAGAACATGGGGCAATTGTGGTTAAAGAAAATGAGTTAGAAACGTTTCCTGTGGTATTAGAAACTTTGTTGAAAGATAAAGGGAAACAAGAGAGTTTAAGTGAGAATATTAACGAATTGGCGTTGCCTAATGCAACAAGTAATATCGTTAATGAAATAGAAAAATTAATCAGTTAGTGAATTTAAAAACGATACATAACGTTTATTTTGTAGGTATTGGTGGAATTGGAATGAGTGCCTTGGCTCGCTATTTTTCCGAGAATGGTAAAGTAGTTGCAGGTTACGATAAAACACCATCACCTATCACTAAGAGTTTAGAAGAAATAGGAGTAGAGCTTCATTTTGAAGATGCTGTAAAGAATATTCCGATTTCATTTTTAGATAAAAAAGCTTCATTGGTAGTGTACACACCAGCAGTTCCTAAAAACCACCTAGAGTTAAACTATTTTATAGATAACGGATATACGGTTTTAAAAAGAGCAGAAGTATTGGGAGAAATTACCAAAAACACTTTTTGTTTAGCGGTGGCTGGAACACATGGTAAAACAACAACTTCATCAATTTTGGGTCATATTATGCAACCTGAAAAAGCAACCTCTTTTTTAGGTGGAATTGCAGAAAACTATAATTCCAATTTAATTTTAGGAGAAGATAAAGTATCGGTGGTTGAAGCAGATGAGTTTGATCGTTCGTTTTTAAAATTATCTCCAAATATTGCCTGTGTAACCTCTATGGATGCCGATCATTTAGATATTTATGGAGAGAATGAAATGCTTCAGCAATCTTTTGTTGAGTTTGCGAATAAAGTTTCTGATACGTTAATTGTTGCAAAAGGATTACCGTTAAAAGGTTTAACCTATGCTGTAAATGAGGATGCAGATTATAAGGCTTTTAATGTTAGAATAGAAGCAGGAAAGTATGTTTTTGATGTGCGAACACCAACATCTCAAATTAAAGATATTGAATTTCATCTACCAGGAAATCATAATATGATGAATGCGTTGGCAGCATTAGCAATGGCAGATGTATATGGAGTTTCGTTAGATAAAATAAAGGAACAATTAAAATCTTTTAGAGGAGTACAAAGAAGATTTTCATATAAAATAAAAACAGATGATGTTGTTTTAATTGATGATTATGCACATCACCCAACAGAAATAAAAGCAGTAGCACAATCGGTTCGAGAAATGTTTCCAAATGAAAAAGTGTTAGCAATTTTTCAACCGCATTTATTCAGTAGAACAAGAGATTTTGCTGATGATTTTGCAGCAGCATTATCCTTGTTTGATGAAGTGTTGTTGCTAGATATTTATCCGGCAAGAGAATTACCTATTGAAGGAGTTACTTCAAGTTGGTTGTTGGATAAAATGAGCTTAGAAAATAAAAAGCTAGTATCTAAAGAAAAACTAAGTGACGAAGTGCTTAAATCTGAGTCAAAAATTGTGGCGATGTTAGGGGCAGGAGATATTGGTTTATTGGTAGAAGAAGTAAAAAATAAAATTAAAGAAAAACACAAAATCTAGTATGAAAAAAGTAGCAACTTATCTTTCTTTTTTCTTGTTGTTGATGTTTTTGGCGTTCTTGTATGGCTTTACAACCAACAGAAACGGCTTGAAAAAGGTTAAAAAGACCGTGGTCGAGTTTGAAGCAGGTGATAATAACTTTTTGACGCACAGTATGGTTGATAAATTGTTAATACAAAATAATGAATTTGTTAAAAACCAACCGAAAAGATTGGTAGATTTACACTTTCTGGAGGCTAATGTTTCGGCGAATCCGTATGTTGAAAAAACAGCGGTGTTTTTAACGGTAGACGGGGTGTTAAAAACAGTAATAAAACAACGAACACCGATAGCTCGCATTGTTGATAAGAACAAATCTTTTTATGTTGATAAGTACGGGGTAGAAATACCATTATCAACAAACTTTTCAGCAAGGGTACCGTTAGTTTCAGGAGTAGGGGAATCTGAGCAAATCAAAGAATTAACAGAGTTAATAAAGGTTATAAATAACAATAGTTTTTTTGCTAAAGAAATTATTGCTATTCAAAAAGACAACCAAAACGAATATACATTTACAGTTCGTAGCGGTGATTATGAGATAATTTTTGGTGAGTTTAAAGATGCAGCAGAAAAATTTAAAAAGCTAACAGCGTTTTATAACAAAGCTCTTAAAGACAAAACTATAAGTAATTACAAAACGATAAATGTAAAATACCACAACCAAGTTGTGTGCACAAAACAAAATCAAGATGGAAAACAATAAAATAGCAGTTGGTTTAGATATTGGTACAACCAAGATTGTTGCCATGATTGGTCGTGAAAACGAATACGGAAAACTTGAGGTTTTAGGTATTGGTAAAGCAAAAAGTTTAGGTGTAAAAGGAGGAGTTGTTAACAATATTACGCAAACCATTCAATCCATTCAGCAAGCAGTTGAAGAAGCAGAAAGTGTTTCAGGACAAAAGATAGAGAATGTGGTGGTTGGCATTGCGGGTCAGCATATAAGAAGCTTACATCATAGTGATTATATAACACGAGAAAATGCCGAAGAAGTTATTGATGCAAAAGACATTGAAAACTTAGTAAATCAGGTACATAAATTAGTAATGTTACCTGGTGAGGAAATTATTCATGTGTTACCTCAAGAGTTTAAAGTAGATAGTCAACCAGGTATTAAAGAACCTATCGGGATGTACGGAGGAAGGTTAGAAGCCAACTTCCACGTTGTGGTTGGTCAAGTGTCTTCTATCCGAAATGTAGGAAGATGTATTAAAAGTGCTGGTTTAAATTTATCTGATATAACATTAGAGCCTTTAGCATCGGCATCAGCAGTATTAAGTCAAGAAGAAAAAGAAGCAGGTGTAGCGTTGATTGATATAGGTGGCGGAACAACAGATTTAGCCATTTTTAAAGACGGAATTATTCGTCATACAGCAGTCATCCCTTTTGGAGGTAATGTAATTACTGAAGATATTAAAGAAGGCTGTTCAATTATAGAAAAGCAAGCAGAGTTGTTAAAAATTAAATTTGGTTCTGCATGGCCAGGGGAAAATAAAGAAACAGAAATTGTATCTATTCCAGGGTTACGAGGAAGAGAGCCAAAAGAAATTACACTTAAGAACTTATCTAAAATAATTCACGCAAGAGTACAAGAAATTATTGAGCACGTGTACTTAGAAATTAGAAGCTACGGACACGAAACTCAAAAAGGAAAACTCATTGCAGGTATTGTTTTAACAGGTGGCGGAGCTCAATTAAAACATTTACGTCAGTTAGTAGAATATATTACTGGAATGGACGTTCGTATTGGGTATCCAAATGAACATTTGGCAGGAGATTCTGATGAAGTCTTATCAAGTCCAGCATTTGCAACCGCAGTTGGGTTGTTAATGGAAGGCTTGAAAAAAGAAGGAAATGAAGTAGTAGCAGAAGAAGCTCAAGAAGTGTTTGTAGAACCAACTATTGAAGAAGAAAAAGAAGCTATAGAAGAAACTCAAGAAGAGAAGGAACGACCAGCGAAAGAAAAGTCTAAATCAATCTTTGAAAAGTTTACCAAGCGATTCACAGAAGGATTTAAAGAGTTTTTAGATAACGCAGAGTAAAAGTATATAAAAAGCTACTCCGAATTAATCCCCTAAGAAGGAGAGTGTAAATTGAATAAGAATTAATAAAAAAGAAAAGTTATTATGAGCGCAGAATTTGATAACATTTCATTCGACATGCCGAAAACACAATCGAATGCCATTAAAGTAATTGGTGTTGGTGGGGGAGGAAGTAACGCAGTAAACCACATGTATAGTAAGCAAATTCACGGAGTAGATTTTGTGATTTGCAACACTGATGCACAAGCATTAGAAAACAGTCCAATTCCTAATAAAGTACAATTAGGGGCACACTTAACTTCTGGTTTAGGTGCGGGTGCAAATCCTGAAATAGGAGCACAAGCAGCGGCTGAAAGTATTCAAGAAATTCAACAAATGTTAAGCACGCATACCAAAATGGTATTTATTACCGCAGGTATGGGTGGAGGTACCGGTACTGGTGCAGCGCCAATCATTGCCAAAATTGCTAAAGATATGGATATTTTAACGGTAGGAATCGTTACAATGCCATTTCAGTTTGAAGGGAGAATGCGCTCAAAACAAGCTCAAACAGGAATTGACGAACTACGTAAAAATGTAGATTCGTTAATTGTTATCAATAATAATAAACTGCGCGAAGTTTATGGTAACTTAGGGTTTAAAGCAGGATTCTCAAAAGCAGATGAAGTGTTAGCTACCGCGGCTAAAGGTATTGCAGAAGTAATTACACATCACTACAAACAAAATATCGATTTACACGATGCTAAAACGGTATTGTCTAATAGTGGTACTGCAATTATGGGATCTGCAAAAGAAACTGGAGCTAACAGAGCTAAAAATGCAATTGTAAAAGCGTTAGATTCACCGTTATTAAATGATAACAAAATTACAGGAGCTAAGAATGTATTGTTGTTAATTGTTTCTGGAGGTAATGAAGTTACCTTAGATGAAATTGGAGAAATCAACGATTATATTCAAGATGAAGCAGGATACGATGCCAATATTATTATGGGTATTGGTGAAGATGAAACTTTAGAAGACGGAATAGCTGTAACAGTTGTAGCAACGGGTTTCGCTGCTGATCAACAAGGAAATATAACCAATACAGAAGTAAAAAAGATTGTTCATACTTTAGAAGATGAACAAAAAGCTACGTACAACTTTGGAGATCAAAAAATTCAAACTTCTTCTAGTATAAATGAACCTTTACCAACTAAGCCTGTTGATAAAGTTGTTCACGTATTAGAAGAGGAAGTTGTTGAGCCTAAATCGAATTTAATTCCTACTACAGAGGCTATTAAAAATATTGATGTAGTGTATGACGAAATCGCTGTTGAAACCATTTCAGAAGATGATTTTATCATAACAAATATCGCTGAGCCAAAAGTAGAGGAAGAAGTAAGACAACAACCAATTCAACAAGATTTATTGTTTGATTTACCGTTGAATTCTTACGAAGAAATAAAACCAGCTTCTCATTTAGTTGAAACTACAAATGAGATTAAAAACATTGAAGTAACAGCACAAGAAATTACCTTTCACAAGGTAGAAAAGCGATATGTTTTAGACGATTTTAGTGCAGAACCAACAATTGGTAAAAGTTCTACCCCAACTATAAAAGAAGAGGTAGAAGAAGAGTTACGTTTTCAAGTAAAGTCAAAAACTCAAGAAGAAATTAATAATATAGATACATCTAGTGAAGAAGTATCTCCATTGAGTTTAACAATTTCTGAAGTGCAAAAAAGAGCACAAGAAAGACGTGAAAAAATGAAAGGTTTTAACTATAAGTTTAACGACCAAAGAATAAAAAATGTAGATGAAATTGAGAGTCAACCAGCTTATAAAAGATTAGGAGTTGATATTGATTCAGATTCAAATATTAGTAAATCAGACACTGCATTAAATACTGATAATAATGATTTATTACGCTCAAATAACTCGTTTTTACACGATAATGTAGATTAATAAAAGAATAACACGTATTTTTAAAATCCCGATTTATCGGGATTTTTTTAATAGTAAAAATCACAAAATTATGAGTTTGCAAAAACAGGTAATGGATAAAATGAAAGAAGCTATGAAATCGAAAGATACTGTAGCTTTAACCGCTTTAAGAGCCTTAAAATCGGCTTTTATGCTAGCAAATACAGAAGTAGGAGCAGGTGAATTATCAGAAGCAGAAGAGTTAAAAATTGTTCAAAAGCAAGTAAAACAACGTAAAGATAGTGCAGCTGTATTCACAGAACAAGGACGTAATGATTTAGCAGAACCTGAATTGGCTGAAGCAGCTGTTTTAGAACAGTTTTTACCAGAAGCGTTGAGTGATGAAGAGATTGGTAAAATCGTTGAAAAAACAATAGCAGATGTTGGAGCAGAGGGAATGAAAGACATGGGTAAAGTAATGGGAATTGTTTCTAAGCAATTAGCAGGACAAGCAGATGGAAAAACAATTTCAGCGATTGTAAAGGCTAAATTAGCATAATCATTTTTCTAGACCCAGTAGTTCAACTGGATAGAACATCAGATTTCGGCTCTGAGGGTTGGGGGTTCGAGTCCTCTCTGGGTCACATTTTGAAAATAAACCTATTGATTTTCAATAGGTTTTGTTTTTAAGGGTAAGTATAGTGTTAAGTTTTTTTATTTTCTCTAAAATAAAATTGTACCTTTTCTTCAACTATAACCGTCCTTTAAAGATAAAAATAATTTTTACTTACTTTTTAGAAACCATATATAAAAGAAGTAGGAAACAAATTACTTTTTGCCATTCAAAATACTTTTTTATATAAAAAAGTACTATAAATTAAGATTTTATATATATTAGCGTTGATAAGTATTATAATGATACTTAGAATTATCCCCCGAAATAAATCAGTTAAAATATGGCACACTTATCAATTTACTCTAAGAATTCCTTTTTCTTGATTTATTTCTAGTATGATTCTAGTATCCAATTTAATTTAACTATTAGTATTAGCTAGTTTAAGCTACAAATTATTGATTATTATATTTACTCTAGTATTAATTTTAAATAGAGTAATTATGAAAAAAGTAACTTTAATTTTAGCAGTAGTATTTTCTACATTTTTATTAACTAGTTGTACTGATGAGTCTAAAGAACTAGAAGAATTAAACAATGAAAGTCTGGAAGTTTATAACGTCGATAGAAAGGACATTGAAAGACCAGGATCACAAGGTAGCAATTAGTATAATTGGCAGCTTTTTAGTAGCCTTGTCTGGATTAATTTTGTTTACAGACAAGGTTTTTCCTTTTGAGTTAGAAAATAAATTCGGATTTGGAAAAACTTCAACTTTTATTTGGGTTTTGAGTCAAACATTATCCCCTATCCTCTTAATAATAGCATCTGCATTTAGACCGTTTAAAACTGCATATATTATCCCTGTTTATATTTATACAATACAGTTTATATGGATTTTCAGACCAAATATAAGATTTGATGATTATTACCTACAAACTTATGCCATTGGAACTACTATTGGTTTTTTATTAATGTTATACATTATTTATAGGTTCAATCTAATAAAGACCAAGAGACAATTAGAAAATGAGAAATTTAAACAAGATGTTAATGAAACGATTGATTTATTAAAAAAAGATATTTTAACAAAAACAGAATAAATAAATTGAAATGGATATTAAAATTGAAAAAGCTAAAGAAATCAGAACACTAATAGAGAATAACACGATTGATAAAATTGCTGCTTTAAATCTTTTAAAAGAGCTAGTTAATACACAAAATATTTCTATTTCTGAATTAGATGTTTACCTACACGAAATAGACAATTTAAAAAAGATTAAATTAATCAAAAACAATATTAGTAGTAGTATAATAGAGTTAGAAGAAAATAGTAATCAAATTATGGAGTTTTTAAGTTTAAATAATGACGATTTTAAAAAACTTAAACAATTTGGGTATAAATTACTATAGAAAGAAAATTAATCTATACTGTCCAATCTATTTTTAAGAACTTCTTTTAAAGTCTTATTTCTCTCATCTGTTCTTAGAGATTTGACCCATAAATAAAAATTTTCATACTTCATTAGTTCATCTTCATGCAAGAGAATTTTCTCTATAACATCTAAAGCATCTTTCTCAGAAAGGTTTTTAGTTTCAGAGCTGGGTTTTCTATCATATTCTTTGAATACCTTTTCTAAAATTGGGATTTTAGATTTGGGTACAACTCCACTATTCTCATAATTATAAATTGTATTTTTACTCAAACCAACTAGTTCTCCTAATTCTTCTTGAGATAAACCAAATTTCTTTCTTAATACTTTTAAATCTGAACCGTTCATTAATTAGTAGCAAGTTAAAAACAACTTTCTTGTTTTTTTAAAAAAAAT
>NZ_JAPEHZ010000139.1 GCF_028823685.1 Tenacibaculum sp. L6 | reverse complement strand
AGTATTTAGTCGATAGTAGTTAGTTGTATAACTAGCGTCTAAAGACTACAAACTACAGACTAAAAAAAGTCTCGTAGCTCAGCTGGTTAGAGCGCTACACTGATAATGTAGAGGTCGGCAGTTCGAGTCTGCCCGAGACTACAATTTTAAAGAGATTAGTTGAAAGGAAATTTTAGAAGTTGAGGGATTTGGTTTTACGTGTTGAGTGCTAAGTTTTAAGTTAAACTCACACCAACTAATAACTAACGACTAATAACTCATAACTAAAAGAGATGGGGGATTAGCTCAGCTGGCTAGAGCGCTTGCCTTGCACGCAAGAGGTCATCGGTTCGACTCCGATATTCTCCACCAGGCGATGCCTGGAGATAAGTAATATTATCTTCAAGAGTATTGCAGGCAGATTGTGACTCACAAGTTTAATTACTTGTCAGTGGCGACTCGCCACAACGTTCATTGACATATTGGTAAAATGATATCGTAAAGAATCAAGATAGAGAGTTAGATAATATCTAACGAAATATTTTTATAAGAACAAGAATTATAAAGAGCTCGTTGTAGTAGAGATACTACAGCAAAAAGTACAATAAGCTAAATAAGGGCGTATGGAGGATGCCTAGGCTTTCAGAGGCGATGAAGGACGCGATAAGCTGCGATAAGCTACGGGGAGAAGCACATATTTTATGATCCGTAGATTTCCGAATGGGGCAACCCGTCATGTTGAAGACATGTCACACCTTCGGGTGAGCAAACCTGGTGAACTGAAACATCTAAGTAACCAGAGGAAGAGAAAACAAAAGTGATTCCGTTAGTAGTGGCGAGCGAACGCGGATTAGCCCAAACCAATGTTGTTACGGCAATATTGGGGTTGTAGGGCTGCGACATTAGAATCTAAGAGAACTGGAATCGTTTGGAAAGACGAACCGAAGAGAGTGATAGTCTCGTACAGGTAATCGAAGAGGATATAGCAGTACCCTGAGTAGTGCGGGACACGTGTAATCCTGTATGAATCCACCGGGACCATCCGGTAAGGCTAAATACTCCTGAAAGACCGATAGTGAACTAGTACCGTGAGGGAAAGGTGAAAAGAACCCTAAGTAAGGGAGTGAAAGAGAACCTGAAACCGTACGCCTACAAGCGGTCGAAGCACATTAACTGTGTGACGGCGTGCCTTTTGCATAATGAGCCTACGAGTTACTGTTACTAGCAAGGTTAAGATTTTAAGGATCGGAGCCGAAGCGAA
>NZ_JAPEHZ010000138.1 GCF_028823685.1 Tenacibaculum sp. L6 | reverse complement strand
TTTGTTAAAGCAGGTACGTTGGTTATGTCTGCAGGATTTTGCCAACGGTTACGAATGTTTTTATGCCAGTTCCAACTACCAACTCTACCATTACCCATCATATCTGCATAAGCGGCATCATACGCATAACCTCCTAAACTATAAATTAGTTGAGAGCTAAAGTCGAAGTTTTTGTAAGACATGTTTAGCCTAAAACCTCCTCTTACAGTTGGGATACTAGATTTATTTAAGAATTGACGTGTTGCTACTGCAGAATTACTTGTTACTGTTTTAGTTAACGTTCTGTCAGGGAATTCTGCTTGGTATTCATGTAGTGAATTAATTACTTCACTATCATCAGATTCATTAAATACTCCATCGTTGTTTGCATCATAATAATAAGCGTACCACATTGGAGCTCCATTTGCAGGGTCTACACCAGCCCATTCACGAGTGTAGAAATCATATAAAGATCTTCCTTTAGTTCTACCAAATACTCCATCAATATCAATAACTTTTTGTTCTCCTGTAGAAACATCTATAGGCATAGCAGTCAGCTTGTTTTTAAGGAATTCTCCATTTAAACTAACTCCTAATTTAAAGTCTTCTTTATTAATAATTTTAGCATTGATATCGAATTCTAAACCTGAGTTTCTTAAAGTTCCATCGTTAACATCTTGAATAGCTACACCAGAACCAATATTTAATCTCTTATCAAATAATAAGTTTTCAGTATCTTTAATGTAGTAATCTAAATTTATATCTAAGAAATTACTTAGTTGACTTTCTAAACCAACTTGGTACATTTTAGATTTTTCCCAAGTTAAGTCAGGGTTACCAACAAAATCTTCTGTTATAGAGATTTCATCATTTGAGTTATTAATATTAGATAATGTAAGGCCAGGATAATAACCTACACCAGCTTGCTCACCAATAATTCCGTAACTGGCTTTAAGTTTTAAAAACTTTATAAAGTTTGAATTTTCAATAAAACTTTCATTAGAAATTATCCAAGCACCACCAATAGAGCCAAAAGTATCCCATTTATTTTTAACAAATCGAGAAGAACCATCTCTTCTGATAGAAGCAGAAAGATAGTAAGTATCTTTGAAATCATAATTTATTTGAGAAAAATAACTTTCCAATCTACTCTTATCAGTATAAGACGAAGAAGGTAAATTGATTATAAAGTTATTAAATTCTAATAAGCCAGGAAGCACGATCTTGTTTTTACTAGTCGAAGTCAGTTTTATATCTGAACTATTAGTTTC
>NZ_JAPEHZ010000137.1 GCF_028823685.1 Tenacibaculum sp. L6 | reverse complement strand
CTCCATATTGTAAATCGATAATTAACTTTTGCCCTTTATCGTCTAAATTATTAGTATAGTTAACAGAATATTGTTTGTCTATACCATTTTCTCTTTCATCTTCAATTCTGCTTTCATTGCTTGCTACTTGTTTGTTAGCATCAAAAAAAGTAGTGTTGTTTGTTGCAATATCTTTGTCTTTAGAATTTCTATAAAAGAATGTTCCTGTAATAGAGCTTTTTTTATCGATGTAGTATTCTAAACCAAAAGAACCATTATAGTTGTTGTTTTTTCTATCAAAAGTTCTTTCTTCATTTCTATAATCTTTTATAGTACCATCATTGTTAAAGTTGGTAAAAAAACTTTGAGAGTTACCTGGTCCTTTTCTATATGAGTAGGCTAAATTTGTAAAGATGTTAAGCTTTTTAGTTCTGTAATTTAGGTTTGGAGAAAAACTAAACATATCAGGGGTACCAGCAGTTAAGTTTACAGATCCGTTAAATCCTGTAATTTTTCCTTTTCTAAGAATAATATTTAAAATACCTGCAGTACCCTCAGCATCATATCGAGCAGAAGGAGAAGTAATTACTTCTACCTTTTCAATAGCATCAGCAGGAAGGTTTCTTAAAGCATCTGTACCGCTTAAACCAACTAAAGCAGAAGGTTTACCGTCAATTAAAATACGAACATTTTCATTTCCTCTTAAGCTTACAGCTCCCTCAGCATCTACGTTTACAGAAGGTACGTTATCTAACACATCAGAAGCATTACCTCCTTTAACAGTCATATCTTTACCAACATTGTAAATCTTTTTGTCTAATCGAATTTCTACGGTTGATTTTTCTGCAATAATTTCAATTTCGTCTAAAGTTTCAGTGTCTTCTGAAAGAGAAATTACACCTAAGTTTTTATTTTCGGTTAGTGTGTGGTTTCCTAAGTTCTTAGATTTAAAACCAATAAATTCAACTTGTACAGCATAAGTACCCGATGAAACATCTATAGAAAAGTTTCCTTTAGCATCAGTTACTCCTCCAACAACTTGTTGAGTGCTGGTGTTTGTAAGTACTAATGTAGCGTATTCTAATGGTTGTTTTGAGTTGGTTTCAACAACTTTTCCTGTTAAAGTAATTTTTGAACCACGTTGGGCAAAAGTTGTAAAACTAATTAGTAAAATAATAAGTAAGGTAAATTTCTTCATTACGTTGATTTATAAAACTTGTTTGACCGCAAATTTGCCGAAAGGTTTAATGGTGTTTAGTTAAAAGAATGTTAAATCAGAAATGGAATTAAAAAAGAAGAAATTAACAGCGAAAAATAGAAAGGGTAAAAATGAAAAA
>NZ_JAPEHZ010000136.1 GCF_028823685.1 Tenacibaculum sp. L6 | reverse complement strand
ATTAATTGCTGCTCATAATTTAGATTTCGATTTGCCTGTTTTAAAAAATGAATTAGAAAAATATTATTTAAATTTTGATTGGAATGAAATCAAAAAATTTTGCACGATGAAATGGGGTTATAAAGAATTAAAAAACAAATCTAATCCCAATCCAAAATATCCAAAACTAACTGAATTATATGAGTACTTATTTAATCATAGCATAAGACAATATCATAACTCCCATTCTGATGTTGTTATACTTTCCAAAATTATAAAAGAAATTCTGTTTCTTGAAAAAAAATAAAAAAATGAAAAAACTACTGTTTTTAAGCTTGTTTATTATATCAAATAAGAATTTCGCACAAAAAAATAATTGGGAAGAATTTTCGAAAGAGAAAATAACAACATTAAATATTAATAAAACTAAAATATATAAAATTAAAAACTTTACGTTAAGTGCTGTTTGGAATAGTAAATTAAGTTATTCTGAAAATATTGGCTATTATGGTGGTATTGAGAAATTGATTATATTTAAAGAAAATAAACAATTACAAATAATAAACAACATTGAAGATGGTATTGCTCTCGGCAATATTAATTTTTATTTTTATGACTATAATTTTGATGGACATATAGACTTTTCTATTCCATTTAATTGCGGAAAGATTTGTTGGGAAAAATATTATATTTTCAACCCCAAATCAAATAAATTTGAACATAAAGTGAATTGGGATTATTTAAGAATTCAAAAAATAGATAAAAAAAATAAACTGATTTTATCTGAACCAAGTGGAAACGCATTTGAAGATAACAGTAAAATCTACAAAATAAAAGGGTGGAAAATTATTGAGATTGGTGGAAAATAAAAAAACTACTGCCAACACCGTGTAAAAAAAATTGCTAGTAAAAGCATACTTACGAAAATCCTCTCTGATTTTCTTGGTTCGTGCTTTATTTACTAACTTTAGTGCTTAAAACACGCAACTTTTCTTACACAACAACGTTGTGCAACAGGCAAAAAAAAAACGCAACGAAACAACATTAGACACTAAAAACGAACTAAAATGTGATTTTTTCACTACATTTGCATAAAATACAGACACAATTATGTTAATTAGATTTACAGTTGAGAATTTTTTGTCATTTAAAGACCGAGAAGTGTTTTCTCTTATTCCTGGAAGGGGAACTCTAAAATCACATCATAAATCGAAATCTATAAAAGGAACTTCAGCTCTTAAAACAGCAGTTGTTTATGGTGCAAATGCATCTGGAAAATCCAATTTAATTAAAGCTATCGAGTTTGGAAAAGATTTGATTTTAAAAGGTAATAAGGCAGAGCAACCT
>NZ_JAPEHZ010000135.1 GCF_028823685.1 Tenacibaculum sp. L6 | reverse complement strand
ACGAAGCTGTTTATGGTTGTAGATGCAGAACCAGTAGGAGCTTCTTGGAAAGAAGTTTTTTATGATGAGGTATTTGACTTAACACCAAACCAATGGTATTATGGTGAAGAAAATTGGTTTGAGTTGAAAAGTAAAAGTGTAGTAGAAATAGGAGTTTATCATACAGGACATATTGATAAAGTAGAGTTGAAAGATGCTGAAAAAGTAAAATATGTTTATTATGATAAGGATGGAAAGAAACATAATCTAAAAGATGTTTATGATATAATTCAAGTAGAAGAATATAAAAATGGAAAAGCGTTAGAATCTGTACCAACAGGGTTCACGAAAGAAGAAACCATAAGTAAAGGACGTAAAAAGTATACGTATACTGATAAAGTGGTTGTCAAAGGGACAAAAGGTGAAGAAAAAGGGAAAATTAGAAAATATATAAAAACAGGGAAGAAAACGCCATTAATTCAAATAGGTAGTAAAAATTATACAGGACAAAAATTACCTATTCAATTTAAATTAATGTCCGATAGTACTAGACCTTATATTCACCCAAATGCTTTTGCTTGTGTATTAGGTGCAATAGCTAATGTAGGTTATAAAGACATTACAATGATTGGTTTTACAAGTAAAGATAATCACGGCTTTCCAAGTACAACACATGTAAATGGGTTACACGGAGATTTTAGGTATTTACGTAATGATAAAACAGGAGCAAGTCTTCACATTAATAATGACGAAGGGGCTAAAGAATTAGATGTAACTCGTCAAGAAAAAATGATTGATGCTTTCCATAAGTTTGGATGGAAAAGATTTTATAGTGTTTATTATACCTTAAACAAGGTAAAAAAAATATTAAAATTATCTGACAATATGCCACCACATCACCATCATTTACATACAAGATTATTTACTCCTAAATATAAAAAGTAATGAATATTTCAAATACTATAAAAATAATAATTATTTTATTAATAATCTCTTGCCAAAAAAAATCTGGAGAAACTAGATTAATTCCAGATGTTAAGACTCAAAAAGTATACTTTAAGAAAGTAATGTCTAAAATAAATAAAGCTAAAAATTCTGTTTTTTATCAACCAAATGGAGGAGAAAGAATTGAATCTGATTCAACAGTAACATTTGTTGAAATACACGAAGATTTAAATGATAGTTTTCAGTACTCTATAAGAGAACTAGAATACATAGTAGTTAATAACTATAGTGATAACGAATACTCTTCAAAGTTTTTCATTACCAATAAAGATTCTATTCTATTAGTGGTTAAAACTTCTGATGTTAAAAATAAAATACAGAAAGATACTTTTCTCTTTAAAGAAAATAAATTGTATTTCTGGAAAAATAAACAAGTAACACAAAAAGAAATGTTAGAAAAAGAAAA
>NZ_JAPEHZ010000134.1 GCF_028823685.1 Tenacibaculum sp. L6 | reverse complement strand
TTTCTCCAACATCTTTAAAAGCAAAACCTAAAATAACAGCTGATGCACCTGCTGCTGTTAATAAACCGGTTGCTATACTACCTAATCCTGCTATTTTTAACCCCAACATTAAAACCAGAGTAATTAACCCTATTTTAATAGTTTTACTTAAAAAATTTGTCATTAAAGGATCATGAGTTTTTTTAGATATCGTTTTTCTAAAAAGCGATGAAATAAAATTTGCTAACAAAATACCTAAAGCAATTATAATTATTGCGATTATAATACCGGGTATTTGAGACACAAACTCATTCCAATACTCTTCAGTTGCTGTTTTGATTTTATTTATAGTGTTATTAAAGTTCATTTATTGTTTTTAATGTTATTACTTAGTATTGCTAGAAATTAGATTTACATAAATTACATTACAAAGTCTTCTTTTAACTGTTCTACGGTGCTTTTTGTCCATGCGCTTAACATCCAGCTAGTTTTTTCTAAAGAAGCGATATAACCACCTATTAAATCGATTGTACCTTCATCACCAGCTTCTTCTGCTTTTTTAATTACGGTAGACATTTGAGTTAATAATGTTTTATGATCATCTAATAAAATATATACCATGTCAGAATCTGTTTGAAAAGGACTTTCTTCTGATATTGTAGCTATTTTTAAATACCTGCTGTATCTACTTATTGGGTGATATTGTAAGGTTAAAATACGTTCTGCAATTTCATCAATCTTACTTCTTGCGTCAACGTACATTTCTTCAAATTTTTCATGTAACTCAAAGAAATTTTTCCCGACAATATTCCAGTGAAAGTTTCTTAGTTTTTGATAATATACATGGTAATCTGCTAACAATTGATTTAACTCTTTTGCTACAGGTAATATGTTTTCGCTCTGCATATTTAAATAATTCATTATTTTATATGTTTTTTAGGTTAATAATAAGTTTATTACAAAATTAATTTATGTATACAGTGTTGTTTTGCTCTATCAATTTTGATGTTTGCTCATTTCAAAAAATTAAAAGGAATTGTATAAAAAAAGAGATGAATTAATTCACCTCTTTTTGTTTATCGATTTCTTAAATATTACATTTTAACTGTTTCGAAAATTGCATATTCAAGCTTGTTAGTTTCTTTATTTCTATACTCAATAATAAAATCACCGTATTTATTAAAGTATCCTACTCCGTTAAACTCATCACCTTGTACTACATAAAAATCGTTATTAATCGATCTATAAGCTCTGGCTGAAGTAACGTCTTCGTTATTAACTTTGCGGGTAATTAATAAATCTTTTTGATCAATTAAAAAACCATATTGTTTACCTTTATATTTAAAGTAATTTACTTTAGTTTTTGAATCGTAAAATGGATCTTTATCGATATCAACCATAATTGTTTTTTCAACTGCAACAGGTGTTTCG
>NZ_JAPEHZ010000133.1 GCF_028823685.1 Tenacibaculum sp. L6 | reverse complement strand
GTGCTTTTGCACATCGTCTTTTATGCTAAAATAGGTAGCGAACAACAGGCTTTTGATATTGCCGACGTTGCCAATTCAATTTCAGACAAACTAATTGATCGCCATCCTCATATTTATGGTGATGTGGTTGTTGAAAATGAAGAAGAAGTAAAACAAAACTGGGAAAAACTAAAGCTGAAAGAAGGTAAAAAATCGGTTTTAGAAGGTGTTCCTAAAAGTTTACCTGCGGTAGTAAAAGCAAGCCGTATTCAAGATAAAGTTGCTGGGGTTGGTTTTGATTGGGAAGAACCACATCAAGTGTGGGAAAAGGTTCAAGAGGAGCTTTCTGAATTGAACGACGAGATTAAAAACAACAATCAAGAAAAAATAGAAAAAGAATTTGGAGACGTACTATTCTCCATGATTAACTACGCACGTTTTATTGGGGTAAATCCTGAAAATGCACTGGAAAAAACCAATAAAAAGTTCATCAATCGCTTTCAGTTTTTAGAAGAAGCTGCCAAAAAAGAAGGCAAGCAACTTTCTGACATGACCCTCGCTGAAATGGATGTACATTGGGAGAATTCGAAGGAATTCTTCAAATAATCATAATTGGGAAAACTCAAAAAAGTTTTTTAAATAATCGACTACCGTCATCCTGAATTCATTTCAGGATCTCATCAAACTTTCAAACATATTTTGTGTGATTCTGAAACAAGTTCAGAATGACGTGAACTTATATTTATTTCCTTACTTTTACTCTTATGAACATCATTATCATTACCGGAGGAAGTAAAGGAATTGGTAGAGCCTTAGCCGAAAAATATGCACAAGAAAACTACAGAGTTTACTCGTTATCGAGAAGTATTGCAGATTTGCAAAATGTTACACAGGTACCTGTTGATTTATCGGATACCAAAGTAACGCACATTACATTTAAAATGCTGCTAGATGAAATTAAAGAACTAGAAGTTACCTCAATTACTTTGGTGAATAATGCGGGACGCTTAGGCGTTATTTCTAACCTAGAAAATATTCCTTCGGAGGATATTGCTAAAAGCATTCATTTAAACACCACTACTCCACTTATCTTATCTGGTTTGTTTATTGAAACTACACAGCATCTAAACTGTAAAAAACAAATCATTAGTATTTCATCTGGTGCTGCGGTAAAACCGTATGAAGGTTGGAGCGTGTATTGCACTTCTAAAGCAGCTATTGATATGATGACCAAAACTATTGCTGCGGAACAAAACGAGCTTACAAATGGGGTAAAATGCAATGCCATTTACCCTGGTGTGGTTGATACCAATATGCAAACTGATATTAGAAGTACCGATGAAAAGGATTTTAAAAACGTACAACGCTTTATCGATTTAAAAGAAAACGACCAGTTGTATACTCCTGAGTACGTTGCTGAAACCATTTTTGCTATAGACAC
>NZ_JAPEHZ010000132.1 GCF_028823685.1 Tenacibaculum sp. L6 | reverse complement strand
CAAACTCTTCATTGTATAATCTTTAATATTATTAATGTTAAGTTCCAAAAGAATTTTATAATAGATTAATCTCTTAAACTACTACCGGTAATTCTACTCTTTAATTACGCTGTCAATTTCAATATTTTCAATGAACTTGTGGCGAGTCGCCAATGACAAGTTGTTACTTATCTTACGACTCATCCTCTTGTAGAAACACTAGACTCGAACTAGTAACTTATCGTCTTCCAAAATTTCCGTGATCGTACCGCTTTGTGAAAGCGGATGCAAAACTACAAACTCTTTTTAATCTGACAAAACTTTTTTTGAAGTTTTTTTCGTTTGATTTGCTACACTATTTTAATGAACTGTTTCCCTAAAATTCGGACTGCAAAGATACTCACTTTATTTCCTAATAAACAAGAATTTGTTAAACTATTTTTTAACCTTTTCTTTAAATATCTTACTCCCCTATTTTAATGAACTCTTACTAACTTTAAAACTTAGCGCTTCTCCGTTGGCGGGTGCAAATATAGATACCTTTCCCCACTTAACAAGCACTTTTTAAACCTTTTTTTTAAAATATTTATTAATACACTATAAGATAATTAGTTACACCCGAAAGTTTTTTACCCTATACTTCTCTCCTACCTTTGTTTACTATATTTATTACTATTTTAATGCTTCTAACATGGAAGTACATATAACTATTACAGTACTTAATTATCAACTTTAGTAAGAATTTGAATTCTTTATTTTTTTACTATTTCTTTCGTTTTCGCTTCTTTCGCATCTTCGAAAACATCTCTTTATATTCAGATACGTCAACATATCCTCTACTTTTGGATACAATTACTAAATAGTTCTTTCGTAATTTAGGCTCTTGATACTCCAACTTTTCTTCTATATATGCTCGCTGTATAATGTCCTCTACTAAATAATCTTCGTTTTCCGCTTCAGGTTTATACTCTGACTTTAATGATAGTTTAAATAAATTTGCTGTAGTATTGTACCAAAAGACTTTCCAACCACTTCTTAACTCTTTTACATTAGCAAAGGCTGTTTTTCCTGTTTGACGATGAATTAATTTTAATAAAATAATCAGTTTTTGAAAAATTTATGTCAATAATAATAGGGAAAATGATATTGTTATTGTAAAATCATTTTAAAGATATTTTAACCTTATCGAAATTGATGCTAGTTTTAATAGTTTAATTCTGGAAAGTAATTTTTATTTCTTAGGTTATCTATTACATGCCTACTGAGAATTTACCTAATGCTTATGATTATTTATTCCTTTTGCTAGAAAAGGAATAGTTTCAGAGATTTTAAACAAATATAATATTACAGCTATTTATATTGACTCTCGTAATAAATCATAGTTTTTAGGAGATCTAGTAGTGAATATCTTGGATGGAAGAAAACTTAAATTATAAGTGTATAACTATTTCCTGTTGAATATTAAACATTAAAATACGGTTGTTTTTGAGGATCTTTATCAAGATCGAAAGTAACAAGGAAAGGATTAAAAACTACGAGATACAGCAATCCTAAAAATAAGATCAAAAAAAAAC
>NZ_JAPEHZ010000131.1 GCF_028823685.1 Tenacibaculum sp. L6 | reverse complement strand
ATTGCTTTTCATAAAATAAGTCTAAATTGTGTAAACTTATTTCAGGACGAGACATTATTATAAAAAAAGGGGAGTATTTAAACACTCCCTTTTTTATAGCTTTTTAAATCGGCTAAAAGCTTCTCTTTCTAACTCCTCTCTAAAATTAGGATGCGCTATAGAAATTAGTGCTTTTGCTCTTTCCTTTAAACTTTTTCCAAACAAGTTAACAACTCCGTATTCTGTAGCAACATAATGCACATGCGCTCTCGTAGTAGTTACACTTGCTCCTTCTTTTAAAAATGGTGTGATTTTAGAAACTCCTTTGTTAGTAATAGAAGGCATTGCTATAATAGCCTTTCCTCCTTTTGACAAAGAAGCCCCTCTGATAAAATCCATTTGACCACCAACTCCAGAATATTGGTATTGCCCAATTGTATCGGCACAAACTTGTCCTGTTAAATCTATTTCAATTGCACTGTTTATAGCAGTTACTTTAGGGTTTTTCTTAATAATAGAAGTATCATTTGTATAACCAGCTTCTTTAAAGTGTACTAAAGGATTGTCGTCTATAAAATCGTATAATTTTTGTGATCCTACAGCAAAACAAGTTACTATCTTTCCTGTTTTAATTTCTTTTTCTTCACCAGTAATTACACCTCTTTCTATTAATGGTAATACTCCATCAGAAAACATTTCGGTGTGAATTCCTAAACGTTGATGATTGGTTAAGTTATGCAATACTGCATTTGGTATATTTCCAATTCCCATTTGTAACGTAGCACCATCTTCAATCAATCCTGCTACATTTTCTCCTATTTTAATTTCTATTTCAGAAGGAATTCCTGAAACTGATTCGTGTATTGGTGTATTTACTTCAACAGCATAATCTATATTTCTTACATGAATAATTCCGTCTCCATGAGTTCTAGGTACATTCGGATTTACCAAAGCAATTACTTTTTTAGCAGTTTGAATAGCAGGTAATGTAATATCAACTGATGTACCTAACGAACAATAACCGTGCTTATCTGGCGGAGAAACCTGAATAAAAGCTACATCTAACTCGTAAATATTACGACGAAATAACCAATGAATTTCGCTTAAAAAGATAGGAATATAATCTCCATTATTCGTATTTACTCCTTTTCTTACATTATCGCCTACAAAGCAACTTATAAGCTTAAAAGACTTACTATAAGGCTCTTCTAAATACTTAGCATTACCATGCGTATGTATTTGAATGATTTCTACATTTGATAGCTCTTGATAACGATTACATAAACTATCTATTAATAAATTAGGAGTCATTGCTGCTCCTTGAAAAAAGATTTTATTATTTGATTGTACAGATGCTACCGCTTCTTCAACAGTAACCATACTCAATTTGTTTGCCATGAATTTTTAGTTTTAAAATACAAAGATCCATATATAATTAAGTTAAATGAATGACAAAAATCATACATAAATTTATTTTTAAGCAAAAACTTATTTTATAGGTTCTTATTAGGACTTACTTTCATAGCTATTCTAAAGTTACCTTTAATAGAATTTTCTATTACGGATATGCTATAATATTCTAAAAAAAGGCAAAAAAAAACCTCAATCTAGTAAAAGATTGAGGTTTGTTAAAGAAAGGCAACGACC
>NZ_JAPEHZ010000130.1 GCF_028823685.1 Tenacibaculum sp. L6 | reverse complement strand
AACCTTAAAGACCTTTTAATTCTTATTTCAACTAGGGAAGTTAGAAATATAAATGATGGAATTGAAGGAAGAAGCCAAGTAGATCCAGGTTCTAGACCAGATAAATCTGATATTGTTGTTAATGGTCGTACTAACTTAGTACTAGATAGACAAGCAGGAAACGTAGACATTCCTTCAATTTCTGGAACTTCTTTAACTGTAGGTGAAATAGACGCATTAGCAAATGAAGACGACTCTTTAGAATTACTATACAGAACTAGGCAAGAAGTCTTTATAGCTGAAGGCATCAGACTTGCTGATATGGGAGTTAAATTAGTTATTTTTGAAGAAGAGATAGGATTAAATCCAAATATCAATGATGGTGATCCAGGAACTACTCCTACTATTCCTAGTTTTATAAACTCTGTTATATCTGATTTAGATAGTTTTACTTATGATCCAGTTGCTAAAACAGCAACTACAACTATTGATTTAAATAAAATTTTAGTTCAAAATAAAACTTCAAACGAAGTACTACCTTTTCACTAAAACATATTCTATATATTCAATCACTAGTAAAAAGCTACTTAATTAAAATTAAGTAGCTTTTTTTAATGTTAAAAAATTGTTTATTTAAGATATATTTAAGATTTTAGCACCTAATTAATTCAAATAATTACATAATGAGAACAAAGTTTAATGGAATTTTAACGCTATTCCTAGCGTTAATTGTGCAAATATCCTTTGCACAAGACAGGATAATTTCAGGTACTGTTTCTGATGAAACAGGTCCTCTACCTGGGGTTACAATCTTAAAAAAAGGTACTACTCAGGGTACTGAAACTGATTTCGATGGAAACTATTCTATCAAAGCTAAGACTGGTGATGTATTAGTTTTTAGTTTTGTTGGTATGAAAACAGCTGAAAGAACTGTTGGAAGTTCTAATCAAATCTCAGTCGTTTTAGAAAGTGACAATTTGCTTGAAGAAGTAGTTGTTGTTGGTTATGGAACAACAACTAAAAAA
The DNA here is from genome assembly GCF_028823685.1 of Tenacibaculum sp. L6. GTDB lineage: Bacteria > Bacteroidota > Bacteroidia > Flavobacteriales > Flavobacteriaceae > Polaribacter. The sequence continues at coordinate 635 of NZ_JAPEHZ010000130.1, read as the reverse complement.
GCATATACAGGAACAGCTAAAGTAGTAGATACTGAAGCAATTCAATCTAAAAGCTTTACAAACATCTCTCAATCTCTAGCTGGTGAAGCTGCTGGTGTAAATGTAATAAACACTACTGGTCAACCAGGTTCTACTTCTACTATACGAATTAGAGGTTTTGGATCTGTAAATGGTAATAGAGACCCTCTTTACGTTCTAGATGGGGTTCCTTTTTCTGGAAATATAAATTCAATAAATCCAGAAGACATCAAAACTACGACTATTTTAAAAGATGCTACAGCAACTGCTATTTATGGTTCTCGTGGAGCTAATGGTGTTATTTTAATTACAACTAAATCTGGACAAAAAAACTCATCTAACATAGAAGCAGATGTAAAAACAGGGGTGAACTTTAATTTTATACCTAGATATGATGTAATTGATTCGGCAGATGAATATATCGGACTTTCTTGGGAATCTATATATAATCAAGGTAATAACAGAGGTGTTAATCCTGTTGATTTTGCTAACAACAACTTGTTTGATGGCACTATTGGTATTAATCCTTCATATAACTCTTGGAATATCACCAATGTTTCAGATTTAATCGATCCTATAACTAAAACTGTAAAACCAGGCGTTACTAGAAAATATAC
>NZ_JAPEHZ010000012.1 GCF_028823685.1 Tenacibaculum sp. L6 | reverse complement strand
TCACTTTTCAGTGAGCTTTTTTATTTCTATACTTTTATTAAAAATCTTGGTCAACATTCCAAGACTCTAAAATTTCTTTAAATGTTTTGATAAACATACCACCTAAGGCTCCGTTTACTACTCTGTGATCGTATGAATGAGATACAATCATTTTATGACGGATTCCGATGAAATCTCCTTCTGGAGTTTCAACAACTGAAGGCATTTTTCTAATAGCTCCTAAAGCTAAAATTGCCACTTGTGGTTGGTTGATAATTGGAGTTCCCATAATTGAACCAAAACTTCCCACGTTTGTTACCGTATAAGTTCCTCCTTGAATTTCGTCTGGCTTTAATTTATTAGCTCTCGATCTGTTTGCTAAATCATTTACTTGCTTAGTCATTCCCACTAAACTTAATTGATCTGCATTTTTAATTACAGGAACAATTAAATTCCCATCAGGTAAAGCAGCAGCCATTCCTAAGTTTACATTTCCTCTTTGGATGATTTTATCTCCATCAACAGAAATATTAATTAATGGGTGCTTTTTAATCGTTTGCGCTACAGCTTGCATAAAGATTGGAGTAAAGGTTAACTTCTCTCCTTCTCTCTTAAAGTAAGCGTCTTTAACTTTATTCCTCCAGTTTACAATATTGGTAACATCAATTTCTATGAAAGACTGAACATGCGCCGATGTTTGTATTGAATCAACCATGTGCTTGGAAATCAATTTACCCATACGGCTCATTTCAATTACTTGATCTTGCCCTCCTAAGGTAATAGGTGTTGACACTACTTTTTCAGCTGGAGCTGCTTTTGCTGGAGCTGCAGCAGGCTTTTCAGCTACTTTTGGTTGACTTCCTCTATTTTCTAAATATGATAAAATATCATTCTTAGTAACTCTTCCTTCTTTTCCTGTTCCTGAAATAGAGTCTAATTCTTCAACAGAAATTCCTTCTGTTTGTGCAATACTTTTTACTAATGGTGAGTAAAAACGATCGCTAGAAGAAGTATCAATTGATGTGGCAACGGTTTCTTTTGCTACTTCAACTGTTTTTTCTACTGCTTCAACAGCCGCTGGTTGTGCTTCTTCTTTCTTTGGAGCTTTTGTAGCTGCTCCCTCTCCACCTTCTGTTTCGATAATAGCAATTGTTTGCCCTACCTGCACAACAGCATCTTTTTCAAATAAGATTTCAACTAAGGTTCCTTCAACTTCACTAGGTACTTCACTATCTACTTTATCAGTAGCTACTTCAACAACGGTATCATCTATATCAATAGTTTCTCCAACTTCTTTTACCCAAGAAGTAATCGTTGCTTCTGCAACACTTTCGCCCATTTTAGGCAACTTCAATTCGTATCTAGCCATAGTGTGTATATTTTTAACGCTTGCGAAGTTACTAAAAAGCAATGATTTTTCATCATTTTAACAATGAAAAAATCATTTTATATAATTTTTATTTTTGAATTATTTTCAAAAAAAAAGACTAAAAACAACATTTACCATTTTTAAATATTGATTTTCAGTCTTAAAATTATGCTTTTCGTAATGCTATACCCAATTTTTAGGTTTTGCTAATACCTCTAATAATTTCGCTTCTTCTGAACCTTCTTCTGGATGATGATTGTATTTCCATTGTACCGTAGGTGGCAAACTCATTAAAATACTTTCAATACGTCCGTTAGTTTTCAATCCAAATAACGTTCCTCTATCGTGTACCAAATTAAACTCTACATAACGACCACGACGAACTTCTTGCCAATCTTTATGCTCTTGGGTATACTGTATGTCTTTTCTTCTCTCTACAATAGGTACATACGAGTTTAAAAAGCTGTTTCCTACTTCAGTAACAAAATTATATCGATCCTGAATTGAAAATTCTTCTGTTTCTTTTAAATAGTCAAAGAACAAACCTCCTAAACCACGGGCTTCATTTCTGTGCGCATTCCAAAAGTAGCTATCACAGGTTTCTTTATACTTCGGATAAAAATCAGAATGGTGTTTATCACAGGCTTCTTTACAAACTGAATGAAAATGTACTGCATCTTCTTCAAATAAATAATACGGAGTTAAATCTTGTCCGCCTCCAAACCATTGAGTAACAATATTTCCTTCTCCATCATACATTTCAAAATAACGCCAGTTGGCATGTACTGTAGGTACAAACGGATTTTTAGGATGAATTACTAAACTCAATCCACAAGCAAAGAAATCTCCACTTTCTACTCCAAACTGCTTTCTTAACACCTCTGGTAATTCACCATGTACTGCTGAAATATTTACGCCTCCTTTTTCAAAAATGTCTCCATTTTCAATCACACGAGTTCTACCTCCACCACCTTCAGCACGATCCCATAAGTCTTCTTGAAACTTCGCTTTACCATCTACTTCTTCTAATTTTAAAGTTATTGTATCTTGTAATTGTTGGATATAGGCGTAAAATTGTTCTTTCATCTTAATTTCTATTGAAGTGCAAAAGTACTTATTCTGGTAATTTTTTAAGCTGTATTTTCTTAATAGTTTCAGTAGTAGCTGCTGTAACTGATAATGGTAATACAAGGATGACTCCGATTATAGGGATTAATAAAAAAAGCATGAATACTATTCCGTTTCCTATTGCTAATCCTTTATTTTGTTTTACAAAATTGATACTTTCTCTGTATTTAAAATGACGTTCTAGCGTATAATCCATATTACCAAAACCTGCATAATAGGCTTGCATTAAAAACAATAATACGGTTGAAATAATACCTATAACAGGAATGAACCCTAATAATAGGATAGGAATGGTTAATAACAATTCTCTTGTTAAATTTCTTAGGTTAATTCGTATACCTCTAATTAATTGTTCTTGAAAAGAAGTTATTCTATGAGTATGATCTTCACCTCTAAGATAATCTTCTATTTTTTCTGAAACTGGACTCATAAAAGGAGCTGATAATGCCATTACGATGTGTTTATACAATATCAATCCTATTACGACTATTATCAATCCACTTATAAAAGTGCTAATTACCTCAAAGGTTTGTTTACCAAATTCCCATTTCCAAAAATTAGCTACATAATGACCTATATTATCAGAAAAAGTATAAGCCATGAAACCTACAAATGTTGCTGTTAATAAGCTTATAAACATTGGTATGATGAAATATTTCCATAGCTTTAATTTAGATATTAGTCCGAACGCTCCGAAGTATGCTTGAATTCCTTTTACAATATTTTGTATCATTTCTTTTTTTGTGTGAAAATAAAAAACCTCTTTCGATTAGGAAAGAGGTTTAAAAAATATTGTTATTTCAACTACTTTAAAATTGGTGCTAAAAAGTCTTCGAAATTCTTAGTATTAATTTCGTTTACTTTATCCCAACCAACTTCTTTTGTTGGCGTAGCAGCACCTCTTTTTACATTAACAAATTGCTTCTCTTTGTTAATTAAGTATACTGTAGGATAATCTAATCTATGAACAAACCCACTGATGTCTAAATATCCTTTTTCAACTTTATCTATATCTCTGGCAGGTACTAATTTTACTCTTTTATCTAACTTCTCAGCCATTCTTTTAACCTTAGCTTCCTTATCCCAAAAAATCATAATAAACTCTAATTGGTTATTATATTTTTCAACCATAGCATTTAAGGCAGGTACATCTCCCCAACTAGGAGCTGACCAAGTAGCGTTAGCTATAAGTACAATTGGCTTGTTAATTTTGTCTGTACTTACCGTTTTGCTATCCATTGTAGTAAAGTTATAATTTAACAAAAAAGAGCCTTTAATGCACTTATCAATCAAACCTTCGGTACTTTCTTCTACACAATTATTTACAGCAAAATTGTAATACGTTTTATTTTGAGCGAAACTAACAGTAGTTAAAAAACACATCAAAACAAAAAATAAGTTCTTCATTTTTAATTATTTAAAGGGGGTTATCTATCGGCCTTATACTCCTTAACCGCATCAATAAACGCCTTAGCATTTTCTAGCGGAATGTTGGGTAAAATTCCGTGCCCCAAGTTAACAATATATTTGTCTTTACCAAACTCATTAATCATTTGGTGTACCATCTTTTTTATTTCAGCTGGTGGAGACAACAATCTTGAAGGGTCAAAGTTACCTTGTAAGGTAATATTACCTCCTGTTAAATAACGTGCATTTCTTGCTGAACATGTCCAATCTACTCCCAAGGCTGATGCATTTGATTGTGCCATTTCATGTAAGGCAAACCAACATCCTTTACCAAAAGCGATAACTGGAGCATCATCTTTTAATGCTTCTATTATTTGATTGATGTACTGCCATGAAAATTCTTGATAGTCGGTTGGAGATAACATTCCTCCCCAAGAATCAAAAACTTGTACAGCATTTACACCTGCTTTTACTTTTTCTTTTAAATACGCAATAGTGGTATCGGTTATCTTCTGAAGCAATTCGTGTGCCAAAACCGGTTGCGTAAAACAAAATTCTTTTGCTTTATCAAAATTTTTAGATCCTTGCCCTTGTACAACGTAACATAAAATCGTCCAAGGAGAACCTGCAAAACCAATTAATGGAATCTCATCATTTAGTTTTTCTTTGGTTGCTTTAATAGCATCCATTACATAACCTAACTCTTCATGAATATCAGGAATAATTACATTATCTAACCCTTTTCTATCTCTAACTGGGTTTGGTAAATATGGTCCAAAATTTGGCTTCATTTCCACTTCAATATTCATTGCCTGTGGAATTACTAAAATGTCTGAAAACAAAATAGCAGCATCCATTCCATATCTACGGATAGGTTGTACTGTTATTTCAGAAGCTAATTCAGGAGTTTTACAACGTGTAAAGAAATCGTACTTTTCACGTAATTCCATAAATTCTGGTAAATATCTTCCTGCTTGACGCATCATCCATACTGGTGGACGATCGACAGTTTCTCCTTTTAACGCTCTTAAAAATAAATCGTTTTTTATCATAATTCATTGTTGAAAAGTTGAAAAGTTAAAGGTTTAAAAGTTTACTTTGCAACTTTATTACTTTTAACTTTTAACTAACTTTCCCTACTGCTTCCATCGACTTATCAATGGCACTTGCAATCTTTTGAATATCTTTTTCAGTTAATGCTGAAGACAAGAACCATGCTTCAAACTGGCTTGGAGGTAAAAACACTCCGTTTTTAGTCATTTCCCAAAAAAAAGTAGCATACTTCTTTGTATCTGAAGTTTGTGCATCTTCAAAATTGGTTACTTTCTTATTCGTGAAAAATGGATTAATCATCGAACCAAATCGATTAACCGTGATTTCTACTCCGTATTTTTTAGCTGACTCTAACAAAAACACCTCTATAATTTGAGCAATCTCATTGAACTTTTCATACGGATTTTGTTTCTTTAACTCTGTTAAGGTTGAAATTCCTGCTGCCATTGCAATTGGATTTCCTGATAAAGTTCCTGCTTGATACATTCCTCCTAACGGTGCCACCATTTCCATAATTTCATTACGAGCACCATAAGCTCCTACTGGGAAACCTCCACCAATTACTTTTCCTAAACAAGTAATATCTGCTTCTACACCTAACACTTCTTGAGCTCCTCCAAATTTAGAACGGAAACCTGTCATAACCTCATCAACAATTAATAAAGCTCCTTTCGAGTTTACATACTCTTTTAACTCTTTTAAGAAATCGTTTTGAGGGGTTACTACCCCCATATTTCCTGCAATAGGTTCTAAAATAACTCCAGCTATATCATCGTGCGCTTCAAAATGTGCTTTTACACTTTCTAAATCGTTATAATTCGCTATCAACGTATTTTTTACAGCTCCTTCTGGCACTCCTTTACTTCCTGGTAAACTCAAGGTCGCTAAACCAGAACCTGCAGCCACTAATAAGGCATCTTGATGACCGTGATAACAACCAGCAAACTTGATGATTTTATCTTTTCCTGTATACGCTCTCGCTAAACGAATTCCGCTTAATACCGCCTCTGTACCAGAATTTACAAAACGTACTTTATCCATTCCAGGGAAAGCATCACAAACAATTTTAGCTAGTTTTATTTCACCTTTTGTTGATGCCCCAAAAGAGTATCCGTTTTTTAACGCTTTTTTTACAGCTTTTTCTACCTTTTTATTACGGTGGCCTAAAATCATTGGACCGTATGACAATACTAAATCGATATACGAATTATCATCAACGTCGATAATTTTACTTCCTTTCGCTTTTTTTATGAATAAAGGGTTCCCTCCTACGGATGCAAATGCACGTACTGGTGAATTTACCGCTCCTACTAGGTTTACTAACCCTTTGTTATATAATTCTTGTGATTTTTTGAACATTTTATTTAGCTTTTGACTATTGGCTTTTAGCTATTAGCAAATTGCCAACAGCAAATAACTAATAGCTATTTATTTAAAACTCTTGCTGCTTCTTTAGCAAAGTAGGTAATGATGATGTCTGCCCCTGCTCTTTTCATAGACAATAAGCTTTCCATCATTACTTTTTCACCATCAATCCAACCTTTTTCAGCTGCTGCTTTTATCATTGAATATTCTCCACTTACATTATAGCAAGCAATAGGTCTATCAAAATTATTTTTTAAATCTCTGATGATATCTAAATACGATAAAGCTGGTTTTACCATTAAAATATCTGCTCCTTCTTCATCATCAAAAGTTGCTTCACGTAAACCTTCATCTCTGTTAGAAGGATCCATTTGATAGGTTCTTCTATCTCCAAATGATGGTGCTGAATCTACCGCTTCTCTGAAAGGTCCGTAAAATCCTGAAGCGTATTTTACTGAATATCCCATGATTGGTAAGTTTGCAAAACCTGTATTATCTAATGCTTCACGCATCATTGCTATAGCTCCGTCCATCATTCCAGATGGCGCTACCATATCTGCTCCTGCCTTTGCATGTGATACTGTTTGCTTTGCTAAATTTACTAGAGTAGCATCGTTATCTACATCATTATCGTGTATTACACCACAGTGACCATGTGAGGTATATTCACAAAAACATACATCGGTAATTACATATAAACTCGGATAATTCTTTTTAATGAATCGGATAGCTTGTTGCATAATTCCGTTATCATTCCATGTTTCGGTACCTTCATCATCTTTTTTAGATGGAATTCCAAATAACAAAACCGCTGGAATTTTTAATGCTACAACCTCATCTAATTCTTTAGAAATGGTATCTAACGAATAGCGATAGATTCCTGGCATTGAAGGAATTTCAGTTTCGATACCTGTTCCTTCTTCAATAAATAATGGATATACAAAATCATCAACCGATAGTTTGTTTTCTCTAACTAAACGACGGATATTTTCTGTTTTTCTTAGTCTGCGTGTTCTAAACATAGTTTATTTTTTAACAAAGTGTAAGTTCACTAACTCTATAACACTTTCTACGGTTGGCATTTTCGCTACTTGCACTTCTTTAAAATGCTTTTTAGCTTCATTCGCCGTACTTTCACCTATACAAAATGCAATTTTATCAGCAGCGTTTTCTTCCATATAACTTTCTACTGTTGATGGGCTGTAGAACAATACTCCGTTTACCTTCTCATCAACCTTAGTTGGACTGTACATTGTTTTATAAGCTTCTACTTCATTTACCGTAACTCCGTTCGCTTTTAAAAGCATAGGAAGGGTATCTAAACGTAAATCGCTACAGAAATAAGTAACTTCTTGTCCTTTTAATTCTTTTGATAAGTATTCAGATAATTTTTTTGCATTATTTTCTGAATGAGCTACTTTACCAATACGTTGTTCGATTAACTTTTTAGTTCTTCGACCAACACAGTAAATATTTTTAAACTGTAATTCTTCTGAAGTGAAAGAGTTTAAAAGTGCTTCTACTCCGTTTTTACTGGTGATAATCACATTCTCTATTCCATTCTTAATTACCTTAGGAGCAATTCTATTAAAACGGATTTTAATAAAATCACTATCCTCAACATGCATAGTTGTTGGTAATAATTTCTTTTGTGCTTCTGATAATTTTTTGGTTGAATAAACTGAAAATTGCTTTTCAATCCCTTCATCTTCCATCATAATTAGCTTTCCTCCTTTATCTATCACATAATTTGCGCAATCTTTTGCTACAAATTTATGCTTACCTACTTTTACTTTTTTACTTACTTCAATCTTCTTTTTACCATCTCTACTTAGTAAAATTCCTTTGAAGTTTATTTCATTTTCTTTTTCGTTGATAAAAGCCAAAGCTCCGATAGGTGCTGAACAACCTCCTTCTAAACGATTTAAGAACTCACGCTCTATCCCCGTACAGATTTCGGTATCCTTATCATTTAACTCAGCACAAATTTCTTTAATCTCTTTGTTTTCATCTAAAGCAGTAACCATGATTGCTCCTTGAGCTGGAGCTGGAATCATCCATGTTAAGTTCACTGCTCCTTTTGGTCGTAATCCTACACGTTCTAATCCTGCTGCTGCAAAAACAGCTCCATTCCAATTATTATCTTCTAGCTTTTGTAAACGTGTATTGATGTTTCCTCGTAACCCTTCAACTGTATGGGTTGGGTAACGGTTTAACCATTGTGCTTTTCTACGTAAACTACCCGTTGCAATCACTCCATTTGGTTGCGACATGAATTCTTCATTGTCTTTTAACAACAAAATATCGTTGTAATTAGCACGTTTTAAAACCGCAGCTTGTATAATACCTTCTGGTAATATTGTAGGAACATCTTTCATTGAATGCACCGCAATGTCAATTTCATCATTTAACATAGCGATGTCTAAAATTCTCGTAAAAATTCCTGTGATTCCTAACTCATAAAGGGGTTTATCTAAAATTAAATCACCCGCTGATTTAACGGGTATTATTTTAGTTTCATGTCCTAATTCTTCTAAAAGTTTTTGAACTTTTGTTGCTTGCCACATAGCCAATTGGCTATCACGTGTACCTATTCTAATTGTCTTCTGCATGGATCGCTTGTAAATTTGCACCAAACACTTTAGCCATTACTTCAATACTTGTATTTACCGAAGTTTCTTCGTCTTTTAAGTGTTTTACAAATTGTGTAGTTATTTTTTGAATAAATCTTGATGTTAATATTTCTGCTTGTTCTTCATCAAAATTTTTAATTTTCTTTTTATGGAATGCTATTTCGTCTTGTTGAATCGTTTGTAATGATTCTTTTAACGCTGTAATAGCTGGCGTAAATCTTCTGTGATTTAACCACTCTTGAAACTCTTGATTATGAGTATCGATAATTGCTTCAGCAACTGGAACTTCTTGTTGGCGAATTGCTAAAGTTTCATCAGTAACTTTAGATAAGTCATCAACATTAACAATAGTTAGATTTTCTAATTCAGCAACTTCTTTGGAAACATTCGCAGGCATCGATAAATCTAAAATCAACAATTCTTTATCTGCAGGAATGTGTTCTTTCGTGATTGTGGGAAAACTAGCTCCTGTAGATACAATTAACACATCTGTGTTATGCACTTCAGTTGTTAAATCAGCATACTTAGCATCTCTAATTAATGGATGTTCTTTTACAAATTCCGAAACTTTTTCCTCAGTTCTATTAATTAAACTTACCGATTTGTTTTGCGTGTATTCTGCTAAGTTTTTACAGGTGTGTTTTCCCATTTTACCTAATCCGAAAACTAAAATATTTTTCGAATTGTAATCTGGTAAATTATTGATAATGTACTGTACCGCAGCATACGATACTGAAGTGGTACCTGAACTTAATTTTGTTTCGTTCTTAACACGCTTACTCGCTTGCATTACGTGATTTAACAAACGCTCAAAATATGCATTGGTAGTTCCTAACTTTTTTGCTTGTTTAAAAGCTTGACGTAACTGACCAACGATTTCATAGTCTCCTAAAATTTGACTATCTAAACCGGTCCCCATTCTGAATAAATGGTTAATAGCTTCGTTGTTTTTATATACGTTAGATACGTCTGCAAATTCTTCAACAGTTCCGTTTGAATATTTACACAACATACTAATTAGCTGAAAAGGATGTTCGGCAAAACCACAGATTTCTGTTCTGTTACAGGTTGACAGTACAAAAATACCGTCTACACCGTTTTGCTTCGCTTCTTTTAAAAGTGCTTTCTGATTTTCTTTAGAAATGCTAAACTTCCCCCTAATTGCAGCATCAGCTTTTTTATAACTAACGCCTATGTTGTATAAGTTCCCTTGTTGTTTGTTTTCTACTGTCATTGAGTCTTCTTCAAAAAAGTCGGTCAAAAATATAAATATTGAATAAAAAAAAGTATCGCTAAAAGAACTTTTAATGTCGCTATTTGTTTTTTCACCTAAAAACACACCAAAAACCTATTCAAAAGTGTATTTTTGCAGTAAATTAGGCTTGTAGAGATATATTATTTTAGAATCATTCTAAATAACAAGCTTTAAAAAAAACATAGAATCTATGTCAAAAAATATCGCAGAAAGTACATTTAGAGAAGTTTCGCTAGAAAAGGGTTTTTTTGTGCTAAAATTTCAAAACAACTCTGATGAGACTGAGTTTTTCAAAAGAGATATCGACAACTCTTACATACAACTACACTACTGTGTTAAAGGTAATTGTAAGTTTCATTTTAACAACAACAGCTATACTTTTAACGTATTAGATAAGCATTCTATTTTCTTATACAACCCCCAACAAAACCTTCCTATTAACTTAGAGATTTTACCAAAAACCTCACTAGTTTCTGTGTTGATTTCTATTGAAAAGTTCCACACTTTTTTTTCTAAAGAAGCGAGCTACATTCCTTTTTTAAGTGAAAACAATAAGAACAAAAAGTATTATGACAACGCTGAAATAAATCCAAATGTATTATTTGTGCTTCAGCAAATATTAACAGCTCAAAACCAAAGTTCTATGCGAGACCTTTATATTAAAGGAAAAACATACGAACTACTGAGTTTACATTTTGATAGCGGAGAAAATACCAGCGAAGAGTATTGCCCTTTCCTAATTGATGACAGAGAAGTTTTAAAAATTAGAAAAGCAAAAGACATTATTATCTCTAGAATGAGTGAACCACCAAGTTTACAAGACCTAGCTAATGAAGTAGGATTAAATCTTAAAAAATTAAAAGAAGGTTTCAAACAAATTTATGGAGATACGGTATATAGCTTCTTGTTTGATTACAAAATGGATCATGCTCGTAAACTTTTAGAAAGTAATCAATACAATGTAAATGAGGTTGGATTGCATGTTGGTTACAGTACTTCTAGTCACTTTATTGCTGCTTTTAAAAAGAAATTTGGCACTACACCTAAACAATATGTAATGAATTTGAGTCAGTAGGCAAAATATAAACTTTAGAAACTTTTAAACCTTCTAACTTTTCAACTAAAAACAAATGAAACAACTAACTCATTACGATATAGAAAACAACCAACAAAGTTTTCCTATAACTATTGTTTGTGACGCTATCCGAACTCCTGAAAACATTGGAATGTGTTTTCGCATTTCAGAAAGTTCTGGGGTATCTAAAATCTATTTACACGAAAGTTCTCCTTCTATAGAGAACAGAATTGTTAAGAAAACTGCTCGAAATACGATTCAACAAATTCCCCATAGTACGTATAACGATTTTGAACAACTTATCCATCAATTAAAAGAAGAAGGAAACGTGATTATTGGAATTGAAATTACCGATGAAAGCATAGATATTAGCGATTACGATTTCAGTCCACATTCGAAAATTGTGTTACTTTTGGGTAGCGAAAGAAATGGTATAGAAAACGTTAATTTGGTAGATGCAACAGTAGCTATACCAATGTACGGGCGAAATTCCAGCATGAATGTAATTCATAGTTTAGCTATTGCATTATACGAAACAACAAATCAGTTAAAAGAAAAAAAACTGAAATAAATTCAGATAAATATGAAAGGAGTTTTATTAGTAAACCTTGGCTCACCAGAAAGTACAAATCCTAAAGATGTAAAAAAGTACTTAGATGAATTTTTAATGGACGAACGTGTTATTGACGTTCCGTTTTGGTTACGTGCATTTATTGTTAGAGGTATTATTTTAAATACACGTCCAAAAAAATCGGCAGAAGCCTATCAAAAAATCTGGTGGAAAGAAGGTTCTCCCCTAATTGTATTATCAGAACGCTTACAAAACAAAGTACAAGCAAAAACAGAACTACCTGTTGCTTTAGCAATGCGCTATGGAAACCCTTCTATCAAAAATGGATTACAAGAACTACACGACAAAGGTGTTACGGATGTTTTATTAGTTCCGTTATATCCTCAGTTTGCTATGGCGACTACTGAGACTATTTTGGTTTTAGCTGAAGAATTACGAAAAGAATTCTTCCCAAACATGAAAATTACGGATGTTCCTGCTTTTTACAACAAACCAGAATATATTAAAGCGTTATCTAACAGCATAAAAGATTATTTAGCTGATAAAGACTACGACCATATCTTATTTTCTTATCACGGAGTACCAGAGCGACACATCAGAAAATCTGACATCACAAAATCGCACTGTAACCCTGAGGCAGGAAATTTAAGTTGTTGTAACACTCCTTCTGAAGCTCATAAGTATTGTTACCGTCACCAATGTTATCAAACTACAAAAAATGTAATTTCTGAATTAGGTTTAGACGAAAATAAAGTATCCACTTCATTTCAATCACGCTTAGGAGTAGATCCTTGGTTACAACCGTATACTGATAGAACAATTGTAAATAAAGCTGAAAAAGACGGAATTAAAAAGTTAGCTATTGTAACTCCTGCCTTTGTTTCTGATTGTTTAGAAACTTTAGAAGAAATAGCAATGGAGGGCAAACATGATTTTTTGGAAGCTGGTGGTGAAGAGTTTTACACTGTTCCTTGTATTAACGACAACGATGAATGGGTGGATGTATTAGCAGGATGGATTGATGAGTTTTCAGTAAGCAGTAAGCAGTAAGCAAAATAAAAACTTTATAACTTTCAACTTTTAAACTAAAGATAATGGACTTTTTATACGTAAAAGCATTACACATCATATTTGTAGTCACATGGTTTGCAGGATTATTTTACATAGGTCGTCTGTTTATTTACCATGTAGAGGCAGAAAAAAAAGACGAACCTGCCAAGTCTATATTGCAAACTCAATACAAGTTAATGTCTAAACGTTTATGGTATATTATTACTTGGCCTTCTTTATTTTTAGCAAGTTTTTTTGCTTTTTGGATGCTATATAAAAACCCTTATTATTTAAAAATGCCGTGGATGCATGTGAAATTAGCCTTTGTATTAGCATTGTATTTTTACCACGGATTTTGTCACAAAATCTACAAAGAACTACAACGTGATGAGATTAAATACACACCTAATAAACTTCGCATATTTAATGAAATTCCAACTGTAATTTTATTCGCTGTTGTATTTTTAGTCGTTTTAAAAAGTGCTATTAACTGGATTTGGGGTGTGGTAGGAATTATTCTATTTGGAGTATTATTGATGATTGGTATTCGTTATTACAAAAAAGTAAGAGCTAAAAAATCGTGGGATAAATACGAGCAAGAATTGATGGATGAAGATAAAAAATTAGATAATTAGAAAAAAGCGAAGTTTAAAACTTCGCTTTTTTTTATCCCTTTATCGATTGTTCAAACGGTATCCTGTTCACAATACTTCTTCCTAAAGTAACCTCGTCCGCATACTCTAACTCATCTCCTACCGAGATTCCTCTAGCAATCGTTGAAGTTGTAATTCCGTATTGCTCTATCTGTTTGTAAATATAAAAGTTAGTCGTATCACCTTCCATCGTAGAACTTAAGGCAAAAATTAATTCTTTAATTTCGCCTTCTTTTACTTTTTCTACTAAGGATTCTATTTGTAAGTTTTGAGGACCAATTCCTTCAATAGGAGAAATCTTCCCTCCTAACACATGATACAAACCTCTGTATTGTGCTGTATTTTCAATCGCCATCACATCTCGAATGTCCTCTACTACACAGACTATTTCATCATTTCTTTTCGGATTACTACAAATATCACACAATATTGTATCTGAAATATTATGACACTTTTTACATGATTTTACATCGTTACGTAAATGCGTCAATGCTTCTGTTAAATACTTCGTATTCTCTTTCGGTTGTTTCAATAAATGTAACACCAAACGAAGTGCAGTGCGTTTACCAATCCCTGGTAATCGACTTACTTCATTTACTGCATTTTCTAATAATTTTGACGAAAAATCCATGCTGCGAATTTACAATTTTTCGATAAGGATTAAGTATCTTCGTAGCTTTAAAATTAAACAAACAATTCACAATGAATTCAGAGATAAGAAACCTAGAACCGAAAGCTGTTTGGAAAAATTTCGCAGATTTAAACGCAGTTCCTCGTCCATCAAAAAAAGAAGAAAGAATTATTCAATTTATGGTTGATTTTGGTAAAAAATTAAACCTTGAAACTATGGTTGACAAAGTAGGAAACGTGATTATTCGCAAACCTGCTTCAGTTGGAATGGAAGACCGTAAAACAGTAGTTATGCAAAGCCATTTAGATATGGTACATCAAAAAAATGCAGATACAGTTTTTGATTTTGATACTGAAGGAATTAAAATGTTTGTAGATGGTGATTGGGTTAAAGCTGAAGGAACTACTTTAGGTGCTGACAACGGTTTAGGTGTTGCTGCTATTATGGGAGTTTTAGAATCTACTGACATCCCTCACCCTGCTATCGAAGCTTTATTCACAATTGATGAAGAAACTGGTATGACAGGTGCTATGGGTCTTGAAGGAGGTTTATTAGAAGGTGAAATTTTATTAAACCTAGATACAGAGGAAGATGATGAAATTGGAATGGGATGTGCTGGTGGTGTAGATATAACTGCTACTAGAAGCTACAATGAAGAAGCTACTCCTGAAAACACAATCGCTTATGAAATTTCTGTAACAGGATTAAATGGGGGTCACTCTGGAATGGATATCATCAAAGGTTTAGGAAACGCTAACAAAATTATGAACCGTTTATTATTTGATGGATTTACAAACTTCGGATTACGTGTTACTGAAATAAACGGAGGTAGCTTACGTAATGCTATTCCTCGCGAAAGTTTTTCTACAGTAGTTATTGATGCTGTTTCTAAAGAACCTTTCTTATTTGAAATCCATGAACTTATCAACAACATTAAAGCTGAGTTTTCAACATTAGAACCTAATCTTTCTATCGAATTAAAAGAAGTTGAAACTCCAGAAACTGTAATGGATTTAGGAGTTCAAGAAGGATTAATTAAAGCCGTTTACACAGCCTTGAATGGCGTATACCGTATGAGTCCTGATATTGAAGGATTGGTAGAAACATCAAACAATATTGCTCGTATTATTGTAAAAGACGGCGCTATTAAAATTGGATGTTTAACACGTTCTTCTTCTGAAACTAATAAATGGGATTTAGCGAACTCATTACGTTCAGCTTTCGAATTAGCAGGTTTTGACGTAGAGTTTTCTGGTTCGTATCCAGGATGGTTACCAAACGTAAACTCTGAAATTTTAAAAACGGTAACAGATTTATATGAGGAATTACACAACGAAAAACCTATTGTGGCTGCTTGTCACGCTGGATTAGAATGTGGTATTTTAGGTCAGAACTATCCAGAAATGGACATGGTTTCTTTCGGTCCTAATATTAAAGGAGCTCACTCGCCTGATGAGCGCGCACAAATATCGTCAACGCAAAAATTCTGGAAGTTTTTACTAGAGATTTTAAAGAACACTCCAGTAAAAAACTAAATTTTATACATAAACTTTCAAACCACAACTTTTCAGTTGTGGTTTTTTGTTTACATTTATAAAATGAATTTTTTAGCGCATTTATATCTTTCCGATAATGACACCAATGTAATGATTGGTAACTTTATTGCCGATCATGTAAAAGGGAAAAACTTTTCTCATTATCATGAAGATATTCAAAAAGGTATTTTACTACACCGAGAAATAGACACCTATACAGATGCACATGAAATTGTTAGGATTAGTAAGCGTCGCCTTCACGAAAGATATCGCCACTATGACGGAGTAATCATCGATATTTTTTACGATCATTTTTTATCTAAAAACTGGAAAGATTATTCTCAAATCCCATTAGACGTTTATGTAGACTCTGTTTATAATTTATTACAAAAAAACTTCAATATCCTTCCTCAAAAAACTCAAGAGATGCTTCCATACATGATTGAATACAACTGGTTATACAACTACCAGTTTGCTAAAGGTATTCAAGAAGTATTAAGCGGAATGAACAGACGCACCAATGGTAAATCTCACATGAATTTAGCCACGGAAGACCTACTAGAACACTATACTATTTTTGAAAACGATTTTACCACATTTTTTGAAGATTTGCGTACTTTTTCACATCAAAAACTAGAAGAATTAAGTTAAAACTCATGAAAAAAACACTATTACTTCTTACTGCATTTATAACACTATACAGTTGTAAAAAAGATAAAGTTACGGGTGTAATTACCGAAAAAGCCATGGTAGTTTCTGCTCGTAAAGAAGCTTCAAAAATAGGATCAGACATCTTACAAAAAGGAGGAAATGCTTTTGATGCCATGGTTGCTACCGAACTAGCTTTGGCAGTTGCTTATCCGTATGCAGGAAACATAGGCGGTGGCGGATTCATGGTCTACCGCAACAATTCAGGAGAAATTGGCGCGTTAGATTACCGTGAGAAAGCACCACTTGCCGCTCATAAAAACATGTATTTAGACAGCTTAGGAAATGTAATTGAAAACAAAAGTACCTTGGGCGCTATGGCTGTTGGAATACCCGGTACAGTAGCTGGAGTTTTTGCTACACACGAAAAATTTGGTTCATTACCTATACAAGAAATTTTAAAACCAGTTATAGCCTTAGCTAAAAAAGGCGTTATAGTTACTCAAAAACAAGAAGACCGCATTAAAAAATATCAACACTACTTTTTAAAAGCGAATAAAGACTCTATTCTTTTTGATAAATCTTGGAAAAAAGGTGACACCATTAAATACCCTGCTCTAGCAGAAACCTTAGGGCGCATTTCAAAAAACGGTCGTGATGAGTTTTACAAAGGAGAAACCGCTAAACGTTTAGTTTCTTTTATGCAAGACAATGGCGGAATTATGACCGAAGAAGATTTAGCTAAGTATGAAGCCAAATGGAGAACTCCGATAACTTTTACCTATGACGATTTACGAATCATTTCCATGTCACCACCTGCTAGTGGAGGTATTTGTTTAGCACAAATTATGAATGGAATTGAACCGTTTGATTTAGACAAATACGGACATAATTCAACAAAAGCGATGCAAGTAATCACCGAAGCTGAACGTAGAGCATATGCAGATAGAAGTTTTTACTTAGGTGATCCTGATTTTGTTGAGATTCCAGTTAAAACACTTATAAGCAAAGAGTACACAAAAAATCGAATGGATGATTTTTCTTTTGAAAAAGCGACTCCTTCAACCAATGTTTCTCACGGAAGCATTACTATGATTGAAAGCGACGAAACCACCCACTACTCTATTGTTGATCAATTTGGAAATGCTATTTCAGCCACCACAACCATCAACGGAGCTTACGGTTCTAAATTATATTGTTCAGATTTAGGATTCTTCCTAAACAATGAAATGGATGATTTTTCAAGCAAACCTGGGGTACCAAATATGTTTGGTTTGGTAGGTGCTGAAGCTAATAAAATAGAACCTGAAAAACGCATGTTAAGTTCTATGACTCCTACCATTGTAGAGAAAAACGGAAACTTGTATATGGTTGTAGGAACCCCTGGAGGCTCAACCATCATCACATCTGTATTACAAACCATTTTAAATGTGCATGAATTTGACATGGGAATGCAAGAAGCAGTAAATCAACCACGCTTTCACCATCAATGGTTGCCTGATGTAATTAAAATGGAACCTAATGGTTTTAACGAAGAAGTAAAAAAAGAGCTACAACTACTCGGATACGAACTAGACGAAACAAACTCACCTGTTATTGGTAAAGTAGATGCTATTTTAGTACTTCCCAATGGAAAACTAGAAGGTGGTGCTGATCCTAGAGGAGATGATACTGCGGTAGGGTTTTAGGTTTTAGGTTTTAGGTTTTAGGTTTTAGGTTTTAGGTTTTAGGTTTTAGGAAGTTTATTTTTTTACACTTACATCACAAATAATTTTACATTTTTTTTCACTTTTCACTTTTAATTTTACAGTTTTAATTTTACAGTTTTAATTTTTGAACTTTACAAACTTTCTACCTTTACCACTTCAACAAACAGATATGCAGTTATTAGAAACTCATAAAGTTCCTCTTTTAAAAACTCCTATTCGATTACAAGAATATGGAGTTGGTATTTTTGCTACATTACCCACAAAATCTGGACTAAAAAAGGCTATTAAAAATAATTTGATATTTGTTAACGGAAAACCTGCTACTACCGCATTATTTATTAAAGGAAACGAAACCATTGAATTATTTCAAACTGAAGACAACACTAATAAAAAACACTTCCATTTTCCTTTAGAAGTTCTTTTTGAAGATGATTATTTAGCTATTGTATATAAACCAGCAGGAATTTTAGTTAGCGGAAACTCTTTTGCTACGATGGACAACACACTTACTCAAAATCTACAAAAAAGCAGCTTACCAAATGCCACTCGTCCCAGACCAGTACATCGATTAGATTATCCGACTAGTGGATTGCTACTCATTGGAAAAACAACCGAAAGTATCATTGCTTTGAATAAACTTTTTGAGCAAAAAAAAATTCAAAAAACATATTTTGCAATTTGTATTGGTAAAATGAAACAAAACGGAGAAATCGATTTACCTATTGATGATAAAAGCGCTCGCTTCTCCAAGATTTGAGTTCTTGAATCTAGTTAAACTTCAACCTCAAACAGGAAGAAAACATCAATTACGCAAGCATCTTTTTGCTATTGGTAATCCTATTTTAGGTGACAAAGAATACTTTTTAGAAGACCTAATCTTAAATGGAAAAGGGTTATTTCTTCATGCTTCTACACTCGATTTTAAGCATCCCTTTTCCGAAGAAAAAATAACGATTACGAAAGAACTTCCGAAGAAATTCAAAAAAATATTCTCTCAGTAAAATCTCCTTTAAAAGATATATCTTTGCCGCATGCGAATAGATATTATCACAGTAGAACCCGACTTAATTAAAAGCCCTTTTGAAAACTCAATGATGAAAAGAGCTATTGAAAAAGACTTAGCTGAAGTTCATTTTCACAATTTAAGAGAATACGGTTTTGGCAACTATCGTCAAGTAGACGATTACCAATTTGGTGGAGGTGCAGGCATGGTTTTAATGATTGAACCCATTGCGAAATGTATTGACATGTTGCAATCAGAAAGAACTTATGATGAAATAATCTATATGACTCCTGATGCTAAAACTTTAAACCAAGCTACTGCAAACACACTTTCTTTAAAAGAAAATATCATCATTTTAACAGGACATTATAAAGGTGTTGACCAACGTGTACGTGATAAATATGTTACCAAAGAAATATCTATTGGCGATTATGTATTAACCGGAGGCGAACTTGCGGCCGCAGTTTTATGTGATGCCGTAATTCGATTAATTCCTGGTGTTTTAGGTGATGAAACTTCTGCTTTAACCGATAGTTTTCAGGATAATTTGTTATCACCACCCGTATACACAAGACCTTCTGAATATGAAGGCATGAAAGTACCAGAAGTATTATTGTCTGGTAATTTTCCTAAAATTGAAGAGTGGCGTTCAGAACAAGCGTATAAACGCACCAAAGAAATACGACCTGACTTGTTAGATTAACTAATAATCAGCTGTTTATTTATTTTTTTTATCGAAATAAAAATCTTAAATTTGCAGCCACTAAAATCAACCTCTGACGAAAAAATCGTGTATGTTGCTTTTACGCAACCATAAATAATTATAGAAATGGATTTAGTAAAATTTGTTCAAGACGAATTTGTAACAAAAAACGAATTACCAGAATTCGCAGCTGGAGACACTATTACAGTGTACTACGAAATTAGAGAAGGAGATAAAGTTCGTACTCAGTTCTTTAGAGGAGTTGTTATCCAAAAAAGAGGTAGTGGAGCTTCTGAAACATTTACTATCAGAAAAATGTCTGGTACTGTAGGTGTTGAGCGTATCTTCCCAATCAACTTACCATCTATTCAAAAGATCGAAGTTAACAAAAGAGGTAAAGTACGTAGAGCCCGTATTTTCTACTTTAGAGGTCTTACTGGTAAGAAAGCAAGAATTAAAGAAAGAAGACACTAAGATTTTCTTTCGTTTAAGAAGCAAAAGCACTGTGGTTTCACAGTGCTTTTTTTATGCACATTTTGTTAATAACCCCTCCCTTTCAACCTGTTGATAACTAACTAGTTAAAACCAATGAAATTCCAAAAAATCTTCTTATATTTGAGAAAGAGTTTACAAATAAGTGACGTCAAAAAATAGTTAAACTATATTAATCACACAAAGTAAACCATTTAAAGTAACGTTCTTTATATATTTTGTTTTTAAGCTTAGAAAAGCTAAATTCCATCGTAATTTTTGATTAATTGTAAGTTATTAGTAATTTATAATTTTCTAGTTATAAGTTTATAAGTATTATTGGTTTTAAATTTAGCGAATCCGTTTAAAAACATCGAAGTAGTAGTTTTATAAATAGATTTTTTATAAAATGAAGCTTCAAATTTGAAGTAGTAATGTAGTTTTTTCTACGGAAGAAACATAAACACTGTTTTATTTGATGATGTAGCAATACAAGTCAGTGCTCTTATTATTTCAGGAAAGCCATGTCAATTACAAGAAATTGTTTGATATGGCTTTTTTTTTGATAACGAAATCTTCATTTTAACCCATTATATTATCATTTTCACAATAAAAAACCTTAATTAATAACAATTTAGCATTAGAAAACTCGTTCGTTATTCTTAAATTTGCCTCACTTCAAAATATAATTTAATTATTACATATAAATATGAATAAGACTGCTAAAATTATGTATACAAAAACGGATGAAGCTCCAGCATTAGCTACTCGTTCGTTTTTACCTATCGTAAAAGCTTTTACAAAATCATCTAACATAGAAATAGAAACCAAAGATATTTCTCTTGCGGGTCGTATTCTTGCTAATTTTTCAAGCTACTTAACAAAAGAACAACAAGTAGAAGATGCTTTAGCTTTTTTAGGTGACTTAGCTACAAAACCAGAAGCTAACATTATTAAACTTCCTAATATTTCTGCTTCTGTTCCTCAGTTAAAAGCTGCTATTAAAGAATTACAAGCTTTAGGTTACGCATTACCTGACTACCCAGAAGAAGCTACTACCGATGAAGAAAAAGCTGTTTTAGCACTTTATAATAAAGTAAAAGGTTCTGCAGTAAACCCTGTGTTACGTGAAGGAAACTCTGACCGTAGAGCTCCTAAAGCTGTTAAGAACTACGCAAAAAAGAACCCTCATTCAATGGGAGCTTGGAGTGCTGACTCTAAAACACACGTTTCTACAATGACTGAAGGTGATTTTGCACATAGTGAAAAATCAGTCACTGTACCAAATGCTACTGATGTACAAATTGTACATACTGATGCCAACGGAAACAAAACTGTTTTAAAAGAAAAAGTTTCTTTACTAGCTGAAGAAGTTATCGACGCTTCTGTAATGAGTAAAAAAGCTTTATTAACTTTCTTAGAAGAGCAAGTTAAAGACGCTAAAGACAAAGGAGTATTATTCTCTTTACACATGAAAGCAACCATGATGAAGGTTTCTGACCCTATCATTTTCGGACATGCTGTTCGTGTTTTCTTTAAAGATTTATACGCTAAACACAGCCAAACTTTCAAAGAAATTGGTGTAGATGTAAACAACGGATTCGGTAACTTAATAAGCAATCTAGAAGAATTATCAGCAGATAAAAAAGCAGTAATCTTAGCTGATATTGAAGCTGTTTATGCTAACAATCCTGATTTAGCAATGGTAAATTCCGACAAAGGAATTACCAACTTACACGTTCCTTCAGATGTAATTATTGATGCTTCAATGCCTGCAATGATTCGTACTTCAGGACAAATGTGGAATAAAGAAGGAAAACAACAAGACACCAAAGCGGTAATTCCTGATAGTTCATATGCTGGATTATATCAGGAAACTATCGATTTTTGTATTAAAAATGGTGCTTTTGATCCAACTACTATGGGAACCGTTCCTAACGTAGGATTAATGGCTCAAAAAGCTGAAGAATATGGTTCTCACGATAAAACTTTTGAAATTGCTGCTGATGGAAAAGTTGAAGTTATTGATGCAAACGGAACTACTTTATTAGAACACACTGTTGAAGCTGGTGATATCTGGAGAATGTGTCAAACTAAAGACGCTCCTATCCAAGATTGGGTAAAGCTAGCTGTTACTCGTGCAAGAGCTACTGACACTCCTGCTGTTTTCTGGTTAGGAAAAGAAAGAGCACACGATGCAGAAATCATCAAAAAAGTAGAAAAATACTTACAAGACCACGATACTACAGGGTTAGAAATTAAAATTTTATCGCCTGTAGAAGCTACTAAATATACGTTAGAAAGAGTTAAAGAAGGAAAGGATACTATTTCTGTTACAGGAAACGTGTTACGTGACTATTTAACAGATCTTTTCCCTATTTTAGAATTAGGAACTTCAGCTAAAATGTTATCTATCGTACCATTAATGAATGGTGGTGGATTATTTGAAACTGGTGCTGGTGGATCTGCTCCTAAACACGTTGAGCAATTAGTAGAAGAAAATCACTTACGTTGGGATTCTTTAGGAGAATTTTTAGCCTTGGCGGTTTCTTTAGAACACTTAGGTGAAACGAACAACAACAATAAAGCGAAAGTTTTAGCAGAAACTTTAGACGATGCTACAAGCAAGTTGTTAGATAACAAAAAAGGTCCTTCTAGAAAAACTGGAGAGTTAGACAACAGAGGTTCTCACTTTTATTTAGCTATGTATTGGGCTCAAGCATTAGCTGCTCAAGACAACGATGCAGAATTAAAAGCTCAGTTCGCTCCTATTGCTGAAAAAATGGCTGCGGGTGAAACTACAATTGTAAATGAACTAAACACTGTTCAAGGAAAAGCGGTAAACATTGGTGGGTACTACGAACCTAACGATACTTTGGCTGATGATGTAATGCGTCCTAGTGCTACTTTCAATGCTATTTTACAAAGCATTTAATATAGTATAACAACTTATGAAACAAAAAGCAGGTGATTTCTCACCTGCTTTTTCGTTTAAAATAAGAAAAACAAACAACTTACTAATAATTCCCCCAAATTATTATATAATACCCCATTAATATTGTTAGGCTTCATATAATAAGACACTCAAAAATTATAAACGTCACACTTCTTGCTTAAACTTTTAAATTAGTAAATTTGAAGCATGAAGTTTACCAAAACGACCGAGCAAGATTCTAAGTACAACAACTTAGAGCAGATGAGTATTTCTGAATTATTAACAAACATTAATAATGAAGATAAAACAGTTCCTTTAGCTGTTGAAAAAGCTTTACCGCAAATAGAAAATCTAACCCGACAAATCGTTCTAAAACTAAAAGAAGGCGGACGATTATTTTATATGGGAGCAGGAACTAGCGGTAGATTAGGAATTGTTGATGCAAGCGAGTGCCCTCCTACTTTCGGCGTACCGCATGAGTTGGTTGTTGGCTTAATTGCTGGAGGAGATTATGCCATTAGAAAAGCGGTAGAATTTGCTGAAGATTCTACCACACAAGGTTGGGAAGACTTACAAAAACACGACATATCATCTAAAGATGTTGTGGTCGGTATTGCAGCTTCTGGTACCACTCCGTATGTGATATCAGCTCTAGAAAAATGCAATGAAAATAACATAGTTACAGGCTGTATAACCTGTAACGAAGGAAGTCCGTTAGCACTTACAGCACAATTTCCTATTGAAGTTGTTGTTGGACCTGAATTTGTAACGGGTAGCTCTCGAATGAAGGCAGGTACCGCTCAAAAATTGGTGTTAAACATGTTGTCTACTGCAAGCATGATTCAATTAGGAAAAGTAAAAGGAAATAAAATGGTAGACATGCAACTATCAAACAACAAACTAGTTGATAGAGGCGAAAAAATGTTAATGACTGAGTTACAGATTGACCAAAAAACTGCGGCAGACTTATTAAAAAAACACGGAAGTGTTCGAGAAGCTATTAAAAATTTCAACAATGAGTAACACTTCTACTTTAGAAAAAGGCATTAAAAAACTCCTAATCTTTTTAGGATTACTTATTGCATCTCCACTGGTATTAAGTATTGCTTTTAAAGCAATCCGTATATTTAAAGAAGCTCCAAAAGTTTTCTTTGCCTATGGTTTGTTAGTTATAGGTATTTTGCTAACCCTTTTTACCGTATATTTCGGTTTTAAAACATTTAAAACCTTGCTAGATTACCTTTTTGAAAAAAAGTAACACCATACAAAAACTTACGAATTGGGAGCATTGGCCTTCAGCAATGTTTTACCTCCCTAACCTACCCTATGCTTTTTATTTGGCACTAAGAGCTAAACATTTAACTTTTTTCAGCGCTACGAATCCCTGTATAAAAAGTTCAGGAAACGGAACAGAAAGTAAGTATGAAACTATTTTATTGGTTCCTGAAAAACACCGCCCGAAATCAGTTTTAGTAAAAGCTACTACTAAATTTGAGGACGTTCTTTTTGCTATCAATCAGCAACAAATAGCTTTTCCTTTAATTGCGAAACCAGATGTAGGTTTCAGAGGGTTGTTGGTTCAAAAAATAGCTTCCGAAGAAGAACTTAAAAACTATCTTGAAAAGTATCCTATTAATATTATTATTCAGGAGTTTTTAGACTACGAAAATGAATGTGGCGTTTTTTATCATAGAAATCCGAATGAGCAAACAGGGCAAATTTCTTCTTTAACCTTGAAACATTTTCTATCAGTAACAGGAAATGGTAACGCAAATCTAAAAGAATTAATCCTTGCAGATGATAGGGCTAAATTATACGTCGATTTATTTGCTGAAATCCATAAAGAAAAACTCGCTTCTATTCCGAAGAAAAACGAAATCATAAAACTTACAGCGGTAGGAAATCATTCCAAAGGAACACAATTTATCAATGGTAATCACCTTATCAGCAAAAAGTTAATTAAGACTTTCGATCAACTAAGCAAAGCTATTCCTGGTTGGTACTACGGAAGGGTTGACATAAAATACAATACGTTTGAAGAATTAGAAAACGGCACCGATTTTAAGGTTTTAGAAATTAACGGAATCATCGCTGAACCTACGCATATTTACGATTCTGAAAACTACACCTACCTAAAAGCTTTAAAAGCTATTAGAGCGCATTGGAAGTCTCTTTTTTGCATAGCAACTACCAATCACACCGATTTTAACACACCATATAAAAATCCTTTTCATTTCTTAGGTGAAATACTCGTTTTAAAAAAATACACAAAAAAAATTAGGCATCTTTCAAAATAAGAAAACTTTTTTATTACATTTGTCTCAGATACAGAACCTGTATTCTAAGAATCCCCCGAGTCTTAGAAACCAATTAATTAGCTCACTGAATGGAAAGAAAACTACTCTTTTCTTTAATTCTTATTTTTCTGTTAACCCCTATTTTTGCTCAGGTAAAAATTGGGAACAATCCTTCTTCTATACACTCAAATTCCATTTTAGAATTAGAAAGTTCAGACAAGGTTTTAGTTATTAGTAAAATGACTGACACTCAAATGAACGCAATTCAACCTTTACGAGGTGCGTTGGTGTTTAACACCGATCGTAATTGTGTGTTTATGTACAACGGAACCGCTTGGGCTAGTTTATGTACAGGAGGTACAGGAGGCGGAATTAACGTAACGACATCGAGTACTGCTCCTAGTAATAACAGTTTAGGTGATTTTTGGATAAACGACACGCAAAATAACACAACACATATTTGGGATGGCAGCAACTGGATTGCTATCGACAACAACCCGAGAAGAGGAAACGGAAGTCCGAATGCAAGTACTGCCCCAAACCCTATTGCTGGTGATGTGTATGTAGATAGCAGTACGGGAATTATTTATGCTTACGATGGCACTACTTGGTTAAACTCAAACACAACACCATCCGCCAATAACGGTTTGTTGGTAAACGCTAATAACACCATTCAGTTAGGCGGCGTTTTAATACAACCTACGGTTATTGAAACCGATGCTACCAATACCTTAGCCATAACAGGTTTACAAAACGGAGATGTTACTACAGATGATATCGTAACTATTGATAGAACCACAGGCGTCCTTAAAAGAACAACGGCTAGTAATTTATTAAGAGAAGAAGTAACTGACATTATTGCTACTGACGGACAAGTAACATTTACAGGGTTAACGCTTTATACTACCGACAAGATAAATGTATATAGAAATGGGGTACGTATTGATTTTACAGTAGATAACGCCACCACCATAACCATAGAATCTGCAGCAACTTGTTACGCAGGTGATGAAATACGAATCGTTCAATTATATTAATATAAAACAAAAATTAAAAAAAGTTTAATAACGCAATCAATTCTTTAAATTATGAAAACAATTACAAACAAATTAAAAGTCGCTTTAGTAGCCGTTGGTTTCCTTGCTATGGGTACTGTTAGTGCACAAACGACTGATCCTAGTGACGGTAGATTAGACAAAGATGCAGATGCTACTAAAGTAGTAAGATTAATAGACAATAAAGGTACTATTAAGTATGTACAATCTAAAAATGGTATTACACAAATTACCTCTACTAATGGGGCTAATAGAACCACCACCACTTGGCAATTAGGAGGTACTTTAACAGACAACACATATATAACTGCGGATGCTGGCACTGAATTTGCTTTAAATGGTCTACAATTAATTACAGATGTAACAACAGCTTCAACAAACGCTCAAGATCGTGGTGATCATAATGACGGTTTAGGAGCTACTGGTTTTACAGTTTTAATCAGAGATGAAGCTACTGGTGCCATTCAAAAAATGCAATTATCAGACTTATTAGAAGTTCAAGGAAGTCAACATGTATATGCAGCAGCTGAGATAGTGGACACTGCCAATCCTTCTACTTTAGCTTTATCTGCTCTTCCAGGTGCTCCACAAAATTTAGTTTATCAAAAAGTAAGTGTATATAGAAATGGTGCTAAACTTGTGGCAAATGTAGATTATATAGTTGTCAATGGAGCTACAGCTGCTGATTCTGCTTCGATAACTCTTCAACCACAAGCAGCAGTTCCAAGTGATTGGGAAGTGTATGCTGGTGACATCATTGAGGTTCATTGGATAAAATAATAAATATTTTTGATTTTTCTTAATGCCTAAGAACATTAAACATATAAAAACATTTATACTAACTTTTGCATTGGTACTTTTTACTTTAAGTACCAATGCACAAGAAGTTAGGGTTATTGACAATAAAGGAACGATACAAAAAATTAATAATAACCTTGTAAACACTACTAACGACGGGAATCCACCCCCTAACCCTGTTGAAGGAGATGTTTGGTTTGATACAACCAACAACGAAATAAAGGTTTATGATACTGCAGACGGTTGGAAATTAATTACCTCTACAACAGCTCAAAACATTTATACTGTCGACGATAATTTAACATCAGATAGAATTTTAAATGGAAATGGAAATTCTTTAGATTTTACAAACTTTAGTCGATTTGATATTCGTAACTCTGGATTCACTAACATAGAATCTACTGGATCTATAGCTTTAAGAGCTACAGGCGGTCTTATAGATTTAATTGGAAGTGATACTAGAATTAACGAAGATCTTATATTAGAAAAAAATCTTGTAGACATAAATAACTCTCCTGGAACTCCTGGTCAAATATTAACCTCTACAGGCTCCGGTGTAGATTGGATAGATAATCCTGCTTTGAATAACTGGCTAATTACAGGTAATACTGGAACTACGAATACAAATTTTTTAGGAACGATTGATGATGTTAAAATGCAAATTCGTTCGAACAATACTCCAATGCTAGAGTTTGGTAGAAGACAAACATTAGGCTTAAACGAACCAACTAGAACTGATTATAACAACCCAAACCAATCGTTAGTATATTTAAATGGTTCTGATGGTGTATCTGCATTACAATTTAGAGCTGACGGTGCTAGCTTTTACAAACCTATGTTTTATACAACTTCTAATGGAAGTTTTAGGTTAAAAGGTAGTTCTGGAGGTACTGATTTTTTTGAAATAGGTTCCGCTGGTCCTACTAATGACGGTCGTTTGGAGTTTGTTATTGCCGATGATGGAAACGAACCTATTGTTTTCAAAAGATTTGACTATAGAAATGGAGAGTTCTATAAAGAGTTTTTTAGAGTTCAAGGATCTAATGCTACTGAGAATGCTAAAACACGTTTTGGTATTAATATTAATCAGAATCAATATTCTGTAACAGACAATATAAATGCACCTTCAAACGGAGGTGTTACAAACCCTAAATTAATAGCTAATTCGACTTTACAAATTGAGGGATCTGTCTCTAAATCTATTGAACAAATTAACTCTAACACTACACTTAATGAAGACCATCATACAGTAGTTGTTATAGCTAACGTTACAATTAATTTTCCTACAGCAAATACCTGTAAAGGAAGAATCTACATAATTAAAAATGTATCTGGTGGAAACATTAATTCTTCTACTTACAGAAACGAATCAAACACAGATACATCTACGATAAACAATAATACTACATTAAAGGTACAGAGTGATGGAACTAGATGGGTAAGTATTAGTAATATTCTAAACAATATTAATAATAATTGGAAAGTTACTGGTAACTCAGCCACAAATCCTACAAATAATTTTATTGGAACTACTGATGCTCAAGATTTATCTTTAAGAACAAACAATACTGAAGCAGTTAGAATTCTTCAATCTAATCAAAATGTTGGTATAAATACCACTATCCCTTCTGAACGTTTAGATGTTAATGGTAAAGTACGTATTAGAGATATATCTACTGTTACTACAAATAATGACATTTTAACAACCGATGCAAATGGTGTTGTTGAAAAGAAAAAATTAGTTGCTTCTGAAACTAATAATCAAATATCTACTGGAGCTAACGGTGGAGTGTATTACAACTCACCAATAAAAGCAATGGGTAAAATTAATGCCGATGGTAGTGTTGCTAAAATTACTACTGGATATACCGTAGCACGATTAGGAACAGGCAGATACCAAATTAATATACCTGCTGCTCAACGAACGGATGCTAATTACACTATACAACTAACCCCCTTTGCCAACGGTACTGGTGTTAATCAATACATAGTTATTAGCTACTACGATCAAACACCAAGTGATTTTAAAGTAGAAATAAAAAATTATTATGCAAGTTTAATAAACAGAGAATTCATGTTTACTGTCCTAAATTTTTAAAAAGTAAACCATGAAAAAATATTTTTATTCTTTTTTTTTCTTTGGTTTGATAATCAATACTTATTCCCAAACTGCTTTTTTTAATTCTGGTAACGTTCAATTGCACGATGGAGCTCAAGTAGGTTTCCATACCAATGTTATTAATGATGGTACACTAGATAATTATACCGGTTTTGCTGGTTTCTATGCTGATAATGAAGTAAGAACGATTTCCGGTACTAATAGTGTTACTTTTTTTAATGTAGAAGTTGATGCGTTACAAAATCTAGAGTTATTCAATTCTCTTGGAGTACGTAATCAATTAGACTTTATTAACGGACAAGTAATTACTCCTAGAAATAACACCAATATAACGCTCGATTTTATCGATTATGATTTCTATGCAGGTGAAGACGATGAGCGACATGTGAACGGCTACACCTCTTTAAAACAAGGAAATAAAAATACTTCTGATTTTACCTTTCCTGTGGGAGATGGCGCTATGTTACGTCCAATGAGTATTCCGAATGCCAACAGATATTATACGTTTAAAGGAGCCTATTTTTACGAAGACCCTAATTTTCCAACAACATTTACTGCTAATTTTTTAACTGATCAAAAACAAGCGATCATTGAAAATATTAGTCAAACAGAGTTT
The DNA here is from genome assembly GCF_028823685.1 of Tenacibaculum sp. L6. Lineage (GTDB taxonomy): Bacteria > Bacteroidota > Bacteroidia > Flavobacteriales > Flavobacteriaceae > Polaribacter. The sequence goes on along the minus strand of NZ_JAPEHZ010000012.1, from coordinate 21,767 downwards.
TGGGATTTAGATGGAAATAATGAAACTCAAATTACATTAACATGGAATAGCCGTAGCGATATTTCTTCCTTAGTCAATCAAATTTCACAATTAATTGTAGTAGGTTGGAGTAAAACCGAAAATCAATGGGTAAACCTAGATGTACTAGAAGTCACCGGAGATTTATCGGAAGGAACAATTACCTCTGCTGCCTTTGTTCCTGATAACTATGAGGCAATTACCATTGGTTCTTTGATGAGTGACGAAATAAAAGACAACAATAATAATATTCTAATATCTCCTAATGGCGATAATCTAAACGATTTCTTAGTTTTTGATGAAGTTGAGGAATACCCTCACAATAAATTAGTTATTTACAATCGTTGGGGAAATATTGTTTACCAAACTGAAAACTACAAAAACAACTGGGATGGTACTTCTAACGGAAGAGCTACCATTAACAAAGAAGACAAACTTCCTGCAGCTACTTACTTCTATTATTTAGAATTAGGTGATAAACCTAATACCTATCAAAAGCATAAAAAAGGTTGGGTATATATTAACCGATAATACTTACTCTACTAATATTTTCTTTGGAGTTGTTGGATTATAACCAAAATCGGCATCAGGCAATTCTATTCCTAATTGATGTATAATAAACCCAATACTTGCAAAATGATGTATCGCATGGCTATGCGCTTGAATTAATGCGCTTCCTAAGGTATAATTTGCTGTTACTTTTCCTGTACCCAAATCGTCTGTAACAGAAATAATTTCATCAAAATCTTCTGATTGTAAACAATGTAATTGAGTAATTACTTCATTAAAATAAGCGATTCCGAACGTTGTTTTTTCTTCTGCTAATTGGTTTCGTTCTCTATCAGAAAAATCTACACATTTTTTATCGAGTCCGTTAAAAACACAAGCAAAAACATCCAAAATATGTCTCATATTCGCTCCTATGCTTGAATAGTACGGAGGTATTGATTTATCGCTGTATTGTTCGTCTGTTATTGCTGTTAATAGTTTAATTCCTCGTTGTAAATTTTTCTCGATAGCTTCAACCATTCGTATGTATAAGTTTTAAAGTAAGTTGTATAAATATAGAACTTTTCAGCAGAAGAAGTAAATTATTTTTTAAACCATAAACAACACGCTGAATTACAGGATTATACAAAATAAATCAACCTTAAAAAACACTTCAAAAAAACAGTCTTTTTATTTTTTGGCACGTTCTTTGAAAATTACCCTAACAAATGCGGAAGCCGAAAAGCATATAGAGTAAGCATAACCCTAAAATTAGCAATTATGAGAACAGGGATACTATTATTATTAGCAATGATGTCTTTAAGCACAGTAAAAGCAGACGACAACATTACAAAATCAACTAGCAAAATTGGGGTTACTATTCGCCACAACGACGCAGTTACCTTTGTTGAAAGAGGAATTCAATTTCATGTATTTTTAAATGGTGATTTCGATTTTAACACACATTACAACAGATATTCTGATTACGGAGTACGAATTAACAGAGATAGAAGCGGACGTGTTAGAAGTGTAGGTAATGTACATATTAATTATGATCGTAGAGGTAATGTTACCCGAATTGGTAGTGTATATATGAAGTACAAATTCGGAAATTTATTTAAAGTCGGTAACCTGCGCATTCAATATGATAGATGGGGAAATCCTAGATACAGAGGATTTGTAAAGCCAGGTAACCACCATCATTACAATGATGATTATTACTATTATGATGACGGAGTTGATGTAAGTATTGATATAAACATTGGTGATATTTTTGATTATAACGATGTTTATTTTTACAGAAAAGATTTTACCAGAAACTATCGTCAATTTAGAGAGGATAACGATTTTTACTACTACAGAGCGGTACCGAATGCTAAGATTGGTAAAAAGAGTAAAATAATTAAAAGACGTAAGAACAAAGACGATAAATATTACAAAAAAGGGAAGTCTGAGCAAAGAGGAAAATCAAGAAGAAACCAAGATTAATAAAAAAATCCCTCATCAAAATTGATGAGGTAGATTTTTATTCTATTTAATTTCGTGTAATTACTTAGCTACGTTTACAGCTCTAGTTTCACGAATAACCGTAACTTTTACTTGACCTGGATACGTCATATCATTTTGAATCTTTTGAGAAATGTTGAATGATAATTCAGCTGCTTTGGTATCGTTTACTTTAGCACTTTCAACCATAACTCTTAACTCACGTCCTGCTTGAATAGCATACGCTTTTTGTACTCCGTTAAATCCAAAAGCAATATCTTCTAAATCCTTTAAACGTTGAATGTACGAATCTAATACTTGACGACGTGCTCCTGGTCTTGCACCAGAAATAGCATCACACACCTGAACAATCGGAGATAACATACTCTTCATTTCAATCTCATCGTGGTGCGCTCCAATAGCGTTACATACATCTGGTTTTTCACCATACTTCTCAGCCCATTGCATTCCTAATAATGCGTGTGGTAATTCGCTTTCTGTTTCTGGCACTTTACCGATATCATGTAACAATCCAGCACGCTTCGCTGCTTTAGCATTTAAGCCCATTTCTGCAGCCATAATACCACATAAATTAGCTACTTCACGCGAGTGTTGTAGTAAGTTTTGACCGTAAGAAGAACGATACTTCATACGTCCAACTGTTTTAATTAATTCAGGGTGTAAACCGTGAATTCCTAAATCGATAACCGTACGTTTACCTACTTCAATAATCTCTTGAGTTATTTGTTTTTCAGTCTTTTTAACAACCTCTTCAATTCTCGCAGGGTGAATTCTACCATCAGTTACTAATTTATGCATTGATAAACGAGCAATTTCTCTACGAACAGGATCAAAACAAGATAAAATGATTGCTTCTGGAGTATCATCAACAATAATCTCAACACCTGTAGCTGCTTCTAATGCACGAATATTACGTCCTTCACGACCAATAATTCTACCTTTTACATCATCAGACTCTAAGTTAAATACCGACACACAGTTTTCTACTGCTTGCTCTACTCCAACTCGCTGAATTGTATTTAATACTACTTTACGAGCTTCTTGTTGTGCAGTCATTTTAGCTTCTTCAACCGTATCTTGAATAAAAGACATCGCATCAGCTTTAGCTTCATCTTTTAAGGAAGCTACTAATTCTGTTTTAGCTTCATCTGCAGATAAACCAGAAATTTGCTCAAGCATATCTACATGACGCTTGTGCATTTTTTCAACTTCAGATTCTTTTTTCTCTAAGAATTCAATTTTGTAGTCAAAATCAGCTTCTTTCTTTTCTAATTGCTTGTTAAGTTTTTTGGTTTTATCTAACTCTGAAGATACTTGACTCTCTTTGTCTCTTATTCTCTTTTCTACATCAGAAACTTTTTTCTCTCTTGATAAGATTACTTTTTCATGTTCAGACTTTAACTCTATAAACTTTTCTTTAGCTTGTAAAATCTTATCTTTCTTTATTGCTTCGGCTTCAACTTTAGCTTCTTTTAAAATGCTATTTGCCTCTTTTTTTGTTTCTTGTATTAATTTATTCGCGTTAGATTTCTCTAACATCTTAGCAATAAAAAATCCTATTGCTATGCCTATAATTCCTGCTAAAACAGGAAATAATATTCCCTCCATAATTGTGATTTGATTATATAAAAAAAGCCTACATTAATAGGGTTATCATAAACTCCAAAAAACAAGTTTAGGATTAACTGGCTGATCAAGGATCCGAGGTAAAATCGGCGTGCTTTACTAACCATGACTCATCCTTTATAATTGAATAACGTTGAGTTTAACAAACGATGTACTAATGTAGGCAGTATGTTTAAATATTATATTTTAAAGAACGTATTATAAATGATTTTCTAGCAAGTTAGTCAATTCATTTATCTTTTCCAATACTTCGGTGTTTTCTTTAGTATTTTTTAACGATACTATTTCTGCTTTTGATGCAAATTGCAACGCGCACATTGCCAATACATCTTGTTTATCTGCTACCGCATAATTTTGTTCAAACTTAGCTATTAATTCATTAATGTTTTTTGCCGCTTTTCGCATCCCTTCTTCTTCATTGGTATCATTAACACTCAACGGATACGTTCTTCCTGCAATAACTACATTAACTTTTATTTTTGCCATGTAAAGAACCTTTTTTATGTGTTCAAAAGAGAAATACATTTATCTATCTCTCGAACTAAAGTATTTATTTTGAGTTTTGTTTCTCGTGTATTTTCATTACTGCCTTCAATAGTTTTTGCAACTTTAAGCAAAGCATATTCTTTTTGCTGTTTTTCTAATTGCTTCTCTTTTTCTTGTAATAAAACTTGTAACTCCGCGTTATTCTGAAGTAATACTTGGTTTTCTTCTTTTAAAAATTCATAGTTAGCAAGTAAGTTCTTCAACTTATCTTCCAGTAAATGAATTGCTTCTAAAGGGTTACTCATTTATTTTTAGAGAATAAAACTATATTCACAAAGTTATTAATATAACTTATAATTAGCAACACTTTTAGTGTTTTTTACCAAAACACTGTTTATTAACCCTTTAACAACTTAGTATTATTTTACTATTTTTGTTTGAAAACGATTGTACTTTGAAGCTTTACTTTTCACTTATTTTATTACTATTTATCACAACTGTTAATGCACAGAAACAGTACCCTAAAAACTATTTTTCTAACCCTTTAAAAATTCCTGTGGTACTATCTGGTACTTTTGGTGAACTGCGCAGCAATCACTTTCATTCAGGCATCGATATTAAAACACAAGGTAAAGAAGGGATTCCTATTTATGCCCCTGCAGATGGTTATGTTTCTCGTATTAAAGTACAACAATATGGTTTTGGAAAAGCTTTGTACATTACACATCCTAACGGTTATACTACCGTATATGCGCATTTAAAATATTTTGAACCAAAAATTCAAAAATATGTGAAAGACATTCAGTATAAAAAAGAAAATTATAGTACTGGAAATCTTTTTCTTTCTGCTGATAAGTTTCCTGTAAAAAAAGGTCAACTTGTAGGATATACTGGTGATACGGGAAGCTCTGGAGGTCCACATTTACATTATGAAATTAGAGATACCGAAACAGAAAACATTATCAACCCAATGCATTTTGGATTAACCGCGCATGACGACACCCCTCCTACCATACAAAAACTGATGGCTTATCCATTAAGTGATGATGCTCGTATTAATAATTCTTCTTTAGAATCTGTTATTTCTTTTAAAAACAATGGTAACGGTAATTATGTTGCTGAAAAAATTACAGCTAGCGGTACCATTGGTTTTGGAATTAGTGTTTTTGACCGACTTAATGGTGCTTTAAATAAAAACGGAATTTATAGCTTAGAAATGAACGTAAATGGTAAAAGAGTGTATTACCACGATGTAGAAACCTTTTCATTTGCTGAATCGAAGTATATTAATTTGTTAATTGACTATAAACACTACAAAAAATATAAAAATCGACTTCAAAAAACCCATAAAGTGGCCGCTAATAAATTGAGTTTATACGAAGATCTTATAAATAACGGTAAAATTAATATTGATGAAAATGCTAATTACAATATTGAAATTATAGCCAAAGATTTTGACAACAACACTTCTAAAATTAGGATTCCGGTACAAGGAGTAAAAAGCAATTTAGTTTTTAAGGAGAAAGACACTACTGATTACAAAATCACTGCTGCTGAGTTCAATAAATTTCATCAAAAAAATGTTACAGTAGCCTTTCCTAAAAATACCTTTTATACCGATTGTTTCATCGACTTTAAGGTAGAAAACGGTACGGCTAAAATTCATGAACCTACCATTCCGCTTGATAAACGATATACTCTTACTTTTGAAACTTCTTTTTTAACCGAAGATCAAAAACAGCATGTGTACATTGCTAATGTTACCAACCCTAAATATCCTAGATACACTTCAACCAAGAAAAAAATAGACAAGGTGTACACTACCACTAAAGTTTTAGGTAGTTACGCTTTACGTTTTGACACTAAAAAACCTACTATTCAACTGTATAACTTTAGCGATAATCAGTGGATTTCTAAAAATAAGACCCTAAAAGTTAAAATTAAAGATGCTGAAACCGGTGTAAAAAACTACCGCGCTACTATTAATGGTCAGTGGATTTTAATGGAATTAAACCACAAAAAAGGAATTTTAACCTATGATTTTAGTGATAAAAAATTAGAAGGAAGTAAACATCTTTTTAAAATTGTAGTTTCTGACAATGTTGGAAATACTGAAACTGTATCTGCTACTTTCTTTAAAAAAGTAAACTAAACTCTTTAAAACAACGCATAAAAAAAGTGTCTCTTAATTATTGGGAAATAATGTATCTATAAAATGTTGTGTTTAAAAGGGTGCAAGGTACATTATTAATGCCAAAACCAAGAGAATCTCTCTTAAATTAAACTAATTGATTCTTTCTTGTTAAACTTTTTAAACAGAAAATATACTGGTCTTATGGAAGTTTATAAACTTACCCTACTTTGTTTCTGTTAATTAGTTATTTTCGTATAGTGAATACTGAATTTATTTTCTTTCTGAACAAAAATGAATTGGATTTTATTAATTATTGCTGGACTTTTTGAAGTCGCATTTGCAACTTGCTTAGGAAAGGCAAAAGAGGCCACAGGAACTGAAGCTACTTACTGGTATATCGGCTTTTTAGTTTGTTTATCAATAAGCATGTTACTTCTTATGAAAGCTACTCAAGAATTACCTATTGGAACGGCTTATGCGGTTTGGACAGGAATTGGTGCTGTAGGAACTGTACTAATAGGAATTTTCGTTTTTAAAGAACCTGCTACCTTTTGGCGTTTGTTCTTTATCACAACATTAATCGCTTCAATAATAGGACTTAAATTTGTTTCAAATTAATATAGCATTATGAAAACAACACCAGAACACGACGAAAAAATAGCCAAAATAACCTTCTCTTCTGTATACCCTCATTACATTACAAAAGTTGAGAAAAAAGGAAGAACCAAAGAAGAACTACATCAAATAATTGAATGGTTAACTGGTTTTAATATTGAAAAAGTAAACGAGCTAGTTGACAGAAAAGTTACTTTTAAAACTTTCTTTGAAGAAGCGACGCTCAACCCAAATTCTGATTTAATCTCTGGTGTTATATGTGGTTACAGAATTGAAGAAATAGAAACTCCGTTAACTAAACAGGTTCGTTATTTAGATAAACTAGTAGATGAATTAGCTAAAGGACGTAAAATGGAGAAAATTTTACGCACATAATATCACTACTTTCCATAAAAAAACTCCAAGCTTTCACTTGGAGTTTTTATTTTATATATTTCTTACTTCGTTTTTCTAAACATTAACCAGAAACCGATTAACACTAACGGAATACTTAATACTTGACCTGTATTTAACGAGTTGAAAACCCAGTCTTCACGTCCTTCTACTTGTGCTTCTTTTAAGAACTCTATAAAGAAACGTAACGACCATAAAACAACCATGAACAACCCAAATAAGAATCCTGTTTGATTCTTTTTATCTGTTTTCCAGTAGAAATACCACAATGCAAAAAACAAGACTAAGTAGCTAAATGCTTCGTATAATTGGGTTGGATGACGTGGTACAGTTTCTCCTGCTAGTTTAAAAATTACTCCAAAGCTGCTTCCCGTTGGTTTTCCATAGATTTCTGAGTTGAAGAAGTTTCCAAAGCGGATAAAAAATCCTGCTAAGGCAACCATAATTCCTAACCTATCTAAAATAAACAACCATGGTTTGTTTAAATGTTTTTTAGCGTAGAAATACATTGCTATCGGAATAGCAATGGCCCGCCGCTCCATGACTTGCAAACCCTGTAAATCCTGTAAATTTCCATCCATCTAACAACCCAAATAAAGCAGAAGCTCCTTCTTGCTTTTTAATTGGTAAAATAATTTCTAGTAAGTGGTTTTGGTAATAATCCCAACTGTAAAAAAATACATCTCCTAAACGCATTCCTATTAACATAGAAACGAATACGTACATAAATAACGGATCTAATTTTTCTACAGGAATGTTATCGTTGATGTAAATCTTTTTCATTAATCGAAGTCCTAATATAAATGCTGCTACAAACATTAAGCTGTACCAACGAATACCAAAACCTCCAATATTTATTAATTCTGGGTTCCAATCCCACACTATGGATAAAAAATTCATATTTCTAATTAAAAAATTAAAAGATTTAAAAATTGAAAAACAACATTACGGGAAATCTTTCAATTAATGAATCTTTACACTTATTATTTTGTCAAATTGAGTGCAAACCTTCACGAAGTTATTGCTCTTAATGACGATTATTTTTTTCTTTTTTTTCAGGAACAGGATCATAACCACTACCGCCCCACGGATGACAACTAAAAATTCTTTTCAATGCCAACCATCCACCATAAAACAATCCGTGTTTTTGTAATGCTTCTATTGTATAGCTTGAACAGGTAGGTGAATACCTACATGTAGCGGGTGTAAACGGAGATATGGCTGTTTGATAAAATCGCACCAACAATATAAACGGGTATGCTATGATCGTTTTTAGTTTCAAATTTTGATTTTTTAAGGCTTCTTCAATATTACTAAAGATTTCTCGACTGTGCTCGAAATAACATCTTACTTCATTAACACATTTACTCATTATCGAATTAACTCATTAAATCATTGTTTCATTAAATCATTAGCTCATTGAGCTATTATTTAATTCACTGTAAACGTTGTTCCTTCTCTTCCGTCTTTTAATTGAATACCTAAAGCAAGTAGCTTATCACGAATTTCATCTGACAATGCCCAATCTTTGTTCTCGCGGGCTTCTTTACGCATGGTAATTAACATTTCTACCACACCGTCTAATTTATCAGAATTATTTCCTTCAGAAGTTTCATTTAACAATCCTAAAACATCATAAACAAATGCCTTGATGGTTTCTTTTAACATTGTTAAATCTTCCTCAGTTAAACTAGCATTTCCTTCTTTTATTTGATTGATAACCTTAACGGCTTCAAATAAATGAGAAATTAAAATAGGCGTGTTAAAATCATCATTCATAGCAGCATAACAATCCTCTTTCCATTGAGTAATATCAAATGTTGAAGTTGCGCCAGCAGTTATTTTATCTAAAGCATTTATCGCTTCCATTAATTTATTATACCCTTTTTCAGAAGCTAACAAGGCTTCTCCTGAAAAATCTAGGATACTACGATAATGTGCCTGCATAATAAAGAAACGTACCACACCTGCATTAAACGCCTTTGGTAAAATAGCGTTTGTTCCTGTTAAAATTTCATCAGGTAAAATATAGTTTCCTGTAGATTTTGCCATTTTCTGACCGTTTAACAGTAACATATTAGCGTGCATCCAATAATTAACAGGTTGTACTCCTGAGCAAGTATGCGATTGCGCAATTTCACATTCATGATGCGGGAATTTCAAATCCATTCCTCCACCATGAATATCAAATTGTTCTCCTAAATACTTGGTACTCATTACCGAACACTCTAAATGCCAACCAGGAAAACCATCACTCCAAGGAGAAGGCCAACGCATGATATGACGCTCATCTGCTTTTTTCCAAAGTGCAAAGTCTTGTGGATTTTTCTTGTCTGATTGTCCGTCTAAAACTCTTGTATTATGAATAGCATCTTCAATAGTACGCCCTGAAAGAATTCCGTAGTTATTCTTCTCATTATACTTTAACACATCGAAATACACCGATCCGTTTACTTCGTAAGCAAAACCTTTTTCCATGATTTCTTTAATCATTTCTATTTGCTCTACAATGTGTCCTGTTGCAGTTGGCTCTATACTCGGTGGTAAAAAATTGTATTTTGCGGCTACTGTATGAAAATCTACCGTGTAACGCTGAACCACTTCCATAGGTTCAATTTCTTCTAATCGCGCTTTTTTAGCAATTCTATCTTCACCTTCATCTGCATCATTTTCTAAGTGACCTGCATCGGTAATATTACGTACATAACGTACTTTATAGCCTAAGTGTAGTAAATAACGAAAAACCATATCAAACGACATAAAGGTTCTAATATTTCCTAAATGCACGTTGCTATAAACTGTTGGTCCACACACATACATTCCTACGCGCCCCTCAGTTACTGGTTTAAAAAGCTCTTTTGATTTGCTTAAAGAGTTATATATTTTAAGTTGATTTTCTTTGTATAATTCCATAGTAAAAGTGACTATTTACAAACGCTAAGATAGGCACTTTAAAAAGAATACAGAAATGGAATTTAGCAGTATTTTTGTTAAGGAAAAAGTAGTTTTATTTACATATATCTACTGTTTTTTCAGCTCTAGTTGACTGTATTTTCCTTTTATTTCTACTTTTTTATCATTTGATAAAATTGTAAAACTCCCATTAATCTCTTCTTTAGGTTTATGGATAGTAAATTTCATCGACGGCTCTGAAGCAAACTCAGGAGATTTCTTTCCTATATCATATATTAATTTCTTCTTAATTGACAATATATTTATATTTGCTTTAGATGAGTTTAGAAAAACTTTAAAAGTATTATAGTTAGGATGTATTTTTACAATTTCTAACTCTCCAAAATCACTATTAACTTTAACATCATTAAATACATTATTAAGTTTTACTTCAGAAGAATTGGAATTTACCGTTGCGTTAGTAACCGACGCTAATTGAGCATCGGTTACATTATTTAAAAACAACGTACAAGCGTTTAATGAATTAATAGTTACTGGCGAATAAGACACGGTTAATTTTCCGCCATCAATAGCATCTGCTTTAAAAGTTCCGTAACTTACTTTTCCTGAAGCCTTCGTTTTTGGCAGCGTAACTTTGCAGTGACGCGTATTCAAATCAAACGTTGCTGATTTTGGTACTTTTACCATAATTTTTTTGGTAACTTTTACTTTTTTGCCATTTACCATAAAGTTGTTACTATCTGATGAAAAAGAATAGCTAACACTGTTTTTATGTATTTCCTTTCTTGTTTTATGCATCTCTTCTCTAGCCTTGTGCATTTCTTCCCTAGCTTTCGCCATCTCTTTTCGGATCTCTTCTCTATTAATTTTTCGAACCTCAGCTCTAGCTCTCGCCACTTCTCTTCTAAGTTCTTCTTGATTAATTCTTTCTACCTTAATCTTTTTTAATTCTTCTTGAATTTCTTTTTTTCGTTCTTCTTGATGCTTTTTAAACTCTTTGTATTTAGCTGTTTTCTTGAATTCTTCCCATTCTTTTTTCGATTTAATCGTAATATCGTTTACACCGTCTTTCCATTGAAAAAAGTAATTATCACCGTCTTTTGCATACTTATCAAAATCGAACTCTATATCTTCTAATCCCGTTACAATTTCTTCAAAATTGATTTCTGGAATTTCAATTTCAGGAATCTCTGGCATCTCAGGCATTTCTGGAATTCTTACTTCAGGAATTACCACTACCTCATCATCACCATCAAATTGAAATACTTTCGGATAATTATTATCCGACGAATTAAAAAAGACAATATTGTCACTTCCTACAGAACGAAAACTACTTCGGTTGGCATTAATTTGCACTTTACTTTTGTTTCCTAAAGCTTCAAATTTCCAATTGTCTAAATATTTTTGAGCCTCCTTTTTATCTAGCCCTTCAATCTCAACAATTGCTTCTACCGAAACTTCGTTTTTGTTCCATGTAGTTACATCTATTTCAGCGTTAGACGCATTTATAGCAACCACTACATCTTTATTGGTTTTAAAATTTTCACTAAACTTTTTATTGTACTGCTGTGCAGATACAACCCCCGTTATAAACAGTGAAAAAACACTGATTTTAAATTGTTTGAATGTCATTTTGAGTTGGATTTTTAAATTCTTGTAATTGTTTTTGCATACGTTTTAACAGCTGTAAACGCAGTTGCAGGTTTCCAATCAATGCATTGATAGTATCATCGTTAACTCCTTTTGTATTGAGCTCTTGAGTTAGCGATTTATATTCTTTGGTTAATTCACCTATCTTGGTTAAATAACCATCAAAAAGTTCTTTATTAGCACTTGTTAATTCTAATTGACTTAACTCGTAGTTAATAGTGTTTACATAATAATCTTCCACCGTTTTTAATTCTGGTGAAATAGAACCTAAACTAATTTGAGTTCGATATTCTTCTGGAATATCAATAATGTCTGATTCTATATTATTTGTTGGATAAAATTTAACCCCTATACTCACCAACAACATAATTGATGCAGCTACAAATAACCATTGATATGATTTTCTTGTTGATGGTTTTTCGTGCAATTCATCTAGCAACTTTTGTTGAAAACGCTGTCTGTGATTTGTTGATAACTCCGTTGAGTTTTCAACCTCATTTTTTAGTATTTCTCTAAGATCTCTAGACATGATGTACTGCTTTTAATTGCTCTTGTACTTGCTTTTTTCCTCGTAATAAATGTGTTCTCGAACTCACTTCCGAAATTCCTAATATTTGTGAAATTTCTCCATGGTCATAACCTTCCAATAAGAACAGCGTCAACACTATTCTGTATTTTTCTTTTAATTGTTGAATACAGTTTACAATATCCTGATACGATATCGTTGAAGCTACATTCCAATTCTCATGATCATCATCTACCAATGTGGTAGTTTCTTCATTAATCGAAATCAATTCTAATTTTCTCTTTTTTAAATAATCAATACTTTGATTGATCACAATTCTTTTTAACCAAGCCCCAAACGTTACTTCTTCTTTGTAAGAATCCATATTTTTAAACGCTTTTATAAACGCTTCTTGCATCACATCTTCCGCAGTAAATGAATCTTTCACGTACCGTAATGCCACTGTGTACATAGCATCACAATACAAATCATACAATTGCATTTGCGCTTTTGCATCATTATTTTTACAGGCATCTATAACCGGTTGATGTATCTGTTTGGTTGATTTCATTCTTGATTTCTTACCCTAAAGACGAGTCTTTTTATACTCCGTTGCATTTTCCTGCATTTTTATTTCTAAATTTACATTATTATTCTGTTTTAGCTATACAATGACCGATAAAAACAAATCTGCACTTACTGAAAAAGACGGGGTTTCACAACCTGACAAACGACTAGCAAAGCTTCCGCAGAAAAAATAAAACGTAGCAGAAGAAAAAGCACCTCTACCGAAGAATTTGTAACCCAAATATTAGCAGGAAACATTCCTTTTTTAAGTAGAGCGATTACCTTAGTAGAAAGCACCAATCCAAAACACCAAGAACAAGCAAATGAAATTTTAGAAGCTTGTTTGCCACATGCCAATAAATCGGTACGAATTGGAATTACAGGAGTGCCTGGAGTTGGAAAAAGTACATTTATCGAGTCTTTCGGTAAACATTTGACTTCACTAGGTAAAAAAGTTGCGGTATTAGCAGTAGATCCAAGTAGCTCGGTACACAAAGGAAGTATTTTAGGAGATAAAACTCGTATGGAAGAATTGGTTACTGATGAAAATGCGTTTATCCGCCCTTCTCCTTCTGGGACTTCACTGGGTGGAGTAGCTCAAAAAACACGCGAAAGTATTATTTTATGTGAAGCAGCAGGATTTGATACCATTATTATAGAAACTGTAGGTGTTGGTCAATCAGAAACTGCCGTACATTCTATGACCGATTTCTTTTTATTGTTGAAGTTGGCAGGTGCTGGTGATGAATTACAAGGAATTAAACGCGGAATTATTGAAATGGCAGATGCGATTGTGATTAACAAAGCAGACAGCGGTAACGAAAAAAATGCGAAGATTGCCAAAGTGGAGTTTAACAGAGCCTTACATTTATATCCGCCAAAAGATAGTGGTTGGCAACCCAAAGTTTTGTTGGCAAGTGCACTTCATCATCAAGGGATTGATGCTATTCATACGATGATTGATGAATACATTACGCTGGCAAAAAACTCTGGATATTTTCAACAAAAAAGAAACGAACAGAACAACTATTGGTTGTTAGAAACCATTAATCAGCAACTAAAAAGTAATTTTTATAACAACCCAAAAATTAAAGAATTGTTACAACAAGAAGTTGCTAAACTAGAAAACGGAAAAACCACACCGTTTACAGCTGCAAAACGATTGTTAGGCAACAAATAATTAAAAATATATGGAAGAGAACACACTTACTTGGAACGATTTTACAAAAGTTGAAATGCGCATTGGTACGATTATTTCTGCAGAAATTTTTGAAGAAGTAAAAAATCCTGCGTATAAAATGCAGGTAGATTTTGGCGACTACGGAATAAAAAAAACCTCAGCACAAATTACCAAACTATACCAACCTGAAGACTTGATAGGAAAACAAGTGGTAGCAGTCGTAAATTTCCCAAAAAAACAAATTGCCAATATGATGAGCGAATGCTTGGTATTAGGCGGCTTAGGTGATGATAAAGAAGTAACGCTTTTAACTGCCGAACGTGCTGTTAAAAACGGAACAAAAATTGCGTAAAAACCCTTACCAAAACATTTTTATTATAGTATAAAACAAAGCCCTAGAAACATCCTTTTAGCTAAACCACTTTAAAAAAGTGTATTTTTTTTCATATCTTCTTGCGGTCTAACCACTTAATTGTAAGCCTTAATCGTAAAAAACTATGAGAAATAAACTAAAAAAAATTTAGGGTTATTTGATGTTTTTGCCATAAGTACTGGAGCTATGTTTAGTTCTGGTTTCTTTTTATTACCAGGAATCGCCTCACATTACACAGGTCCGTCTGTGTTTTTAGCATATTTACTTGCAGGGGTATTAATACTCCCCACTATGTTTAGTATTGCTGAAATATCAACAGCTTTACCACGATCTGGTGGTGCTTACTTTTTTTTAGACAGAAGTTTAGGGCCACTTATGGGAACCATTGGTGGGCTCGGTACCTATTTCGCTTTAATGCTTAAAACTGCCTTTGCTATTATTGGTATTGGTGCTTATGCGGCTATATTTTGGGACGTTCCCACCAAAGCAGTTGCCATTATAGCTACACTTTTTTTCATGGCGTTAAACTTAATTGGAGCTAAAAAAACCTCCGCCTTTCAAAAAGTGTTTGTCATATTTCTGTTAATCATTTTAGTGGGTTTTATTGTTGATGGACTTTTTACCATCGCCACTTCAGATACTATCACTAACGAAGCCATCAGTAAACAGTTTACTCCTTTCTTTTCAAACGGATTTGGCGGCTTATTCACAACCGTAGGTTTTGTTTTTGTTTCTTATTTAGGTCTCACTCAAATAGTAAGTGTTGCAGAAGAAATTAAAAATCCTGAAAGAAATATTCCTTTAGGAATGATTCTCTCTTTAGTTGTTACCGGATTAATTTATGGTTTGGGTGTTTTTATTATGGTTGCTCTTATTGAGCCTGCAACTTTTGCCAACGAAATGGCACCAGCTGCCAAAGCTGCCGAACAACTTTTTAAATGGTCTCCCTACAATGTAGGAGTTATATTAATGTCAATAGCAGCACTTGCCGCTTTTGCTTCTACAGGAAATGCAGGATTGTTGTCTGCATCACGATATCCGTTTGCCATGGGGCGCGACAAACTGTTTCCTGCTGTTTTAGCAAGAATTGGCAAAAAAGGAAGTCCCGTAGTTGCTATCCTTTTAACCACAGCACTAATTATAGTATTCATTTTAGTACTCTCAGAAGAAGGTATTGTAAAGCTTGCGAGTACCTTTCAATTATTGATTTTCATTTTCATCAACTTCTCTGTTATTGTTTTTAGAAAAAGTAAAATAGAATCGTACGATCCTGGGTATGTATCGCCACTATATCCGTTTATGCAAGTTGTCGGAATTGTCATTTCCTTTATTCTTATTATTTACCTAGGATGGATGCCCGTACTTTTTACCTCAGGAATTATTCTAATCGGGCTACTTTGGTATCACTTTTATTCTAAAGGAAAAGTAAAACGAGAAGGCGCTATTTTTCATTGGTTTGCTCTTTTAGGAAGACATCAATACGATGAATTGGAAAACGAATTAATGACCATTTTAAAAGAAAAAGGACTTCGTGAAGGCGATCCTTTTGATGAAACCGTAATTACTTCGAAAATAAAGATATTTAAAAAGCCTACGGATTTTGACAAAGTCTTAAACAAGGTTTCCGATTACTTTTGTAAAGAATTAGACCTCAATAAAGAAGGTGTGCTACACAAATTTTTTCAGTCTGTTCCTGATGAATCTATTATAACTTTACCAGGTATTTTAGTTTTTCATGCTAAATTCAAAAGTGTTTCGCATCCTTCCATGAAAATTGTAATTTCTAAAAAACCAATTGAAGGAACACTTCCTTCGGGTGATTATGAATTTAAAAAGCCCATACAAATCTGTGCTTTTCTAATTAATTCTGATGAAAACCCAAAACAACAACTCCGTATGCTATCGAGACTTCTTGATATTTTTGAACGAGAAAAAATCGTAAAAACCTTGCTTAAAATGGATAGCCACAGAGAAATTAAAGAGTTTTTACTACAAAATGAGCGATTTGTAAGCATCAAACTACTTGAAGGAACTCCGCAAGACACTATGATTGGAAAACAGCTAAAGGATATTCAGTTACCAAAAGATGTTTTAGTGGCTTTGGTTGAAAGAAACGATAAAACGTTTACTCCTAACGGTTCAACTGTTTTAGTAACAGATGATGTACTCACCATACTTGGGGAAACCAAGTCTATCGCAAAACTGTATAAAGAATATATGAGTTATGAAATAGATAAACTGGATACGGAGGAGACTAGTTAATTTTTGGTTTGGTTCTAAAGCTATTTGAACAACTAGTTATCAGTAAATATTTAACATTAAAGTGAGCTTATAAGCTTAATTAATTACATTAAGTAACATTTGATTAAAATGAAAAAACAAAATTCAATCGATTTAATAGTTGAAAACCTTTTAAAAGAGTTCTCTAAAATTAAGAATTTTGATTTAACCCAAAATGATCCAATGGGTAATAAATTCTTCAATTTTGTTGTTAGGCTTGTTTCAGAGTTTAATGCTTATCAAAACCTATTCATTCAATGTTACCTTCCCGCTTCTCGCAATTCTATAATTGAGGCAAAAAGAGAAATAAAACATTCAAAATACAAAGACTTTTTTCATATTAATGAAGAGGAACTCAAAGAGAATTACTATGAAACTATACGTCTTGGATACGTTGGTGCTTATCACAAATATGAAGGGTATATCAAACGACTTTTACCTTTAATGGATGAATTCTTCAAAGGCTTGGATTTCGAAAATGAATTTATTCCTCTTGAAAATTATCTGAGAAATGAATTTGATATTGTTTTAAAAAAAACAGTAAATAACTTTTATATAACTAGAAAAATTAACTGGATAAGTAACTGTGTAAAACATTATGATGGGTTTCCGGTAAAGGAACCAATACCAAAAGGATTTGAATATTTAAACAAAGAAAAAAAAATCCAAATAGAATCCAAGGAATTCAAGTCTGATATGGAGTACCTGATTACTCACAATAATTTAATGCTATCAACTTTCTTCTTGATAGGGTTTCATCAGTTTTTTGGGTACGAGTTTAGCTCTATTAAGAATCAATTAAAACCAGAAAATCAAGAAGAAGAAAAAGTTATAAAAATGCAAAAAGGTTTGAAGTTGGTAATTGAAAGAACCTTTGAAAAGAAAGGCATCATTCAATAATAAACTATAATCCATTATTTTTCTTACTATAAGAAAACGATAACGAAACAAAACTCTCAACTCTTTCTAAAAAAATCTAATTAACGTATCTTGCAGTCTTATTAAAAGACACCTATAATGCAAGACAAAAACTTACATACCTATATAAAAAATGTTGTAGAAAATATGCCAGCAGATTGGTTAAACTTAACCACGCACCGTCTGGATATTTATGTAGAAAAACTAGCCAAAACTCAGTTTTTAGAACAGTTTGAAGATTTGTATAAAAACAACGATGCTACTGCTTCAGCTTTAAGCAAGTTGCCAACTGCATACGATTATATTCGTTTAGGGCATCCGTTATCGTCTGTATTAGAGTGGACGATAGCCAAACTATACAACACAAAAGCAGCAAATGTAATTAGTTTTTCGTCACAAACAGTTCCTGTATTGGCTGTGTTAAGAGCGAACTTGTTTGCTAATAAAAATACGCAAATAGTGTACACCAATGAAATCCCTAGCTTTTTTGATGCAGAGGTAATTAAAAATGTATACGGATATCAATTTGAGTTAAAAAAGGTGGATAGTGTTGAAGCTATTCCTGAGTTTGACGGCAGCACCGTATTGATTGTTGAACAAGAAACTATTTGCAACTTTACCATTGTACCAAACGTTGATTTTTACATCAACACACATCCAGAATTAGGAAGCTTTTTATTAGTAAACGGAGAGCAAAACGATTCTTATATTTCAGAAATTCAACATGTAAGAAGAAGAGAAACTATTGCCATGACTCCATCTAATTCGTTAAAAGCGTTAAAAAGCCTTATCGATGAGCCGTATGAGGTTACAGTAACTGACGTAGCACAAAACAAAGCAAAGGTTGAGAGACTCATCAATGAAATTACCAACACCAGCACAAAAGCGTTAGTAGCTTCAAGTGGACTTTCAATACAATATGCTATTTTAATGGGATTGATTGACGATGCTCTTGAAAACCATAAAGGAAAAGCGATTAAAATTGTAGTGCCTCCAAACTGTTACGGTGGTACAAACGACCAAGCGAGACGTGTTGCTGCTTGTTTAAACAACGTAGATATTGTTGATTTACCTGTTGATGGAGACAATGATATGGTAGAAAGTATCGATACCGTGTTAACCAACATTGCAGCACAAGATGCGATTCCGTATATCATTGCTGAAATTCCGACCAACCCAAGAGTAGAAGTCCCTAATCTTACCGATTTAAGAGATGTTTTGAATAAAAAACGTACGACTCCAACGGGTGAAACAGCGGTTGATCCTGTGTTTATTTTAGACCAAACTTTTTGTCCGAATGTTCACTTTTTAGGAGATACAGACATGTTAGCCAATATTAGAACTATTTCGTTTGCTAGTGGTTCTAAATTCCCTAGTGGTGGAAAATGTACTGCTGGATACTGTGTTGGAAATAAAACAACCAACGCGTTAATCGAAAAAATAGAAAAGCACTTGCACATTTGCGATAACGAGGCTACACCACTTCAATACGAAATATTGGCTGCACAAATGCCTTCGATGACGCAACGAATTAGTGATGCTTATAAGAATACACGTGAGTTTGTAAACTTTATTCATGAAGTGTTACCTGATGCTAAAATCAATTTTGTTTCTGAGGAATTAGCAACACAAGGATTTACACCATCGGTATTTTCGTTAGATCTTCCTACCAAAGGAAATACTGCGGAAGAAAAAGAAGCGTATAAAAGAGCCTTAAACTTAAAGCTTATCAATTTAATGATTACTGAAATACCAAATGAAAGTAAGTATTGTGTAAGCTACGGACAGTTAAAAGGTTGTTATTGGACGATTCCTGCAACCTCAACACAAGGAACTACCAAAGAGGGTGATAAAGATTATATTGCTCGTGTAGCGCTTTCTCCTAATATGGATTTAGCGCTTCATAAAAAAGTATTCCTTGATTTTGTAAATAGTATTTAAGAATAATAACACGTCATAGCGAGGAGTGATAACGACGTGGCTATCTCACTACTCGCTGTGACTTTTTATAACAATTTCACCTCAACTAAAAACTAACGACTACCAGCTACCGACTACAAAAACCTCCAACACACTATACGTGTTACTTTATTTCCTTGATGCATAGGAATTACTTTGAATTCTTTAACTCCTAATTTTTTTCCTGAGTTCTGTAAGCTTTCTACATTTTCTTTTTTAGAAACCAAACTTGTAAACCATTTACTTACTTTCGGATATTTAGAACTCTCATATAAATAGGTATGCAGAAAAGCTTTCTCTCCGCCTATATACCATAGCTCGTTTGAGTTCCCTGCAAAGTTACGTACAGCATTGTTCCCTAAATTTCTCGATTTTCTTCGGTTGGCTCCTCTCGCCTCTTCTGCCGATTTATAAAATGGCGGATTGCACATCGTTACCGTAAATGCATCACCTTCTTCTATAATTCCTTCTAAGATATGCTCTTCTTTAAACTGCTGTCTTAATTCAACCTTATCCGTAAAACCATTATCATCAATAATATCTTGAGAATAATCTAACGAGTCTAAATCGATATCGGTTGCTACAAAATTCCAATCGTATACTGCAATTCCCAACAAAGGATAAATACAACTTGCCCCTGTACCAATATCTAACACCGTTACATTTTCTTCATCTGCAACTAAATCCGCTAAGTGGTGAATATAATCTACTCTTCCTGGTATTGGCGGACATAAATTCTCATCAGAAAAATCCCAATGTTTAATATTATAATGAGCTGCTAATAATGCCTTATTAAATTCTTTTACAGCTATTGGATCAGAAAAATCAATAGTCTCTTTCTCGTATTTCTCAATGATAAATTCAGAAAGTTTCGGGTACTTTTCTACTAGTAATTTGAAATCGTATCCTTTATTGTGTATGTTTTTTGGATGTAATCCTTCTTTTGTACTCATTAAAGTGTTATTACTGTAAACTCTAGTTGTAACGGACGTAAGTTTTCTTTTAAAACCTTAATAAAATCGGTTCCGTATGCTAAATAATATTCTGAAAAATTACGCTGACGTTCTTCTAAACTTTGATTTGGCAAAATCTCATTTTGCAATGCTGTAATTCTCTCTACCAAATCTTGCTGCCTGCGTTTTTCTGCTCGCAACCAACGTTTTTCAAGGTTTTCTAATCCTTTTATCTGCTTTTTTTCTTGAGCATTTACAGCTCCAACAAATGAAACATCTGTTTTTTCTGCAAGTACTCTTAACGTTTCAAATTGTTCTTGTAAAAAATGTTTTTGATTGGTAAAATCTACTTTAGTTTCAGAGTTTTCCAATACTTTTTGCTCTATTAAGCTGTTCTGTTTGATAAAAATATCTTCTATAGACAACCCCTGATTATCTAATTTCTTGGCTTGTTTTTCTGAAACTACTTGTACTGAATTACGTAACAATAAAATAGGAAAAGGAATATCAACCGATTCAAACATACTTTTCAGCTCCAGCCAATAGGCTAACTCTCCTCCACCACCAATGTAACATAGGTTTGGTAAGATTACCTCTTGGTATAACGGACGTAAAATTACATTGGGTGAAAATCGCTCAGGAAACTCGTTGACTTCTGCTAGTAAATCCTCCAAACTCCATGAAATATCTGTGCTATTTACCTTGTAAACTTCATCTTCTAAAATAATACGTTCACGGAGTGAATCTCCTAAATAAAACAGGTTAATCTCTCTAGGATTTACCTGAATTTTATAGTCGTTTTCTAAACTTGAAATCGTTTCAGAAACCTTGGTATATGAAAATTGTTCTGTTAGTTCTTTAGTAATATACGGAACAAACTCTTTCTTTAGCTCTTGGTCATCTCCATCAACAATCACCAAACCATACTCTCCAAACAATTCATTGGCTATGTATCGGGTTGCAGCGGTTAAATTAGTATGCTCTATATAGGCTTTCTTGAAAAGTTGCGCTAAATATTGTGCATTTTTCGATGTTCCTAAATGTTCTGAAAACACTTCTAATACGTGATCTAAACCTTCTGTAGAAAAACGTCCTACAGCCCCCGTTTGATGTGAATTCCATTGTACTTTCTTTCCATCGAAATTAAAAAAGTTGATTTCTTCAAAATCATGATCTTCCGATGCCATCCAATATACAGGCAC
>NZ_JAPEHZ010000129.1 GCF_028823685.1 Tenacibaculum sp. L6 | reverse complement strand
ACGATTATGAGTCCATAGGTAATACTCGGGTTGAGCTTTAATGTTTCTTTCTGTAAGCTCAAGGTATTTATCGGTAATTTCAAAATTATCGAAATCGTTAGGTGTATCAGTGATTAATTCAAATTCAACTTCAAAATAACCTCTTTTAACTTTGGTGGTTTTCATATTGATAACTACCGAGTTGTATTTTTTTGACAGAACTTCAGCTCCTGTGTGTACTGGTACTTTTTCATTTAAAAAGCTAGCCCAATACCTAGTTTTTCCCATTTGAGGAGATTGATCACTAAGTAAAAGGTATAGGTATTGTGTTTTGTTGGAGTGTTTTTCGTAGATACTTCTATTAAATAGATATGTAGGCACGGCTTCAAAACCAAATTGTGTTCTAGATTTTTTTATTAATTTGTCAAAATAAGGGTTTTTGATCTTTTTGTAAGCTCCAAAACAGTTAATGTTTACAGAAAGAGGCATGCCGACAGACCATTCCCAATTTGCTTGGTGTGAACCTACTAAAGCAACACTTCTTCCTTGTTCAGCGTATTTGTTTATAAGTTCAGGATTTGTGTATTTGTAGCGCTTTTGTAATTCTTTTTTACTTATAGCAAAAGATTTTACGCTTTCAAAAAGGATGTCTACAAAGTGTTTAAAGAATTTTTTTGATATTCTGTTTATTTCAGCTTCGCTTTTTTTAGGAAAAGCAGTTTTAAGGTTTTTAATGACTACTTTTTTTCTGTAACCAATGATATAGTATAATATCAAGAAGAAAAAATCAGAAAAAATATATAAAATCCTCATTGGTAATCTTGAAAGTACCCAAATGAAAGGATAGGTAATTGTATAAATTAAAAAATTCATTTTAGAAAAATTAAAGTGCAAATATCGTATTAAATTATCAATATTTACTTTGTGAACTTTTGTTTATGTTTGTGAATATATATTAGAAGTATGAGTCAAATTATTATAGGATTAATTATAGCAAATGTGTTAATGTCGATTAAAGGATTTAACGATCCTGTTTTTTTTGATCGATACAAGTTTCAGGTGCAAAGAGTGTTGGGAGGGGAGAAGATAAGAATGATATCGTCAGGTTTTCTGCATGTAGATTGGTTACACTTAGGGTTTAATATGTATGCTTTGTATCTGTTCGGAAAAGTAGTAGACTCTAGTTTTGGAACACTTAATTTCGTATTGATTTACTTTGCTAGTTTGTTAGCAGGAAGTATGTATTCATTGTATCAGCATAAAAAAGAACCATATTATAGTGCAGTAGGAGCTTCAGGGGCGGTTTCAGGAGTTATTTTTTCTTCAATAATGTTGTATCCAAGTATGGAGCTTATCATGTTACCTATTCCGATTCCGATTCCAGGATATGTGTTTGGAATTGGTTATTTGTTATATTCTATTTACGGAATGAAAAATCAGGTGGGTAATATTGGTCATTCGGCGCATTTAGGAGGTGCTATAGGTGGATATTTAATTACTTTGGTGTTGCGACCAAGTGTTATAGCGAATCATACGATAATGGTAGGAATAATGGCGTTAATTATAGTTGGATTGTTCTTCTTTGGAGATAAATTGAAGCTGAACAGGTAGCGTAAAATATAAAGAATAAAAAAACCGAAACATTTGTTTCGGTTTTTTTGAGCGGGAGACCGGGTTCGAACCGGCGACATTCAGCTTGGAAGGCTGACGCTCTA
>NZ_JAPEHZ010000128.1 GCF_028823685.1 Tenacibaculum sp. L6 | reverse complement strand
GCATAATTAAACCTGTTCTTTGTGCTATTTTTATTACTCCTTTCATTTTTTCTAGATCTTCTCAATTTCTAAATCGTGAAAAATAAAACTTACATTGCAACTATTTACACTAAAAATCAATTTGTATAGTTTGAGTTTGTAGTCTTTTTGTAATTCTATAATATCAGGACAATCATCCTTTATTTCCCAATTATCTATTATAAAGCTTTTTATACCCCAATAAAACGCATTCAAAGGGTTGGGTTGAGTACTATTTATATACTCATCATCCATAATAAAACTATCTTGTTTTACCTTAGATAAATAATTTACAGTAATGACACCTATAAGTGTAATTTTCAGTTTATTTTTTCCAAAATCAGAGTAAATAAAAACTTCAAAGTCTCTGTGCGTATTTTTTTGGCAAAATGATGCAAAAGCACCATCAAAAATATAATACTTGGATAATTTATTTTTTATACTATTAATTGTATTCATGTTAAACAAGATTATTAAAATTCAAAATGCCAATTATCTCTCCCTAGCGTTTGTCCATTTAAAGGGTTTATTGGCTGACCATTATTATTATGAAATACCACATACCCTCTTGGCTTAGGATATGTTCCTGTAGTTGTAGGCTTCATTATTCTTATGGCATTTGCGTCAGAATTTAAAGGTGTTCCTTGAGGTACAAATTTAACACCTTGACCGTTATTAACAATTCTTGGAACATAATTATCGGGAATATTAATAGTTACTCTCACACCTTGAGGATTAACAACTACTTTCCCTTGAAAAGATTTTGCTGTCATTTCACTTAACGGAACCCTCCATTTACTAACTGTTCTCGTTGAATTAACTGTTGAATTAACAGGTAAGTTAGTAATCGCATGTCCAAAACTTGTAATTACATATGCCCACCATTCTGGTGAATGAACAGCATCACTCCACATGTTTTTTAAGCCTATCCAATAATCGCCTGCTGCCATTTCTATTTGAGCCTCTGAAGGAATTCCTTGCAGATAAAACAAATTAGCTGCTGAAGTATATAAGCTTATATTATTTTGAAAGTTATCTAATCCATCGGCTTTAATTAACATTTCTATACCATATAAAGGTAAGCCAGAACTATTAACTCTATAAGCAGTATAAAATACAAGGTTGTTGCCAATATCATAATGTGGTTTAAGGTGATAATCTCCTATTTGTATTTCGTTAGATGTACTATAAGATGAAAAATCTAATAAAACATTACTCTTGTATTTTGCTATTAAATACAATTCTACTGGGTTACCTGTTATAGGGTTTTGTATATTGTTTATAAATTGCGTTATGTCGTATTGTTTAAAATCCACTTCACCCTCATTCATCAACACCTCAATAGCTTGTTTAACAAAGGTTATGGCTTCTTCTAGGTAAGTGTTATCTAGATTTTTGTTGTTTTCTAAAAAGTTTTTAATTTCATTAGCCTCTATTAACTTTACTTCTAACCAATTTAATTCTGATGGACTTAAACTAAAATCTAATATGCTATTAATTCTAGATGCTAATAACTCTCCTTCATTTATAGTTGTCGGTGTTCCATCCCATGTTTTAGGTGACGTAACTATAACATCTCCTGAGTCAGGTTCATTCGTTGTTGAGCTTCCTCCTCCGCCACCATAACTAATATCGCCACTTTCAAAACAATTAGTATTCTCTACATACTTTCTATAAAGTCTACCATCATTAGCTTCATAACATG
>NZ_JAPEHZ010000127.1 GCF_028823685.1 Tenacibaculum sp. L6 | reverse complement strand
TAATTGGAGGAACAATTACAGAAAGATGGGGAGAATACGTTTTAGACGTTGATAGTGAATTTGCCAAAGGAACTATTACTTTTTTAACTTTTAGTTGGGGTGGAAGCTCACTTCAATACGACATTACTTTTTTAGACGATGTAACACTTGTAAAAGACGCTTCAGAATTTAACCCAATTCTTTTTAATTATACAGTAGAAGGACACAGTTATCACAGGTTTGAACTAGAAAACAAAAAGAGAAAGCTAGAGCAATACCAATCTGTTATTATTACTAGTAAAGATGGTGGATATAATTATATGTATTTACAAAAAAATATAAAACTTAAAATCCATCAGATACAAATAAATAGGGTAAAGTTTTTAAAGAAGCGTTTAAACGATGCTTCTTTATTG
Source organism: Tenacibaculum sp. L6 (assembly GCF_028823685.1). Classification (GTDB taxonomy): domain Bacteria; phylum Bacteroidota; class Bacteroidia; order Flavobacteriales; family Flavobacteriaceae; genus Polaribacter. The sequence goes on along the minus strand of NZ_JAPEHZ010000127.1, from coordinate 1,343 downwards.
AATAAGAGACTTTATGAAGTTTTTCACGATCAACAGCATGAAAATGTTTTTGCTTATTTTGGAACTTATAATTTAAAATTAGCAAATCTTATAAAGCAATATAATAAGATTAAACAAAAGGGAATGATTCGTATTTTGATAAAAGAAGGTATTGTATACCAAATTTTATCAGAGCACATGTTGCAACACAATAAAGATGTTAAAAGAAAAAGAAAACCAGAAACTACCTTAACAAAAAAAGAAATTAGTTTGATTAGAAAAACAGGTCAAAAAATTCTTAATAATGTTGCAGAAGAATATAATGTAGAAGAATTAGCTAATGAAATTGGACTAACGCAGGCTAAATTGCAAGAAGGTTTTAAATTGTTGTTTTCTAGAACTGTGATAGAATATATTAGACACGTACGCTTAGAGAAAGCTCGAGATTTAATGAATTCTACCGATTATAACATCTCACAAATTGTATATTCGATAGGATTTTCAAGCAGAAGTTATTTTTCTAAAATATTTAAACGTAAATACGGAATTAGCCCCAGTGAATTTTTAAAAAACAAGCAAGAAATTAGTGCAGTTAAAATAGCTTAACAAAGAAGAAAGCAAAAAATGATAAAAGAAAAGTATGGGTGTTCTATTGAAAAATTAAAAGATTTAGACCCTAAAACCCCTATAAATTTGGTATTAAGTGGAGGTGCAGAAAAAGGAGTAGCTCACGTAGCATTACTAGAAAAGTTAGAAGAGTTACATATTAAAATCAACGCTATATCTGCCTGCAGTTCTGGTTCGTTAGTAGGATCTATGTATGCATCGGGTATGAAACCTCAAGAAATATTAAATTTTTTCAGGACTACTGAAATTTTTCAATATTCGTGGATTACAATTGCTAAACCCGGAATCTTCAATTCGTATAATTATGCTAGGCTAATTCAAGATAAAATAAAGTCAACTTTTGAAGAATTAGAAATTCCTTTAACAGTATCGACCACCAATTTGAATAAATGTGCTACACAATATTTTTATGAAGGAGAACTGTTAAAACCTGTATTGGCTTCATGTGCAGTACCTGGACTGTTCAACCCTATAAAAATAGATGACATGTTATATTCTGATGGAGGTATTATTGATAATTTTCCTACTACACCTTTTGAAAACTCAGAGTACCCAGTTATTGGAAGCTATGTAGTTTTTCCTTCAGCAAAAGAAAATAAAGAGTTAAACACAACAATTAAAGTATTGGCACATACCTCTAAATTGTTGATGTTATCATCCGAAGAATACAAGTTTTTTAGCACCTATGCAACTATTTGTTATCCGTTAGGAGAGTTTAGCGGATTCAATATTAAAGA
>NZ_JAPEHZ010000126.1 GCF_028823685.1 Tenacibaculum sp. L6 | reverse complement strand
TTTTTGAATTATTTTTTGGTTGGATATTACTTAAAGATATATCTTAAACCTACTTGCATTTGCCAACGAGATGAGTTTAATCCTGAATCATCTACAGAATAGATGTTTGTTGCATTAGGATTGAAACTAAACTCAGGAGTTGTTCCATTAATTCCTTCATTTCTTAAAATAGAAGCTTCTCCAAAGTTAGATACAAATTTTCTTGTACCCCACTCTTTGTTTAATAAGTTAGTAAAGTTAAAAATATCAAAAGTAGCTTGTAGTGTATGCTTTTTCTCTCCTATGTTTAAAGAAAAATCTTGAATTAACTTCATATCAACTACATGACTCCAAGGTCCAAACTGAGCATTTCTTTCAACATATTGACCACGACGTGTTCTTAAATACTCGTCATTTTCAATATAGCTATTTAATCCCTCCCATTGTTGAGCAGTTGTTAAACCGTTAGCTCCATCAACTAATACAATATCACTAGCATCTACTGGTACGTACATTAAAGCATTATCTCTTGAATCATCATTTAACAAATCTCTTCCTTCACTATAAACATATGAGAATGGAGCTCCTTGTTTACCTTCATAAACAAAAGAGATAGCTGTTTTTAAGTTTTCGTTCCACTTATACTCGTAACCTACGTTTGCTAAAACTCTATGACCTTGTGCAAACTGAGATCTTGCTAATTCAGATCTGTTTTTACCATTTACAGATAATTGGTTTCTCCATTGAGAACTATTTTGAGAACTTGTTCCTTCAAAAATACTTTTAGAGTCACCATAACTATATGTTACACTACCATTGAAACCATAAATAGGAGTTTTTCTTAAAGTTACAGACGTATTCCAAGAATACCCTTTGTTAGTATTCGATGCTAAATATATACCATCATAAGTTGGATCAACTCTATCATTTCTATTCCATAATGGTCTATTATCACCAGTTCCTGTAAGAGTTTGAGTTGGATTTTTAAGGTTTACATTTTCATAATAAATAGCTTTTAAGTTATCATTATATAAAGCGTCTGCACTTAAAATAAATCCTCCTGGTAATTTTTGATCAATAGCTAAGTTATACTTTACCACTTGAGGTAACTCAAATGATGGAGCAAATAAATCAATATTACCTCCTACTTGTCCACTTCCAGGAACAGCTCCTACTGGTTGAGAATTTACATCTGGGTTAAATGAAGCTACTCCATTATTTGTAAAATAATAACCTCCTGTAATACCGTTATTGTTGTATGTACCTCCTGGCCATACTAATGGCAATCTAGACACGAAAATACCAAAACCTCCTCTAACTTGAGTTTTAGACTCTCCGTTAACATTCCAGTTAAATCCTAATCTTGGAGAGAAATAAAGTTTAGTTTCAACTTTTTTACCAACTCTTGCTCCTAATAATCTACCACCTAATAAAGCTGCAGTTCTTGTGTTAAAATCATCATTAGCTATACCATCTTCCCATAATGGAATATCTAAACGTAAACCAGCTGTGAACTTAAAGTCATCTGTGATATCAACCTCATCTTGAATATAAAATCCTATTTGAGATGTCGCAAATTCAGACGCTCCACTAGAAGAATCTCCAACACCAGGAGCTAATAAAGAATATCCTCTTTGGTAGTTAGACGGTGCTCCTCCTGCCATAAAATCAGCTACAGAATCGTACTCATAATAACCAAAGTTATTAGCAAAGAATAAGTTTTTTGCTGTAGCAAATTCATTGTGTGTACCTATTGTAAACTTATGTCTTCCTGAGAAAATCTCGAAGTTATTTGTTATTGTAAGAATATCTTGCTCTAACAAGTTTGCTGTTGAATATTGTTCTGACCCAAAACGAATAGTACCATTTCCATCATCAATTCTCACATAAGGAAATGGATTTCCAAAAGGATCTCTATCATCTCTTACAG
>NZ_JAPEHZ010000125.1 GCF_028823685.1 Tenacibaculum sp. L6 | reverse complement strand
TCAGTACTACCACCACCTACATCAACATACAAATAGGTAGAATCAGATTCTATTAGTTGGTTTAAATCGGTAGAAGATATAATAGCGGCTTCTTTTTTACCGTCGATAATATCAATTTTAACTTCAGTATTTTTTAAAATTGAATTAGCAACTTCTTCACCATTTTCTGCTTCTCTCATTGCTGAGGTAGCACAAGCTTTATAGCGTTCAACTCCATGAATTTTCATGATGAGTTTAAAGGCTTGCATTGCATCAATCATGCGTTGCGTGTTTGCTTCTGAAATTCGCCCAGAAACAAAAGCATCGGCTCCTAAACGAATAGGCACACGAACTAACGATGATTTTTTAAATTGGGGTTCTCTATCTCTTTCTTCAATAACGTTAGCTACTAATAACCTTACTGCATTAGATCCAATATCAATAGCGCCGTACTTCTTTATTTTCAAAATATATAGATTTATCTATGGTTTTTAGGAAACTCTACTAATATAGTGCTTCCTTTCTTAATGTCTTTCCAATGTTTGGTGTCAAACTGAATCCCTACAACACCACAAGTAGTTACATGGGCAATAGGTTTGTTACCAAATTTGTTTACAAAACTATTAATACCGTGGTCATGACTAAATACAATGGCACTATCAAAACTATCATCAAGTGCTTTTACTGTTTTTACTAAATAACCATCACTAAAATTATATAGCTGACGTTTTATTTTAAGGTTTGACAACGGGTATCCAAAGTTTTCACAAAAAATAACCGCTGTATGTAAAGCTCTATTAGCGCTACTAGAAAGAAAAACATCAGGTTTGTTAATTTTCTTAGCCAGGTATTTAGATAAAAGGTGGGCATCGTTAATGCCACGTTCTTTTAAGGGTCTGTCAATATCTTTAACGCTATCATACTCCCATGATGATTTTGCGTGACGAACGATATATAGTGTTTTCATTCAAATATAAATACTATGTAAATATAAAACTAAGGAGCCAAACGTTCAAGTTTCCAAGAAAAATCTTTTTGTAACGTATATCGAATGCGATCGTGCATACGATTTGGACGCCCTTGCCAAAACTCAATAGAAACAGGTTTTACTAAAAAGCCCCCCCAGTGTTCAGGCCTTGGAATTTCTTGATTTTCAAATTGTTTTTCAAAAGAAACTAACCTTTGGTCTAGTTCTTCACGTGATGTAACTACGTTACTTTGTTCAGAAGCCCAAGCTCCTAATTTGCTTCCATCGGGTCTCGATTCAAAATAGCCATCAGATAGGTTTTCTGACAATTTTTCGGCAGTACCTTTAATAATGATTTGTTGCTCTAAACCAGACCAAAAGAACGATAAACACACTTGATTGTTGTTTAAAATAGCTCTCCCTTTTTCTGAATTGTAATTGGTATAAAAAATAAACCCTTCCCAAGTATATTTTTTTAACAAAACAACTCTACTTTTCGGAAAACCATCTAGCCCTATAGATGCTATAGTCATAGCATTGGCTTCGTCTACCAACTCAGATTCGTCGGCAACAAAAAACCAATCTCTAAATAACTCAATTGGATTTTCAGGACAGTTGCTTTCTAACAACTCTTTTTTCTCGTAAGATTTTCTGTAGTCACTTAAATCGTGTGCCATTACTGTTAATTTATACTATGTAAAAGTACAATTTTATCAGATGTTTTGCTGTTTTTACGTTTTAATATTTAACAAACTTTACATAAAGAGGAGTTAGAAAGGTGCTTGCTGAAATAGTGTTTAGTATGAGTTTTGAAAATGAAATAAAAGGATGGTTGAGGTTTTTAGAATTGTCTTTTTAACCATTTTTTTGAAACATATCCTGAATACCCATCTACAATTACTTTATAAAAAGTATTGTTATATTTTTCTTAAAAATGTCGGATGTTTTGTGCTCTTTTAAAGAATTAATAAATTCTGATATTTCAGTTTTATTTTCAGCGTTTAATATTTT
>NZ_JAPEHZ010000124.1 GCF_028823685.1 Tenacibaculum sp. L6 | reverse complement strand
CAATACATTAATAGTTTAATGAACCAAAAAACTCTTAAAGAAATTAAAGAAGAAGACAGTAAGTATTATCAGTTGTATTCTAAAAACAAAGAGTTTGGAAAAGATCCTTTTACTGATATCATGCTACAAAATTACAAAGAAGGTAGAGATACTAACAATATTGTAAAACCTATTATTGAAACAGCTAATCATTACTTTGACTTCACACAAACGAGAAAAGAAAAAAGAAATTTAGAGAAATGGGGTAAATACTGTTATAAATTAATTCCTGAAAAATATTCAGTAGATAATTTAAAAGCAGATATGTTGTATAAAGCAGGAAAAACAAAAAAGGCAATTGCTCTTAAAGCTATTGCTATTGAAAAAATGCCTTACACCGTTAAAAAGAAAGTAAGTTTTCAACATGAGTTAGAACTCATGAAAGCCGATAAAAAGTTATAATTTAATTAAGAAAATTATAACAAATATTACTTAGTTTATTTTATAAGTTTACCACGTGAGAAAGCTTAATAAAATAACCCGAAAATCAACTCTATTTCCTATAATAGGGTTGATTTTTTTATTGCTATTTTCTCCTTGTAAAGTTAGAAACTTTGTACAAGCAGAACTTAACGTTCCGCAAACAGAGGTTTCAAACAAAAGCCAAACAACTCATAGCTATATAACTTGTTATGATATTGAAATTACAGATGCTTCTCTAATACAAGTAGCTGCTTCTACCAAAATTTCACCATTTTTTCCAACTAGAGCTTTTAACTTCTCTCTTTACTTTTTTGAAAGCTTTCCTAATAAAATTACTACTTATTATCAAGAAAAGGGATTTATAACATCTTCTATCCCTCTTTATATTTTATTCAAAAATTTCAAGGTTTACCTTTAAGCCTTCCTTCCTATTAACATTCACAAATAAAATACAATCTACATAATACTAACTTATGTAGTTCATCGGCTGTGCTTAAAACTTTAAAATAGCATCAGTCTTAATAACGAAATAAAATATTATGATAAACAACAATATAAAAAACGACTCAGGACTTTTAGTTCTGGCAATACGATTGGTTATTGGATGGACTTACTTCTCTGCTTTTTGGAGAAGAACAATTTTAGCTAACAAACTCGATCCTGAAGTTGCAGGATATATCGGAGAAAAATTCAACCATTTTCTTCCAAATGCATTAGGTATTAAACCTATTATTCAATATTTAGTTGAAAATCCAGATATACTCTGGTTAAATATGGTAATATTTACCATTATTGAAGGAATTGTAGGACTCTTCATCATCTTTGGTTTGTTTACCCGAATAATGAGTATTGGTATATTTGGCTTAGCAATGGGAATTCTTTTGGGTTCTGGTTGGATTGGAACAACCTGCCTTGACGAATGGCAAATTGGTGTACTTGGAATCGCAACAGGATATGTACTCTTTTTAACAGGAAGCGGCAAATATTCGTTAGACAACTACTTTATGAAGAACAATTTTTCCTTCACTAAGAAAAAATGGTTTGCATGGTTAGGATCAGGAATTTTACCGATTAAAAACAACATTTTCCCAAGGTTTGTTTTAATAGGGTCGTTAGCCATTTTAGGAATGACTTTATTTACCAATCAAGTATTTCATGGTGGAGTTTGGGGAACACTGCATAACAAATCGGTTAAACCTAAATTAGAAATAACAGAAGGTAAAATTAATAATGATACGCTTTCTTTTGACGTTTTTAGAACAGAAGGTGTTGATGTATACGGATCGTGGGTTATTGCTATTGAAGTATTAGATCAAAACAATAACGCTATTGTTCAATATTCTCAAAAAGAGTTAGCTTCGTTAGCTGATCAAAACATATCAAACTATTATGTTGCTAAAATTAAACCAGGTAAACATAGCTTAGTTGTTCCTTTAGGAGCCAAAGCAAAAATGACTTTTAGTAATCAAGTTTTTTCACAGCTTTCGAACGGAACATATACCGTAAAAATAACAGATATTAGTGGTGCTTTTTGGACACACCGAATAACTAAATAAACAAAAAACGCCATAGTGTTTGTTTAATCACTATGGC
>NZ_JAPEHZ010000123.1 GCF_028823685.1 Tenacibaculum sp. L6 | reverse complement strand
AAAATGAAAAGACTGATGTTCTATACATAGAGTATGATAACTCAATGAAAATTGTTGATTTAAAGCCCAATTTATCTATTAGCTTTTCAATATTTTCTTCAAAAGATACTAAAATTAATACTTTTAATTTTGAGGTGGATAACTTATCAAAAAACTTCAAAACTTTATCATTTGATGAAATGAAAGACACTATTTCATTTAAAAACAAAAATAATTTCTCAACATTAAAAAAATTCTCAAAAATAACCCCTTGCGAATTACATTATAAGTTAAGTGATGCACAAAAAATTTATTTAATAAAAAAATCAAACAACGTTTTTTTTAAATATAGATTAAATTATATAGGAACTCAAAGAGGGTGGGAAAAAATTGAATAAAGCAAACTATTATTAACTTTAAAAACTCTGGGACAAATGAATGTGATTAGTTATAAACTCATAATAACCTTATTTTTTTTATCATCAATACTGTATTCTCAAACAAAAAATGATGATGTATATTATATGTTGAATGAGAATCATAAAGATTATATCTTAAGAACTACTGGAGAGAATACTAACATTAGTATGTTTAGTTTGTATGATAGAATTGAGTATGAAAAAAGAGAAGAGCAAATAAAGAAAGATAAAAAAGAAGGAAAATTTAATAGTTATCAGTTTTACAAAAGACCTCAAGAATTTATTTTTATCAAAATTTATGGAAGTAAAGTAGATATAATCAATCATTGTGATACACATTTCTTAAATTTAGTCAATTATAAATGGATTCAAGATAATACATGGAAAGAGCATAATCCTAATATTTTATTTAAAGATTTATACTTCTTACTTAAAGTGGAAAAAGATAAATATTTGAAATTTAAAGTAAGAAGAACTGTAATTGCACGTTAAATGAAAGTAAGCTATTTTTTAATTATAATTTTTTTTCTGACTTTTTCATCTTGTAAAAAGATGAAAACAAGAAATTACGAAGAAGAAAATACCTATCAAATTATCACCTTTTTAACTGAGAATGCTAAGGATTTCTTAGTTATGCCCCCAGTTCTTTCCATACCTCCATTACCAAATGCTAAAAGCTATAATGTTAGAACAATGACATGTCAAGATAGTGTAAGAGGTTATGAATATCATTACAAACAATTAACTAAAAAGAAAACTATTGCTATAATTGATAGTTTATTTAGCTTAAAAAAAACGCATAGTTTTAGAGGTGAATGTGACATGGTTGATCATAAACTGCTAAAGAAGTTTAATAGCTTGAAAACCAGAAAAAAAATAGATATTTCAAAAATTACTGTTTATGATAAAGATACTTTAATACAATACAAAAAGGAATTTAGAAAGTTATCATCGAAAGGTTTTGATAAAATGGATTTATTGTTAAGTTTTTCAAGGATAGCTTTTAATGATAATTTTGACAAAGCTATTGTATTTGTAGGGATGAGTAAAGGTAGTTTAGACGGTGTTTCAATTTTAGTATATTTAGAAAAAGAAAACTACCATTGGAAAATAAAATGTGAAAAAGTATTATCTATTTCTTAAAAATGGCAATATAAATAGTGTTTTACGAATAAAAAAACGATATGAAGCTGCTTTACGTAGAAAGCAATTAAGTTTAGTTTTAGCAGGTAAAATGGATCCTAAGGAAGCCATAGAGCTAAAATCTATTTTCATGGATTAAAACTATACTAAAGCATATTATTTTGTAGAAGGAGAAGTCTTGAGGCTTCTCTTTTTTTATTTAAAACTGTTAAAAAATTCTCAGGGTTAACCCTGAAGTGGAAAAAAATAAATAGGGATATCCCTAATTGTGTGTAGAATTTAAATAACTTACTTTTAACAAAAATTGTAATCATTTAAATTTGATATATTATGAAAAACAGAAGAAACAAAATCGTTAATCTTTTTAAAGTTGGAATTCTACTCTTTGGAGTTTCCTTATTGCTGTGGAATTGTGAACAAGAAGATGTATTAGAAACAGAAAAAAAGGAATTTGTAATTAAGGAACATTCACTAGAAGACTTAAAAATTAATACTAAGTTTACAAGCACTTTAAAACTATTAGAATCTCGAAAAGTAGCATCATCAAAAAATGTAAATTCTACAGATATATATAACTTCACAATAGTACCCAACAAAATTAAAGAAGTTATC
>NZ_JAPEHZ010000122.1 GCF_028823685.1 Tenacibaculum sp. L6 | reverse complement strand
CAAACAATCACAGTAACAGATACTACTGCACCAGATTTTACAGTACCAATAGATATTACAATTTATAAAGATGACAACTGTGCTTATGATGCTAGTGTAGGAATTACTGGAGATGTTATAGATGAATCAGATAACTGTGATACAACTTTAGAAGCCAGTTATAATGATGTAGAATCAGCGGGAAGCTGTGAAGGAGAAGTAATAGTTACTCGTACATGGAGTCTTATTGATAACTGTGGAAACACTACTGAAGAGGTTCAGACAATAATAGTTAAGGATAATACGGCACCAATTATTGATGAAACAAGCAAAAATAATATTGATATAGAATGTGGAGTAGGAGATACAGGAGTTACTTTACAAGATTGGTTAGATAATAATGCAGGAGCAACTGCAACTGATAATTGTAGTAATGTAACATGGACAAACAATTATGGAGATGATACTTCAGTAAAATGTGATGGAAGTTATATCATGGTAACATTTACAGCTACTGATGATTGTGGAAATTCAAGCACTACTACGGCAGGATACTTAATTAAAGATGAAACACCACCAGCAATAACTCAGCAACCATCAGACAAAGTTGTTGAATGTGATGGCTCAGGTAATACAACAGAATTAAATGATTGGTTAGCTAGTAATGGTGGAGCTGCAGCAGATGATGATTGTAGCGTAGTATCTTGGAGTAATAATTATACTGATTTAACGTATACATGTAGTTTTACAGGAGAAGTGGAAGTAATCTTTACAGCAAAAGATGCTTGTGGAAACACTGTAGACACAAATAGCGCTAAATTTATTATAAATGATACAGTAGCACCAGAGTTTGTAGAAGAGTTACCAGCAGCAGAAATTACAGTAAGTTGTGATAATATTCCAGTGATGGAGACTTTAACAGCAACAGATAACTGTGATGCTTCAGTAACCGTAATTCCAAGTGAAGTAACAAGTGGAGACGACGATGCTTGTGGATCTGAATACTTAATTACAAGAAAATGGACTGTATCAGATTGTTCAGGAAACACAACTACTCATATTCAAGTAATCACAGTAGAAGATACAGTAGCACCAGAGTTTGTAGAGGAGTTACCAGCAGCAGAAATCACAGTAAGTTGTGATAATATTCCAGTAATGGAAACCTTAACAGCAACAGACAATTGTGATCCGTCAGTAACCGTAATTCCAAGTGAAGTAACAAGTGGAGATGATGATGCTTGTGGATCTGAATACTTAATTACAAGAAAATGGACGGTATCAGATTGTTCAGGAAACACGACTACTCATATTCAAGTAATCACAGTAGAAGACACAGTAGCACCAGAGTTTGTAGAAGAGTTGCCAGTAGCAGAAATTACAGTAAGTTGTGACAATATCCCAGTGATGGAGACTTTAACAGCAACCGATAATTGTGATGCATCAGTAACCGTAATTCCAAGTGAAGTAACAAGTGGAGATGATGATGCTTGTGGATCTGAATACTTAATTACAAGAAAATGGACGGTATCAGATTGTTCAGGAAACACAACGACTCATATTCAAGTAATCACAGTAGAAGACACAGTAGCACCAGAGTTTGTAGAAGAGTTGCCAGCAGCAGAAATTACAGTAAGTTGTGATAATATTCCAGTAATGGAAACCTTAACAGCAACAGACAATTGTGATCCGTCAGTAACCGTAATTCCAAGTGAAGTAATTACTGGACAAGATGATGATTGTGCAACAGAATATACAATTACTAGAACATGGACAGTTCAAGATTGTGCAGGAAATGAAACTTCACATTCTCAAGTAGTAACAGTAGAAGATACGGTAGCTCCAGAGTTTGTAGAAGAATTACCTGCGGATGTAACGGTAAGTTGTGATGCCATTCCAGCAGCAGCGGTATTAACTGCGACAGATAATTGTAGTTCATCAGTTACAGTAAATTATTCAGAAGAGTTTGCAGGACAAGATGATGACTGTGTAACAGAATATACAATTACCAGAACATGGACAGTTCAAGATTGTGCAGGAAATGAAACTTCACACTCTCAAGTAGTAACAGTAGAAGATACGGTAGCTCCAGAGTTTGTCGAAGAATTACCTGCGGATGTAACGATAAGTTGTGATGCCATTCCAGAAGCTATGGTATTAACAGCGACAGATAATTGTAGTTCATCAGTTACAGTAAATTATTCAGAA
>NZ_JAPEHZ010000121.1 GCF_028823685.1 Tenacibaculum sp. L6 | reverse complement strand
GGGACTATCGTCCCCTTCATCTATCTGATTAATAAATTTGCTGCAAATATAGTAAGTTATTCATTAACACACAAATATCTTTCCTTTTTACGCTGATTTTTTGTATATTTAAGAGACTATCTCTCTTTAAATCTTCTTATTATGAAAAAAATACTCGTACCCACCGATTTTTCGAAGCCGTCTGAGTATGCTTCGAAACTAGCATCGAAACTAGCTGAAAAAGCTAACAGCGAAGTCCACCTTTTACACATGGTTGAGCTTCCTACTGGAATTATTGACATGGGCTCTGGAACTAACTTTAGCATTCCTGAAAGCATGTTATACATTAGAAAAGTTCGTGACAGACTTATTGATTACAAACAGCAATTTTTCTCAAGGAATGAAATTGTTAAACACGCTATCCGTTTTCAAAACCCTTATGATGGTATTTGTGACTACGCAAAAAAACATAATGTTGATCTCATTATTATGGGAACCAAAGGACACACTAATTTAGAAGAAATTCTTATCGGTTCTAATACTGAAAAAATTGTAAGAAATTCTGAAATACCCGTTATAGCAACTAAAAAGAACGGAGAAAATTTTGACCCAAAAAACTTTGTTTTCGCTTCTAGCTTTAAGCCTGAAAAAAACCAAGCTTTTGAACGTTTTTTAGAGTTTGCTAGCAACTTCGATAGCAAAATTCATTTATTAAGGATTAACACACCTCAAAAATTTGAGAACACACAAGAAACAAGCCAACGTATTAAAAACTTTATTAAAAAATATGATTTAAAAAACTACACTATTAACGTTTACAATGATTCTTCTATTGAAAAAGGAATTCTAAATTTTTCTAATAAAATAAATGCTGATATTATTGCTCTAGCTACTCACGGCAGAAGTGGTTTATCACATATTTTTAACGGAAGCATTACTAGGCATTTATCGAAAAAATCGATTAAACCTATGCTTACTTTCAAAATTTAAAAAAACTTCTAACAATGAAAAAGCGCTAAGATTAACATCTTAGCGCTTTTTATGTTTGATTAGTTTCTAATTTCTTAAGGTATGTTTAGAGAAGTTTAAGTTAATAAACATTCTCTAAACAATCCTTATTCATAATTCAGATTACTTTTTCTTCTTAGGACGCATTGCTATAATTTTCTTATTAACAACGCCTTTGTTTGTAATCATTCTTACAATTAAAGTTTGATTTTGTACATCTGATAAATCTATTTTTATTTGTTCTGAAGTTCCTTTGATATAAGAATTATTTTCAACTCTCTTAATCAAAATACCATTCATACTATAAATCTCAATAGCTACATCTGTATCAAACTTATAATTATACTCAAGTGTTAACTCATTCTCAAACGGAACTGGGTATGCACTAAAGCTTAATGGTTCTTGTTGAACTGGCTCTAACACCTCTTCATTACAAGGCTCTACTGAACCGCTTGGAGTGAACGTTCCGCCATCATCAACTGACTCATGACATCTACAAACCTCTTCACAAACCTCTGCATGTGCAATTACATAAATTGGTCCGCTAGCTTCAATAGGTCCTACCGTATAATTAGATGCATAATCTAACTTACTTGTGTTAAAGTTAAATTGTCCTGGTGCTACCGTTTCTTTACCATTCTTGGTTGGATACTTCTCGCATCCTATGTACACATGGGCTACACTCATTACATATCCTTCAAACAGGTTGTACTCAACTGTCACATATCCATCTAGATACGTAACTGTAACTTCTCCAGATTGTACTCCTTTAGAAACATCACATTGTGCTGCTCCTGAATATAAAGGAAGCGTATATGTACCTTCTTCTGCAAAGTAATTTGTCCAACCCCAACGGTTAAAGCCGTCGTCTAAGAAACAAGTATAGTTATCACCTCTTGCAAATGCTGTTTCACAATTTTCAAATAAATCAGTTTTATTTGACATTGTCACTGTTTCAGTAACACTATTACCACAATCATCCGTTGCTGTAAAAACATAATCAGCATACTGAATACAACTTTCTTCTCTATAGTTAGTAGGATACGCTACCAGATCACCGCCTGCTGCACAGTTATCTGTCCATTTTGCAGTTAGCATTTCAGGTAATTGCCCGTCACACAACTCAAGACTTTCTGGTAAATCAGTTATCACAGGATTGGTCATGTCGTAATCTCTTGAAACTAATGTAGTCTCGGTATCACTGTTACCACAATCATCCGTAATTGTGAATGTATACAGTCGG
>NZ_JAPEHZ010000120.1 GCF_028823685.1 Tenacibaculum sp. L6 | reverse complement strand
GTTTGATCGCCCCCCAAACGAATATCCAATAAACGAACCAGTTCTTGATGAAATTGCCGTGTTTATTCCGATTAATTCACCACGTGTATTCACCAAAGCTCCACCACTGTTTCCTGGATTTACCGCTGCATCTGTTTGAATAAACGAATCAATATTCGTATTTCCGTTTAAATCTCGTCCTGTTGCACTTACAATACCTGCTGTAACTGTAGATGTTAAATTATACGGATTTCCTACTGCCAATACCCATTCTCCAACCTTCATGTTATCTGAATTTCCGAAAGGTAAATTTGGCAATTCAATATCAGCTTCTACTTTCAACAAAGCTATATCGTTTGCTTTATCTGCTCCAATTAACGTAGCTTTTAACTTTTTTTGATTGTTTAACGTAATTTCTATATCGTTTGCTCCTTCAATTACATGGTTATTGGTTACAATATATCCGTCAGGAGAAATAATTACTCCACTTCCTGTGCCTACTTGTTCATACTTTCTGGTTCCACTTCCTCTACCGTAAAACAATTCTGCTAACGGATTTTGCTGTGTTCGTATCGATGTATTCTTAACATGTACTACTGCGTGTACCGTTTTATCGGCTGCCTCGGTAAAATCAGTCGGGGTTGACGATGAGTTTATCACTGTTGGCGTATAACTTGCTTCAACAGTTTGCATTGTTGGTTCTACTACTTTCTCTACAACTACTTGCGGTTCTTCAATCAATGTTTTATATCCTGCAAGTGCTATTGCTCCTCCTAAGATTGCAATTCCTAAAGTTCCAAATATTTTCTTCATATGATTACAAAATTTTATATTTCAAATATATCAATTTTAACATTTTAAGTAAATGTGTTTAACTTCTATTTAACGGACTTTAACCGCTATTTAACAGTCTACTCTCCTTGATAAAATATGTATCTTTGTTTAATATTATGGATTTAGAATTTTACAAATATCAAGGAACAGGGAACGATTTTATCATGGTAGATAATCGTTCAAAAACCTTTCCAAAAAATAAAACTGACATTATTGCAAAATTGTGTAATAGAAATTTTGGAATTGGTGCTGATGGTTTAATCTTACTTGAAGAAGATACTGATACCGATTTTAAAATGGTATACTATAATTCTGACGGTAACGAAAGTACCATGTGTGGTAACGGCGGACGATGTATTGTTGCTTTTGCTCATAAACTAGAGCTTTTTGAAACCAACACAACTTTTATCGCTATTGATGGACTTCATCATGCATCTATTGCTAACAACATTGTATCTCTTCAAATGATAGATGTTGAGGATGTAAAAGTATTTGACAATTATGTTTTTACCAACACAGGTTCTCCTCATCATGTACAATTAGTAAATAACCTCTCTGAATATGATGTTTTTTCAAACGGAAGAAAAATCAGAAATGAAGTTTACGGTACCGAAGGAAGTAATGTAAATTTTGTAGAGCAAGTTAACTCTAATACTTTCCGAGTTCGTACCTACGAGCGTGGTGTTGAAGACGAAACTTTAGCTTGTGGAACAGGTGTTACCGCTGTTGCTATTGCTATGCATGCTACAAAAAAAACTACTAATACTTCAATTACTCTACCTGTAGAAGGAGGAGAATTAAAAGTTTCTTTTGAAGAAAAAAACAGCACTTATACTAATGTATTTTTAACAGGACCTGCTACATTTGTATTTGAAGGTAAAATAAACATTTAGTGCATACGTTAGCAGGAACATATATCAACTTAAGAGCTTTAGAACCTGAAGATTTGGAGTTTTTATTTCAGATGGAAAACAACGAACTCTTCTGGGAAGTTAGCCATACACAAGCTCCTTTTTCTAAATTTTTATTGAAACAATATTTAGAAAATTCATATTTAGATATATACGAAGCAAAGCAATTACGTTTAGTTATTGAAGAGAAAGCTACCAGTGAACCTGTTGGAATGATTGATTTGTTTGATTTTAACCCTCAACACAAAAGAGCTGGAGTTGGAATTTTAGTCCATCCTGATTCTCAACACAAAGGGCTTGCTTCAGAAGCTTTAGAGTTATTAATAAAGTATTGTTTTACGCATTTACAATTACATCAATTATATGCAAATATTACAGATGATAACCATAACAGTTTACATCTTTTTCAAAAACACAACTTTACACAAATTGGTATAAAAAAAGATTGGACATACCACAAAGGAACATATAAAAACGAACTACTATTTCAATTAATCAATGAATAAGAAAATTATTTTAGGAAGCATTGCTGTTATTTTTTTAATTGGCGGAATTATTGGCTTTAACTATTATCAAAAAATATTTGGAAAAGCAGTTACCAAAGATGGTGCTGTTTTTATTGGTTCAAACGC
>NZ_JAPEHZ010000011.1 GCF_028823685.1 Tenacibaculum sp. L6 | reverse complement strand
AGCTTTTAGTATTATTTTGTTGAAGTTTAGTGAACTTTTGAGGTTCGTTTTCGGCAATGGTAATTAACCGTGCAATTGTATTAATGTTTTTTTCTTTGAGTTCATCATTAATTTCCTTCCCTTCGGGAAGGGTTAGGGATGGGCTTGTGTCTGATTGTTGAACTAAATCGTTAATCATTCCTTGTAATCCCAATTCACGACCATCATCAGGAGAGTAAATACGAGTAATTCCGTAGTCCATCAATTCCTTGATTTCCTCTGGTAGAATTACTCCACCACCACCACCAAATATTTTAATATGTCCAGCTCCTTTTTCTTGCAATAAATCGTACATGTACTTAAAGTACTCGTTGTGTCCACCTTGGTACGAAGTCATAGCAATTGCATTTGCGTCTTCTTGAATAGCACAGTTTACTACTTCTTCAACGCTTCTATCATGCCCTAAGTGAATTACTTCAACCCCTGTAGATTGAATAATTCGACGCATAATATTAATAGCGGCATCGTGCCCATCAAATAGAGAAGCTGCGGTTACAATTCGTACTTTGTGTTTAGGTTTATAGGGAGTTATTTGTTCCATTCGTAAATTGTCTTAATTTTCGGGTACGCAATTTACGGAATTATAAAAAAATAGCAGGATGTTTTGAAAACTATAAATAATTAAGAAAAGCCCATCTTTTTCGAGTAGATATATAATCTAAATTATGTTCGTTTTGATAAGCTTCTCGCTCAAAACTTAGGTTTTTATATGCTAAAGATGTTTTTCGATACATCAATAATCGAATAAACCACTCTAAAAAATAAAGAATATAAAAAAATACAATTAAGAGTTCTCGCTGTTGTTTTAAGTGAATTTTCTCATGATTTATCAAAACAGGATTCCCTTTTAAATCTTCTCGTTTTAAAAAGATAAAAGGATATAATGTCATTCCAGAAAATCCTTTTGGTATTATATGTTTTGATATAAAAATCATAAATCTGTTTATGCAATAACTAGTCAAAGGTACAATTTATTGTTAGGATACAAGAGTAAATAAAATGAGGACTGAAAAATTTATGCTTTTTAAAACTCATTTTTTTAACTGTATAAACTTATATTTGTGCAAACTTCAAAGAAGATGGATATTTTAACACTAAAATATAAGAAGAGGATTGAAGCTCAGTACCACAGAGCAGATATTCGTTATCCATAGTTTTTTCATTTTTTTACGCTTATCAACAACTTATAATTAACAAGTTTTCAGTTTTTATTGAAAACTCAAAAACGTATAAAATGACTTTTAAAGAACAAATAAAACAAGGGATTCCAACAACATTACCTCCAAAGCAGGAGTATGATACTACCATTAATCACGCGCCAAAACGTAAAGAAATTTTAACTGACGAAGAGAAGAAATTGGCTTTACGTAATGCATTGCGTTATTTCGATAAAGAACATCACTCAGCATTATTACCTGAGTTTGCTGAAGAATTAGAAAAGTACGGACGAATTTATATGTATCGTTTCCGTCCAGATTATAAAATGTACGCGCGTCCTATTGATGAATATCCAGGGAAATCAGAGCAGGCAAAAGCTATTATGGTAATGATTCAAAATAATTTGGATTATGCAGTAGCGCAACATCCACATGAATTAATTACCTACGGGGGTAACGGCGCGGTGTTTTCTAACTGGGCGCAATACTTATTAACCATGAAGTACTTATCAGAAATGACAGATAAACAAACCTTGGTAATGTATTCAGGACACCCAATGGGATTATTTCCATCACATAAAGATGCTCCAAGAGTGGTAGTTACAAATGGTATGATGATCCCGAATTATTCAAAGCCAGATGATTGGGAAAAATTCAACGCCTTAGGAGTAACACAATATGGTCAAATGACGGCGGGAAGTTACATGTATATAGGTCCACAAGGAATTGTACATGGTACCACTATTACTGTGTTAAACGGGTTTAGAAAAATAGGAAAATCGCCAAAAGGAAACTTATTTGTTACTGCTGGTTTAGGAGGAATGAGTGGTGCGCAACCAAAAGCAGGAAACATTGCAGGTTGTATCACAGTTTGTGCTGAGGTGAATCCGAAAATAACGCAGGTTCGTTTAGATCAAGGTTGGATTGATGAAAAAATCACCGATTTAGATGAATTAGTAGCACGTGTTCGTAAAGCAAAAGAAAACAAAGAAGTAGTTTCGTTGGCTTACTTAGGAAATGTGGTGGATGTTTGGGAGAAGTTTGCTGAAGAAGATGTGTATATCGATTTAGGTTCAGATCAAACATCGTTACACAATCCTTGGGCAGGAGGTTATTATCCTGTGGATGTGTCGTTTGAAGAATCAAACGAAATGATGGCGAATAATCCGGAGTTATTCAAAGAAAAAGTACAAGAAACCTTACGTCGTCACGCAAAAGCGATTAATAAGCACACAGAAAAAGGAACGTATTTCTTTGATTACGGAAATGCCTTTTTGTTAGAAGCAAGTAGAGCAGGTGCGGATGTAATGAATCCGAATCCGACATTAGGGAGAGAGTTTAAGTATCCTAGTTATGTACAAGATATTATGGGACCTATGTGTTTTGATTATGGTTTTGGTCCTTTCCGTTGGGTATGTACTTCAGGAAATCCAGAAGATTTAGCAAAAACAGATGCGATTGCTTGTAAGGTATTGGAAAAGATTATGAAAAAATCTCCTGAAGAAATCCAACAGCAAATGGCAGATAACATTCAATGGATTAAAGGAGCGCAAGAAAATAAGTTAGTTGTAGGTTCACAGGCACGTATTTTATATGCAGATGCTGAAGGACGTATGAAAATAGCGGAAGCTTTCAATAAAGCAATTAAGAAAGGAAAAATAGGTCCAGTAGTCTTAGGTCGTGACCACCATGATGTTTCAGGAACAGATTCACCTTACCGTGAAACTTCAAATATTTACGACGGATCTCGTTTTACTGCAGATATGGCAATTCATAATGTAATTGGAGATAGTTTTAGAGGAGCTACTTGGGTTTCTATCCACAATGGAGGTGGAGTAGGCTGGGGAGAAGTAATTAACGGTGGATTTGGCATGCTTCTTGATGGTTCTAAAGATGCATCAAGACGCTTAAAATCAATGCTTTTCTGGGATGTGAATAACGGAATTGCAAGACGTAGTTGGGCAAGAAATGAAGAAGCTGTTTTTGCTATTAAACGAGCAATGGAAGTTGAAAAAAAACTAAAAGTTACGCTTCCTAACATAGTGGATGATGCATTGTTAGAGAATATGTAAATCCGAAGAAAATGAAAAAAATAAAATTACTAGTATTACCAATTATCGCATTATTGGTAACTTCATGTAGCTCAGTAAGAGTAACAACTGATTATGATACACAAACTGATTTTAATCAGTACAAAACATTTGCGTTTTATAAAACAGGAATAGACAAAGCTTCAATTTCTGATTTAGATAAGAAACGTATTATGCGTGCTATTGAAGCAGAATTGATGGCAAAAGGAATGACCAAATCTGCGTCACCAGATGTTTTAGTGAGTTTGTTTACAAAATCTCGTGAGCGTATCAATGTAAACGATAATTATTATGGAGGATTTTATTATCCTTGGTATTATGGACCAAGTCCTGTAACAGTTTCTCAATATACAGAAGGAACGTTGTTTATTGATTTGTTAGACGCTAACAAAAAAGAGTTAGTATGGCAAGGAATAGGAACGGGAGCTTTAAGTACAAGTAGTGTTGAACGTAAAGAAGCTCGTATTAAAGAATTTGTAGCAGAGATAATGGCGGAATATCCTCCAAATGTTAAGAAGTAAAATTTTATTTTAAGGTATATATAAATACGTTAAGCAGGAATGTAAAACCTGTTTAACGTATTTTTTTTATGATATTTGTAGTATGAGAAAAGAGATATTAAAACCTACTCCTGATGAGTATTATACAAACGAACAGGGGTATAGAGTTTTTAAAGAAGCGTACCATTTACGACGCGGATATTGTTGTAAAAGTGGATGTAAGCACTGTCCGTATGGATATGATAAAAATACCGACAGCTTCAAATAAATGTGACAATAATTAGTTTATTGTTTCTAATAGAAAAAATCAAACAAGTAAACATGAAAAAAATTACAGTATTCTTTATTGCACTAACTTTTATGGGATGTGCAGAGTTACAAAAAGTAGTAAATCAATTACCACAAGGAGGAGTGTTAACACAAGAGCAGATAGGTAACGGTTTACGTCAAGCTTTAGATAATGGTATTCAACATCAGGTAAGTAAATTAACAGCTACTGATGGTTTTTATAAGAATGACTTGGTAAAAATCTTGTTGCCAGAAGAATTACAAGCGGTTGATAAGGGATTACGCAGTATTGGTTTGGGTAATTTAGCTGATGAAGGTTTAAAAGCAATTAATAGAACTGCTGAAGATGCTGTAAAAACAGCGACTCCAATTTTTGTAAATGCGGTGAAGGAAATTACATTTAATGACGCAAAGAATATATTATTAGGAGCAGATAATGCTGCAACTTCTTATTTAGAAGGAAAAACAACGTCTGCATTATATGCTGAGTTTAATCCAGTGATTAAAAACTCATTTTCTAAAGTAGGTGCTGATAAAATTTGGTCAAACTTAATAACGAAATACAATAGTATTCCGTTTGTTAAAAAAGTGAATCCAGACTTAACAGATTATGTAACTACGGAAGCTTTAGAAGGTGTTTTTACCATGATTGCTGTTGAAGAAAAAGGAATTCGTGAAAAAGTAGGATTACGTGATACTCCTTTGCTACGTCAGGTATTTGCGTTGCAGGATAAAAAATAAAATTAGAAAGCTCTTGAGAAATCAAGAGCTTTTTTGTTGTTGGTAATAATTAAAATAGGAATTTTCCCCATTTTAAATCTTGATTAGTTTTTATATTTCTGTAAATCAAATATTTGTGTATATTTATAATCCGCTTAAATTTTAATATAATGTCAAGAATTAATCAATTACGAAGATATCGAAAGCACTTGGAAGAAAGATATAGCAGGTTGGTTGAGACGGCTAATGATTATAAATATGTTGATGAGTGTAAAAGCGATCGATCAGCATTTAAAGCAATGAAAATATTGGAAAAACTAAATAGAATTAAATATTTAGATGAAGATATGCCGTCAAATACTGTCGTGTAATTGTTTAAAATAATCAAAAGCCTTTAATAACCTACTACCGTACCAAGAAAAGTACTCGCCATCGACCAAAATAGGTGTGCTGTTGCTTGCGTGCTCTTTTATTTCAGCAGTATGTTTTTCTTTAAAAGGAAAAGGTTCTGAAGAAAGTAAAACGAGTTCTGCTTTTCTTTGTTTTGTGGTTTCGAGAGTAACTTCAGGATAGCGTTCTAAATCACTGTAAATATTTTCAAACTTGTTGAGTTCTAATAAGTGATTTATAAACGTGTTATTTGCGGCAACCATCCAAGGATTTTTCCAAATAAAATAAGCTACTTTTCTGCTTTTCCTATCGTGAATAAAATTTTTAAAATCGATTACTTTTGATTCTAATTCATGAACCATTTTATCAGCTTCTTTTTGTTTGTCAAAAAAGCTTCCATATAAAGAAATAATATCAATAGCGTCAGCAAGTGTAAAGATATCAGAAACGTGAGTGTATGCTATTTGTTGGCAAGCCTCAACTATTTCTTTGGTATTTTCTTCCTTATTACATAAAATAATATCAGGCTGAAGTTCTTTTATTTTTTCAATCTTGATGTTTTTTGTACCGCCAACAATGGTTTTTGTTTTCGTTAAGTGATTAGGGTGGATACAAAACTTTGTAATACCAACGATATGTTCCTCCAGTCCTAAATCAACCAAAAGTTCTGTTTGACTAGGGACTAAAGAAATAATTCGAGTATATTTTTTTGGATTGTTCATTACACAAAAGTAATGATTCGAAGCTACTATTTAACTCCCATTAACTCTTGAAAATCTTTTTTGTAGCTTTTGCTAACTCTAAAGGTTTTGTTATCGTTGATTTTTACGTCGGTTTCACCGTAGTTTGAAGTGATAATTTCGTCAATAAAATTAGAGTTGATTATGGTAGATCTATGAATTCTAACAAAAAGATTAGAGTTTAGTCTTTTAATAATACTTGATAAAGATTCTCTTAGTAGGTATTTTTTATTGTCGGTAGTAAAAATTTCTACATAATAACCTGAAGCAGATATGTACTTGATTGAATTACGTTCTAAAAAGATTATTTTATTACCAGATTTAATATTAATCTTGGTTCCTTTTACAGGTGTTTCAATAGGAGTACTTTCTTTTACAAGTCCTATTATATTGTCGAGGTTATTATTAAAGTTAGATAATTCAACTATTTTTTTATAATTAATTACCTTTTTAATAGAAGCATAGAAACGATCTTCTTCTAATGGTTTTAAAAGATAGTCGAAAGCAAAATAATCGAAAGCTTTTACAGCATATTCGTTTGATGAAGCTGTAAAAATAAATATAGGCTTTTGAGGCAAAGTGATTTTTTCAATAATATCAAAACCAGTCATATCATTGATTTTTGTGTCAAGATAAATTACATCAGGTGATAAGGTGTTGATTTTTTCTATAGCATCTACACCATTAGAACATTCCCCAATAATTTTTATAAAACTATACTCACTTACTAATTTTTTAAATCTAGCTCTAGCGGTCTTTTCATCATCAACGATTAAAATCGATATCTTCATTACATTCTGTTTTCTGAGATACTATAACAATCAAATCAAGGAGTTCCCTAACTTAAATACCGTTGATTATAGTTAAAATTTTATTAAAGCCAGAGTTGTTTGTTAAAAGTCAAGATGTTAATTGTTAAAAATGCTTGAGGGGGTACCTTATTTATTGATTATTTAGGAGAATTTATTCAATAAAACAATGTAGAGAACCTCTTCAGAGGTTGATAAATAAAGAGATTTTGAAAAAATTAACAATAATTAACAAGTGGTGTTTAAGTGGTTTTTACTGCTTACTTCTTAAAAATGTTTTTTCACATCAAATAAAAAGATGTCTACTTCAAATAGGTGCAGACAGAAACTTATAGCCTTTAGTTTTACAAATGTTAATTAATAAAAATTTAATAATTTATGAATCTACATTTAAGAAATGTGATCTGTGCATTATTCTTTTTCAGTTTTATACTGAATGTGAGTGCACAGGAAAAGAAAATCACCGGTGTAGTATCTGATAGTTCAGGTCCTTTACCAGGTGTAAATGTAATTTTAAAGGGTACAACCATAGGTACTGAGACAGATTTTGATGGTATGTATTCTATAAACGCTAAACAAGGAGATGTTTTAGTGTTTACTTTTGTTGGAATGAAAGCCGCAGAAAAAACTGTTGGATCAGGTTCTGAACTTAATGTTTTAATGCAAGAAGATTCTAATTTATTAGAAGAGATTGTTATTGTTGGGTATGGAACTAGCTCTAAAAAAGATTTAACAGGATCTGTAGCAACAATTGGAGTAGAACAATTACAAGATAAGCCAGTAGCTAATGTGACTCAGGCTTTACAAGGTAAAACTTCAGGGTTACAAATTGTAAGTACAGGAGGTAGAGCAGGTGATGCTACTCAAATTAGTATTAGAGGTAACGGTTCTTTAAGTGCATCAAACAATGCATTATATATTATTGATGGTGTTCCGCAAGAAGACATGTCTGGAATTTCTCCTGAAGATATTAAAAGTATAAGTATTTTAAAGGATGCTGCTTCTACTGCTATTTATGGTTCTAGAGCTTCAAATGGTGTTGTTTTAATTCAAACAAACAGAGGAGGGTATCAACAAGATGTTTCAGTTTCTTTTAACACTTCTTATGGTTTCCAAAATATTATAAAAAGACCAAGTTTGTTAGATGCTCAAGGGTATAAGCAAGTATTAGATGCTGCAAGAGTAAATTATATGGATGATATTGCTTCTGGAGCTTTAGACGCACCAAAAGATCCTACAATTTTAACTCCATTACCTAATAGTCCTTATAACACAGATTGGTTAAAGTTAGTGTTAAGAGAAAACGCAGCTGTTAAAAGACACCAATTTAGTATTTCAGGAGGAGGAGAAAACACTAGAGCATATTTATCAGCTTCTTTATACGACCAAGAAGGTATCATAAAAGAAGATACTTACAAAATCGGACGTGTAAAATTAAATGTAGAGCAAAAAATGAATGACTACATAAAGTATGGAGTTAATTCTTTCTTCTCTTATTCTGAAGCAACTCCATTTGCTGATGATAATAGTACATATCAACCATATTCAAGAGCACTAGGAGCAAGACCAGATGTTTCTCCTTATGATGCAGATGGAAAAATTGCTGTTCACAACTTTGTTAACCCATTGTTTGCTTTTGAAAGACAAGTAACGGATAAGTGGCAAAACTTAGGAGGAACATTATTCTTTGATGTAACACCAATAGAAAGTGTTGTATGGCACTCTGCTTTTAGTGGTAATATTAGAAGTAATAGATATAACAGATATGATGCTCCTAACACAAGAAGAGGGTTGAATGGAGATGGAGTACCTACAGGATATGGTTTGTATAGTACAGAAAACAATAGAGATTACTTAATTGAAAACACTGTAACTTATACTGACAAGTATGCAAATGACAAGTTAAAGTTAACTTTATTAGCAGGTCATTCGTTCCAACAATGGGATTACGAAAGTGCTTTTGTGGCAGGTGAAAATTTCCCGTCAAGTGATTTAAATTGGTTAGTTTCTGCAGGGGAAATTAATCAAGGAGAAAGTTTTTTTAGATCTATGGCGTTAGAGTCGTATTTTACAAGATTACAAATGTCTTGGGATTCTAAGTACCACTTTATGGTGTCTACAAGATATGATGGGTCTTCAAAGTTTACAAAAGAAAACAGATGGGGTAGTTTCCCAGCGGCATCTTTAGGATGGACTATTTCTAATGAGAAATTCTTTAATGTACCTGCAATTACTGAGTTAAAAGCAAGAGCTTCTTTTGGATATACTGGTAACCAAACAGGTATTTCTTATGCTTCTGGACAAAGTTTAATTGGTTCTGGTGAAAATTATGATCAAGCTCCAGGTTTAGCGGCAACCAATATTTTTAACCCTGACTTAAAATGGGAAAAAGGAGAAGCTTTAAACTTAGGTTTAGACATTACCTTATTTAATAGAATTGATGTTAACTTAGATTACTATGAAAAAGAAACTCAAGATCTTTTAAGTAGAGTTAATGTACCGCAAGAAAGTGGATTTAGAACTATGTTAGCTAACGTTGGTAATATTTCAAATAAAGGTTTTGAAGCTAATGTTAATGCTAGAATTATTGAAAAAGAAGATTTTAAATGGAACTTCGGTGCTAACTTTTCATACAATGATAATAAAGTATTAAAGGTAGGAGCTGAATCAGGACAATACACAACAGGATTTGCCTCTATTGTTAAAGAAGGAAGCTCTTTAGGTTCATTCTTTATCTTAGAATCAGCAGGCGTAGCTTCAGAAGCTTATACTTATAAGAAAGCTGATGGTACAGATGGTCAAACAGTGGCAGCTGGAGATATGATTTATGTAGATCACAATGGTGATGGACAAATTACTGATGCTGATAAAAAAGTATTTGAAGGAGGTATTGCTCCAATCTACGGAGGTTTTAACACTTCTGTTGAATACAAAGGTTTTGATTTATCAATTAGTGGTCAATACTCTTTAGGTAAAAAAGTATATGCACTTTTCAAGGAAGACGGATTGAACGGAGGAGCAGTTGGAGCACCATCTTATTCTGAAAACATGTTAACGGAAATGTTAGATTATTGGACGCCAACAAATACGAATGCTTCTAACCCAAGACCACATTTATCTTCTGAAATTTCTGCATGGAACACTCAAAGATCTACAAGATACTTAGAAGATGCTGATTATTTAAGAATTTCAGATATTACTTTAGGATATAATTTTGACTTCTTAAAAGATTCAGATGTTAAATTCATTAAAAGTTTAAGACTTTATGCTCAAGTAAGAAACCCATTTACATTTACTAAATATTCAGGAGCAGATCCAGAAGTAAGTTATGTAGATCAAGCAGCACAAGGTAGCCAAGATAGAACAGACGGAAGTAAAATTGGAGCTGGAGTTGATTTAGGAGGTATTCCAAACGTGAAATCATTCTTGGTAGGATTAAACGTTAAATTTTAATAATAAAATACGATGATTAAAAAAATTTCAAAAATACTTTTCATAGGGTTATTTGCGGCGTTAACAACATCTTGTAGCGATCAGTTAGATATACCTTCTGAAGCATCTCTAGACGCAAATTCAAGCTTAGCAACAGAAGATGTAGATAAATTATTAACAGGGTTATATAAAAAGATGAGACACCCTAATCAGTATGGTTATTTCGCGATAATGAATACTGAAATTATGGGAGATAACTATAAGCCAGTTAAATTTCAATGGTTTCAAGTACAGAACTTTTACGAAAATAAAGTTCCTGCAAGTGATATTTTATTAAGTTATTTTTATGCAGATTATTATGCAGGTATCGATAGAGCTAATACTATATTAAAAGTACCTTCTGCAAATGAAGCTCAAAAAGGAGCAGCACGTTATAACAGAGCTTTAAGTTACTTAAGACTTTATGATATGTTTGAAAGAGTTCCTTTAGTAGATGAAAGTTATGATAGAACACCTATTGCACCTTCTTCAAAAGAGGATGTGTTAAACTTTATTGTTGAAGATTTAAAATACGCAAAAGAAAACTGTGTAAGTTTTAATGGACTTAGTTTGTTAGAAAGTCAAAAAACTCCTACAAAAGAAGCAGCATCAGCTCTTTTAGCAAGAGTTTACAGAGTGCAAGGTAATATTTCAGCTGCAGGAGCAGAAGCAGAAGAGTTAATTACATCAGGTAAGTTCTCTTTAGCAGCAAACCCTTTAGAGAGAGATTCAGAAGTTATCTTTATGTTTAAAGGTAATAAAGCAGAAGAAGTTGGTTCTTGGGGTTGGATTATGAGTCCTATGGCAAAAGATTGGAACTGTTTTGCAGCAGCTGATGATTTAACAGCATTAGTAAAAGGAGAAGATACTCGTGAAATCTTATTTGACTTTGCTGGTAAAGATGATAATGGAGGTTATATTTACTCAAATAAATATAAAAGAGCAGATGACTCAGATTTATTAGTATCAAGAATTGCTGAAATGTATTTAATTTCTGCAGAAGCAGGTAATACTGCAAGATTAACAGAATTACAAACAGTAAGAAAGTCTTCGTTAACATTAGCTGAAGAAAGACGTTTAGAAATGTCTTTTGAGTGGACAAGGTGGCAAGATTTGAAATTAGAAGGAAAGGCTTCTTATGTTTTACCTTACCCAACTAGAGCGGTTGATTCTAACCCATTACTTCAATAATAAGTAAAATAGATCTTCCCTTAAACAGAAAAGAAGGCTGAGAATTAATTCTCAGCCTTCTTTATTTTTAAAATATAGCTTTCTTAAATCAAAAATCAAGTCATTCAAATCAAAGTTGTAAGTATGGAGTATTAAGCTTAATACTTTTGCACCACTTTACATCAAACTTTGTTTTCATTGATGTAATTATTTGAATTAGTTATAAAGCCAAGGAGTCATTAACCTTGGCTTTGTTTTTATTTTAGAATATTTTCCATTTGTTGTTGTAGCTCTTTAGCTTTAGCAGCAGCAGCTTCAGCAAAATCACTTTTATTAGAAGCATAAATAATTCCACGAGAGGAATTAATTAGCAGGCCTACAGTGTCAGTCATTCCGTATTTACAAACCTCTTCTAAGCTTCCGCCTTGTGCACCAACTCCAGGAACTAATAAAAAGCTCTCAGGAATAATTTTTCTGATATCCGCTAAATATTCAGCTTTGGTAGCGCCAACCACATACATCAAGTTTTGTGAGTTTTTCCAAGATTTTGAGACTTCAAGAACTTCTTTGTAAAGTTCTTTATTATTGACGTTTAGAGTCTGAAAATCAAATGCACCTTGGTTAGAAGTTAAAGCCAACATAATGGTGTGTTTATCTTTAAAAGCTAAAAAAGGCTCAACAGAATCTTTTCCCATATATGGCGCAACTGTTACTGAGTCAAAAGCTAAATCTTCAAAAAAAGCTTTGGCATACATAGTTGAAGTATTACCAATATCACCACGCTTAGCATCAGCAATGGTAAAAATTTCAGGATATTTTTCGTTTAAGTAATTAATCGTTCTTTCAAGAGATTTCCACCCTTTAATTCCATAAGCTTCGTAAAAAGCAGTATTCGGTTTGTAAGCTACACAAAGATGGTGAGTAGTATCAATAATAGCTTTGTTAAAGGCAAAAATAGGATCTTCTTCTTGAAGCAAATGAGCTGGAATTTTGTCTAAATCAACATCCAGTCCAATACATAAAAACGATTTCTTTTTTTTAATTTCAGATACAAGTTGTTGTGTTGTCATGTGTTGTAGTAAAAGTTAGGCAAAAGTACATAAATTTAGCAGTTTCTGTTATCTTTGTTATATATGTTTCAATATATAGTTAACAAAATTTTTTACGGATTACTAACACTGTTCGGGGTGGTTACGGTAA
This sequence comes from Tenacibaculum sp. L6, assembly GCF_028823685.1. Taxonomy (GTDB): domain Bacteria; phylum Bacteroidota; class Bacteroidia; order Flavobacteriales; family Flavobacteriaceae; genus Polaribacter. The sequence goes on along the minus strand of NZ_JAPEHZ010000011.1, from coordinate 39,868 downwards.
TTTTTTTACTGTTTAACATCTTACCTGGAGATCCAGCTCGTATGATGTTAGATCAGAGAGAAGATACAGAACAATTACAAAATATTCGAAAAAAATACGGATTCGATAAACCTGTATTTACGCAGTATTTGTATTATTTGAATGATGTGTCTCCGTTGTCGTTTCACAGTAAAAATGCTGATAATTATACTTTCTTATCAGAGGGTAAATACAATGCTACATCGTTGTTTTCTGTTGGAAATACAGAGGTGGTTATAAAAACACCCTATTTACGTCAATCATTTCAAAAAAATGGAAAAAATGTTTCCGAAGTGATTAAAGAAACCTTACCGAATACAGCAATTTTAGCGGTGGTAGCCATAACTATCGCACTGTTTTTAGGAATTATTTTAGGAGTTTTTTCCGCTTTATTTAAAGATACTTTTTTTGATAGATTCATAGCAATCATAAGTACTTTAGGAATGAGTGTTCCCTCATTTTTTTCGGCAATTTTATTTGCTTGGTTTTTTGGTTTTGTATTACATAAGTACACAAGTTTAGAAATGACAGGAAGTTTGTATGAAGTTGATGATTTTGGTGAAGGAATGCATATTCAGTGGAAGAATTTAATATTGCCCGCAATAGTATTAGGTATTCGTCCGTTAGCAGTAGTAATTCAGTTGATGCGAAATTCATTGTTAGAAACCTTAAGTCAAGATTACATACGAACCGCAAAAGCAAAAGGCTTAACCATGTATCAAGTAATTAAAAAGCATGCGTTGAAAAATTCGTTAAATCCGGTAATTACAGCGATTTCAGGTTGGTTTGCTTCTATGTTGGCTGGAGCGGTTTTTGTAGAGTATATTTTTAACTGGAATGGATTAGGAAAAGAGATAGTAAACTCGCTAAACACACTAGACTTACCTGTAATTATGGGAGCTGTTTTAGTAGTAGCTACGTTATTTATTATCATAAATGTTTTAGTAGATATTTTATATAGCTGGTTAGATCCAAGAATAAGATTGCAATAAAATGAGAATATTCTATTTATTAATTAGCATAATTTTTTTATCAAGTTGTGCTGCTTTTCAACCAAAACATTTTACAACCGAAGCCTTAAAAGAAGAATTATTGACCTTAGAACGTGAGTCAATTTCTTTTCAAGAGATTTTAGACCAAAATCAAGGAAAGAAACTCTTTGTACAAATCTTTGCTACTTATTGTCCTTACAGTCAACGTAGCTTTAAAGATGTGCTTTTATTTCAGAAGCAAAATCCAGAATTTGAGTATGTTTTTTTATCAGTAGACCATTCATACCATGATTGGAAGAGAGGTTTAGAAAGCATTCCTGTTAAAGGGCAGCATTACTATATTCAAGAGAAAGGAAAAGGAGAGCTTGGGAAATTTTTAAAATTAAAAACGATTCCGAGATTTTTAGTAATTGATGAAGATAGAAATATCAAGGTATTTAAGTCATCGAAGGTGTCGGATAAATTAATTCGTTAAAGCCTAGAAATAATGTAATTTTGCAAACAGAAAATCAATAACCAGAAAAAAAGAATAAACGTGAGACAAAAAATAGTTGCAGGTAACTGGAAGATGAATAAAAACCTTGATGAAGCTAAAGTATTAATCAAGGAGCTTAAGAAAGAATTGAAAGATGGTTTGAGAGAAAACAAGAGAGTTGTAATAGCTCCTAGTTTTGTAAACCTGCACTATGCAGCTAAAAAGACAAAAAAATCGTCTATCGAAGTTGCTGCTCAAAATATGCACCAAGCAACAAGCGGTGCTTTTACAGGTGAGGTATCTGTTGATATGTTAACGAATATTGGTGTAAATATTGTAATTCTTGGACATTCTGAACGTAGAGAATATTTTGGTGAAACCGACGAATTATTAGCAGAAAAAGTAGATGCAGCTTTAGCAAACGGATTAGAAGTGATTTTTTGTTTTGGTGAATTGTTAGAAGATAGAAAATCAGGAAATCATTTTACTGTGGTTGAAAGCCAAGTAAAAAAGGCTTTGTTTCACTTAAAAGAAGAGGCTTTTAAAAATATCGTCTTAGCGTATGAACCAGTTTGGGCTATTGGTACAGGAGAAACTGCTACCCCAGAGCAAGCGCAGGAAATACATGCTTTTGTAAGAGAGCTTTTTGTAAAAGAATACGGAAATAAAACAGCTGATGCTATTTCAATTTTATATGGTGGTAGTGTAAAACCATCAAATGCAGAAGAGATCTTCTCTAAACCAGATGTAGACGGTGGTCTAATTGGCGGAGCTGCTTTGAAAGCTGAAGATTTTGTTTCAATAATTAAATCAATTTAATGGATAATATTTATATAGAATATACTTTTGAAGTAACGCCAAAAGAACCAGCTACTGAAATTTTAATAGCTGAGTTAGGAGAACTTGGATTTGAGAGTTTTGTTGAAAATGATAATGGAGTTATAGCGTATATTCAAAAAGAAGAATGGAATTCAGAGGTTTTAGATAACGTATTTGTTTTAAATTCTGAAGAGTTTTCTATTCAATATGATTTCAAAGAAATAGAACAAACCAATTGGAATGAAGAATGGGAAAAGAATTTCAATCCTATTCAGGTAGATGATTTGGTAAGTATTAGAGCGCCATTTCATGAAAACCCGAATTTGCCATACGATATTGTTATCGAGCCAAAAATGAGTTTTGGTACAGGGCATCATGAAACTACACACATGATGGTACAACATTTGATTAATTTAGATGTTGAAGGTAAAAAAGTGTTAGACATGGGCTGTGGAACGGGGATTTTAGCAATTTTTGCCGAAATGAAAGGAGCACAACCTATTGATGCTATTGATATAGATCCTTGGTGCTACGAAAATTCGTTAGAGAATGTAGAAAGAAATAATTGTAAACATATTTCAGTATATGAAGGAGAAGCTTCGTTGTTAGAAGGTAGAAATTACGATGTAATTATTGCAAATATTAATCGTAATATTTTATTAAATGACATGAAAACCTATACTGATTGTTTAAATGAAGAAGGAGTTTTATTATTAAGCGGATTTTACAGTGAAGATATCCCAGTGATTGATAATGAGGTTTCTAAGTATGGTTTAACATTAAAAAATACCATAAAAAGAAATAATTGGGTAGCTTTGCAGTATCAAAAATAAAACCAATGAGTACGATAGAAAAAATTCAAGAAGAGCTTGATGTCTTATTGCAAGGAACAACAGAGCATGAAATTGTTTTGTACAATGATGATGTAAATACTTTTGATTTTGTAATTGATAGTTTGGTCACCGTGTGTGATCATACATTAGAACAAGCAGAGCAGTGTACTATTTTAGTGCATTACAAAGGTAAATGTGCTGTTAAAACAGGAGAATACAAAGATTTAGAACCAAGATGTTCTAAATTATTAGAATTAGGCTTATCAGCAGAGATAGTGTAAGAATGGAGAACGTTTTTAGGTATTACGAATTTTCAGATTTTTTTATAGATAATTCTGGAACATTTCAAGAAAATGATATTTGTTTTTCAGAATTAAATGAGCAGCATTTTTTAATTTTTGAAAAACAAACTAAAGATACTGAGTTAACTTATAATTTATACGTGTCTAAATTCAATTCAAAAAAAGAAATAGGGCAAAAGCCACCAGAAATACTTGAGTTGTTGGTTGACAATTACGACAAATCTATTCCCGAACATAGAATAGTGTTAAGAAAATATTTGTATTAAATGTATAGTAGAAAAACTCAAAAAACTTTTTTTGAGTTTTTTTATGCGCTTTATGTGACGAGATAAGAAAAAGAGTGTCATATATAATGTAAGCACATGAATAGAAAAAGTAAAAGACTTTAAAAATAGTAGTAGTTAGTTTTTATACTAAGTTTGGTTAGACGAAAAAGGCCTTGAACACTAGTTCTTGGTCTTTTTTAATTAAACGTTATTTTTTCTAAAAAGGTTAAAGAGATCTATTAAATCAATGAAAAATAACGTATCTTTAGTAAGCTAAAATAAAAGCCTATGTAACATCATTTTCTTTATATCCACGAGCATAACCATAGAGGTTTTATGCTAAAAGCAACTTGGGCTTGTTGTGGTTAATAACCAAGTTAATTTAAAAAGTATCAATTATAATTTATAAAGAAAATGAAACAAGGAATATTAAAAGCAGTTTTTATATTATTCATAGGTGTAAACTTAGCATTAACAATAAACAAAAAGCACTTAACAGAGCCAAAAAAGGTAGTGGCTACTTTTAACGGGTACGATGAAAATGGGTATACCTTTTCTTTTTTGAATGAAGATGATTATGAGGAAGCAATTACTTTTGAAACCGTATCAGAAAAGATATTAAGTGCTTGTAATTTAAACGATAACAAATTTATAGATCAGGAGTTTGAGATTACCTACGATTATCAAATTACAGATAGTGATGATGAAATTGAAGTTCCTGTATTACAAACAATAAAATTAATAGAATAATTTATGAGTATAGTAGATTTATACGAATCAAGCAAGCACAGAAACAATGTAGCACATTTTAGCGCGATAGTTAATTTAGCTATGGTAGATGGTGATTTAAATGAAGACGAAGAAAAGTTAGTGAATCGTTTTGCAAGGAAATTAGATATTACAGAAACAGAATATAAGGATATAGTAGAAAACTCTAAGAAATATCCAGTACAACCACAAGCAAAAACAGACGATAGGCTTGAGCGATTACTAGATTTGTTTAAAATAATTTATTCAGATCACGAAATAGATGAGCCTGAGTTAAAATTAGTGTTAAAGTACGCTATTCAGTTAGGTTTTTCACAAGAAACTGCTGAAGAAATCATTTTCAAAACTACTAAGATATTTAGTGGTAAAATAGATCTTGATCAGTATAAATCGATACTAAAAATTTTATAAGAAACTAAAAATCCCATTCTAAAAAGAATGGGATTTGTTTTTAAAGTAATTGTAGATCGTGTAATTTAAAAATAACTAAATCTTCATCATCTACATCATCAAAAATTTCTTTATAAGTTATTTCAAACTTTTTGTTTTTAAAGGCTGATGATTTTAAATCAAAATGCTCAAGATTCTTTTTATTAATTTGTTCAAAATCGATAATATCACCATTTTCCAATTCAAAAACGTAATAGCCGTTTGTATATCCTTGATACACGCCGACTAAGGTAACTGTTTGTTGTGAGTTGTAATATGCCATTACTATTAGCGTTTACATCATAAACATTTCGTCGTCTTCTATAAAGGTTTTAAGTTCTAAAGTATATCCGTTAGGGTCTTTTATAAAGAAGGATACATGTTCTCCGTGTTTATCTTTTAAAAACGTTTTTTTTACGCTGTGATCTGATAACCAATAATTAACTCTGTCGTACATTTCTTCCCATACATCACTATTTACAATTACACCAAAATGAAAAGTAGGTAGCGCATGGTTTTCAAACTGGTAGTCAGGATAATCAAATTTAAATTGATCAACTAATACAAAAGTTAGTTGATTATTAAAAAGATTAATATCTACCCATTCATTTGTTGCTCTCCCAACACTAAAACCTAATTCGTCAGTGTAAAATTTTACCGTTTCCTCAATACTTAAACAAGGAAGTGACATGTGAAATGTTGGGTTCATAACTGGTTAATTAATCATTGTCGAAATTATCAGACACTTCAATTTCATCAAACTCATCATCTCTATCATCGTCATCATCATCATCCGAATCATAATCTTCCATAGTTTGCTGTAATTGAGAACTGATTTTTACCAAAAACAAGGTATCATCAGTACGAACTTCTACAGCTTTTACGGTTTCTCCTTTACTGTTTTTAAAAGAGATAATGTCTGAATGATCGTATCCGTCAGGATACTTTTCTACCAATAAATCCAAGATATCGGTAGTTAACTTTGAATAGTCTACAATAACTCGCTTCATGCTTTACATATTTAAAAGGTACGCAAAAATTAACGGAGCAACAATAGTTGCATCACTTTCTATAATATATTTTGGAGTATCAATGTCTAATTTACCCCAAGTAATCTTCTCGTTAGGTACTGCACCGGAATATGAACCATAACTAGTTGTCGAATCAGAGATTTGACAGAAATAGCTCCAGAAAGGAGTGTCTTCTCTTTCTAAATCTTGGTATAACATCGGCACTACACAAATAGGGAAATCTCCTGCAATTCCACCACCAATTTGGAAGAATCCGATTCCTTTTTCTGAGTTGTCAGTGTACCAATCAGCTAAGAAAGTCATGTATTCAATTCCAGACTTCATAGTTGATGCTTTTAACTCTCCTTTTACTACATACGAAGCAAAGATGTTACCCATTGTACTATCTTCCCATCCTGGAACTACGATAGGTAAGTTTTTTTCTGCAGCAGCGTACATCCAAGAGTCTTTTAAATCGATTTCGTAATACTCTTCTAAAACTCCAGATAATAATAACTTGTACATGTATTCATGAGGAAAATAACGCTCACCAGCTTCTTCTGCATCTTTCCAAATTTTGAAAATATGCTTTTGTAAGCGACGGAAAGCTTCTTCTTCAGGAATACAAGTATCCGTAACACGGTTTAATCCTTTTAATAATAAATCCCATTCGTCTTGCGGAGTTAAATCACGATAGTTAGGTACTCTTTTGTAGTGAGAGTGAGCTACTAAATTCATGATATCTTCTTCAAGGTTTGCACCTGTACAAGAAATGATATCAACTTTCCCTTGACGAATCATTTCTGCAAAAATCTTTCCTAATTCTGCAGTACTCATAGCTCCTGCTAGAGATACTAACATTTTAGATCCTTGCTCTAATTGTGCTTCGTACCCTTTAGCGGCATCTACTAATGCAGCAGCGTTAAAGTGTAAGAAGTATTTTTCTATAAAATTGGTTATAGGTTTGTCCATTTTATTATTTTTTGTGAGTTTATGAAATTGCTTCTGTTATGTTAGAAGGTATGACTTCATAAACTCTTGTGTTTTTAAATTAGTTTTTCAATAATTACTTGCACCACTTCAAAAAGGATTAAAATAATGATAATCCATTCTAGCATACTGCTATATCTGTGTTGTAGTATATCGTTGAATAAATCTAAATTTTCTTTAATTACGTTTAAACTATTTTCTATTCCTTGATGACGTTTTATAATATCTAATTCGTCTTTTAATTTGTAATCTAAATCAGATAAATCTTTGTTGTTCCACGCTACATCTGGCGAGTCAAAAACAAACAGGTTCTCGGCAATGTTATTTTTTAAATTTAAGGTTTTACCAATAAATTTTCTCATTTGAACTTTAGAAAGTTTAAAATTTCCTGTTCTTTCTAATTGCTTCGAGTACACTAATGTTTTATCGTGCAAATCAGATGTTTTGTTTACATAATTCATCAATGCTACCGATTGTGCTAAATTGAGCATGATAGTATGTGCAACATCGTCGTTTAATTCTTTAATTTGGATACTTCCAAAATCAACTTCAATCGTATCAGAAAAAGAAATGCTATATTTTTCTGATGGTAATTGATTGAGCGTTACTATTTCTTTTCCTGCTAAAAAATTAACAACTTCATTTATTATAACGTCTTCACAATTAATGAAAACAACACTTCCGTAGTCTTTTACATAAATATACGAGTTGTTTTCAGTTTTATATAGCAAAAAGGAATGCTCTCTTTTTACTAAGTTGAACGATTTAAATTGTTTACGGACTGTACTGAGTAAAATCCGCTTTTCTAAATGATACGCAATTGTTTCTAAGCGCATTTTAATAATCGTCGTCGTTACTTTTAAACTTTGATAATTTATTAAATGGTGAGCTATCATCATCGCTATAATCTTCTTCATCTTCCATATTAGAAGTGAATTTATAACTCAACATTTTATAATATAATTTTGCTGCTAAAAAGTCTGAAGACTTTTCACTTTCGTTAGGGCATAATTCTACGATATCAAAACCGACTACGTTTCTTTCAGTAAATACTTTCTTTAAGAACTCTAGTGTTTCGTAATAGAATAATCCTCCTGGTTCTGGTGTTCCTGTACTTGGTAATAAAGAAGGATCAATCGCATCTAAATCGAACGTAATAAAAACATTTCCTGTTAATTGATCGATTACATCATCCATCCAATATTCGTTTACAGCCATGTCATGAGCAAAGAAAACTTTTTCCATATTCATTGATGACTTTTCTGTAACATCCATACTACGAATTCCTACTTGTACTAAGTTGGTAGTTTGGCTTGCTTCGTATACAGCACAAGCATGGTTACACTTTGTGCCTTCGTATTCTTTACGTAAATCAGCATGCGCATCGATGTGTAATACGGTTAAGTTGTTAAAACACTCGTTAAATGCACGAATTGTTCCGATAGAAATTGAATGCTCACCACCAAAAAGAGTAACAAACTTATTTTTATTGATGTACTTTTTAGTTGTTTCATGTACTGCATCAACCATAGCTTCTGGAGAAGTGTTTTCAGTAACAGCAGGAGCTAAATAAACACCTTCTTTGTACACTTCGCTATCAGTTTCTATATCATATAATTCCATGTTCTCAGAAGCATTTAAAAACGCCTCTGGACCTTTATCAGCTCCTTTTTGCCAAGTGCTAGTTCCATCATAAGGAACAGGGATTAATACTACTTTAGCAGTTTCTAACTTTGCGTATTGATCAGGAATACCTGCGTAATTTCTTTTTTCCATTTTTATTAATATTAAACTAGTACCCTAGGATTGATAATAGTTCTTCGCTTTTTTGTTGTTCTTTAAATAGTTTAGTGGTGAGATCACCGTTTTCGTTTTTATCAATTAACACGTGTTTTGGTGTTGGTATTAAACAGTGTTGTAATCCGCCAAAACCACCAATGGTTTCTTGATAAGCACCTGTGTTAAAAAACCCTACATATAGTGGAAATTCTTTTTCGTACACAGGTAAATATATTGCATTTACGTGTTGCTCTGAGTTGTAATAATCATCGCTATCACAAGTTAATCCACCTAATAATACACGTTCGTATCTATGGTTCCATTTGTTAACAGGAAGCATGATGAAACGCTTGTTAATAGCCCAAGAGTCTGGTAAAGTGGTAATGAAAGATGAGTTAATCATGTTCCATTTTTCACGATCGTTTTGTCTTTTTTGATATAAAACTTCGTAAATAGCACCTCCAGCTTCTCCTACAGTAAAGCTTCCAAATTCTGTAAAAATGTTTGGAACGTCTACATCTGCTTGTTTACATGCTTCATTAATTTGGTTGATAATTTCATCTACCATGTACTCATAGTCAAAATCAAAAGCTAATGAGTTTTTAATAGGGAAACCTCCGCCGATATTTAAACTATCTAAGGTTGGACAAACTTTTTTAAGTTTGATATATACACTTAAACATTTCATTAATTCGTTCCAATAGTAAGCATTGTCTCTAATTCCTGTATTGATAAAGAAGTGTAACATCTTTAATTCAACTTGAGGGTTGTTAGCGATTTCACGCTCGTAAAAAGATACGATGTTTTTGTATCCAATTCCTAAGCGACTAGTGTAAAATTCAAACTTAGGCTCTTCTTCCGAAGCTATACGAATTCCTACCTTAAATTTACTTTTAGTTTCTTCTAAAATTAAATCAAGTTCCTCATAATTATCTATAATCGGAATACAGTTTGTGTGTCCTCCGTCAATTAAACTAACAATATTAGCAATGTATTGATCGCGTTTAAAACCATTACACAATACAAAAGCATCATCACTTAATTTTCCTTCTTTTTTTAATGACTTTACAATGTCAATATCAAAAGCTGATGATGTTTCGATGTGAATATCGTTTTTTAAAGCTTCATCTAACACATATTTAAAGTGAGAGCTTTTAGTACAGTAGCTGTAATTGTAGTTTCCTTTGTAATTGTGCTTTTCAATAGCATTATGAAACCAGTTCTTAGCTTTATTTATATTTTCAGATATTTTTGGCAAATACGTGAACTTTAAAGGTGCACCGTATTGCTTCACTAATTGCATTAAATCAATGTCGTGAAAAAATAAATTGTTGTTTTCTGTGTGAAACTCCTCTTGAGGAAAATCAAACGTTTGTTCTATTAAGTCTTTATATTTAGTATTCATTATTATTTTTAGTTGTATCTGTTTTTTGAGTACAGAAAGATAATTCAAAAATAGTTAAAGCATGTAAAGCATGCGCTAAAACTTTTTTAAATAAATTGTATAACAAGCATCATTGTTTTTATAACAAGATTGTTAGACTAAAATAACATGAATAATTAGACTCTTAAAGCTAAACAATCACCGCACTGTTTGTAAAAATTCAGTGGTAGAGAATATTGAGGAGTGGAAGAATCCTTAATTTTTTCGTTGTGTTTCCAAAACACTAAATAACTCTTAATCTTCCCGTAAAAGTTATTACCGAAATAAGTAAAACGTAACATTCGACTTATATAATAAGATGTCGTAAATGTAAACTATTTTTTAATACAACAAACTTTTTTTTATTTTTTTTAAAAAATTAATTTACAGTGAATTAGCTGTTATTTTGTTTCTTTATTAGCTCAATTCCTTTGTATAAAATAATAGTATTAGGTACAGTTATTTCTCTTTTTTCTTCTGGCATGTATAAAAGAACGTAAAAGCCTGTAATATTTTTTACCACACCTTGTAAATCGAAGTCTTTATCAATAATTTTTATGGTGTCGCCAATACGCATTGGGTGGTAAAAAAATAAGATAATACTAGCTGTTAGGTTTGATAAAATAGACCACTGAGCAAAGAAACCAACGCCAAGTACCGCAAGTACAGAAGAGGCGAATACAATTACTTCTTTAAAGTTAATTCCAAAAATAATTAATGAAATAAAGAGTGCTAAGGTGTAATATAAAAAATAGCTTAGGTTTAATATTAACTTTCTTCTGTGAGGTTCAATAGCATTTTTTACGATATAAGACCTAGTCAGTTTTTTAGTAATATAAATCAAAAAAAATAGTGTTGCTACTAAAAGCAAGAATTGTATAAAAGGGTTGTAGAAAGACAATTCTAAAAAACGATTTTTCATGATTAAGTTTTTTTAAATACAAATATACTTCTGGTTTCGTAAATATAATGTCGAAATAAAAAATTATATTTGATAGGTAATCATAATTCTATTTCATTATGAAAAACATCTTAATTCCATATAATTTTTCAGAAGCAGCTATCAATGCACTGAATTACACAAAGCAGTTGTTTAAAGGAGTTGAAGCAACTATTTATTTGTTAGATGTGTATATAAGTCAACCTTCAGAACTGTTAAGTGATGAAAAAAACGATAAATGGTTTAATGAAATGGATGATGAAATTGAAGATGAGTTAAAATATTTATTGGAAGTTTTAAATAGAGAAGAGGGTTCATTTACTTACAAAAGTTTAGTTACATCAAATTCATTAACTAAAGCGGTAACTAAAACAATAGAGGAAAAGAATATTGATGTAGTTGTAACAGGAACTAAAGGAGCGAAGAGTTTAGCAGAAACTTTTATTGGAACCAACACAATGAAAATGATTAATGCTGTTAATTGTCCTTTAATTGTAGTTCCAATGAACTATAAATACAAACCAGTACATCAGATAGTTTTTTCAACAAATTATAAAAGACAATATGCAAAAAATGAATTACAGTTTTTAATTAACTTAAGTCTTATAAAAGAGTGTGGATTAGAAGTTGTGAATTTATCTGAGGAAACTTTTTTAACAGAAAATCAGCAAAAAAATAAAGTAAAACTACGAGAGTTATTGCAAGATTTAAACGTTACCTATAAAAAGATAGATTGGGAAGGTTCAGAAACGCAAACTATAGAAAAACATATAGATGAAACCCAAAGCGAATTGCTGGTATTGTTAAATCATAAACACAATTTTTTTAATCGTTTATTAGAAGAAAACGTAATTAAAAAATCGGCATTTCACAGTAAAATACCGATACTAATATTACCAGAAATAGTTTAATTATGAATTTTACAGAAGAATTTTACGAAGGTTTAGCCAATTTTTTTTATGCCGTTTCAATGGCAGATAAAAACATGACCGTAGAAGAAAAAAAGAGTATTGTTAAACGAGTTGAAAAGAACTGGTCTAATTCCGATAACTCTGGTAGCGAACAGGTTTATGAAACTTTAAGAAGCCTTGTAAAAGATAAGTTAAGTTCAGAGGAAGCCTATGAGAGTTTCAAAAACTACTATTTATCACACCAAGAAGAGTTTTCTAAAGATGTAATTCACAATTTATTGGTGGCTGCACACGAAATTTCTAACTCTACAGCAGGTAAAAATAAATCAGAGCTTATTATTCTTGCTAAATTATATAAGCTATTTAAACTTGCTTAAAAAAAGAGGATGACGCGATTTATAACCAAACAAAAACACACAAAGCACGTAATTCCTGGAAACCCAATTTTTGTTGGAAATCAAAAGGAAGAAAATACACGGATACGATTAATAGGTTATGATACAAATACAATAGTCGAAGTGGAATTACAAACTGTAAGCGAACTTTCAGGTTATTTAAACAAGTATGAAAAAATATGGATTAATATTGATGGGTTGCATGATGTTAAGTTGCTTGGAGAAGTAGGGAAGCTTTTTACCATTCATACCCTTGTTCTTGAAGATATTGCAAATACAGGCCAAAGACCAAAGGTAGATATTGGTGAAGATTACATTTTTACGAGTATTAAAATGATGTTTTTAGATGAAAAAATACATCGACTAGAAGCAGAGCAAATTTCCATGTACTTAACAAAAAATATATTAATTACATTTCAGGAAAAGCAAGGAGATATTTTTGAACCAATAAGAGAAAGGTTACGTAATAAAAAAGGAAGAGTTCGTAATTATAATATTACTTATTTAAAATATTGTTTATTGGATTTGATAGTAGACAATTACAATTTTTTAATGGAAACTTTTGGTGAAAAAGTAGAAGATTTAGAAGATAAAATTTTACTAGAACCTAATAAAGATATCTTAGCAGAGATTAACAAAAACAAGATAGAACTTAACTATTTTAGAAAAGCAATACGACCAGCTCGTGAAGCAATAAGTAATTTCAAAGACTTTAAAACGGATCTAATCTCAAAAAAAGAACAGCCTTTTTTTAATGATTTACAAGATTTAATTCAACGAAGTTATGATTTGGTTGAAAATTACAAAAATATGCTAAGCGAACAGCTTACAGTGTATTCAACCAATGTGAATAACCGTTTAAATGATATAATGAAAATACTCACTATTTTTTCGGTTATTTTTATACCAATAACATTTGTAGCGGGTATTTACGGAACTAATTTTGAATACATTCCAGAGCTAAAATATCGCTATGGATATTTTACCATGTTAGGCGTTATTCTGTTAATCGTTTTAACAATGTTGGGTTATTTTAAGCACAAGAAATGGTTTTAAGGATTGTTTAAGTTTTTGAAAATTAATTTTTTGTACTTTTGTGTCATAAAATGATTTTGGTTATAATTTCAAGTTTCAGGAAAATAAGCAAAAAGAAATAAATAATCATTAAGTCTAATTTTAATAAACTCACTTAGTGAGATGAAAAAAGTATTTCATAAAATAACATCTATTTTAATGGCTTTTGTAGTGTTGTTATCTACAATGTCATTTACTATTAACAGTCACTTTTGTGGTGATATGTTAGTGGATACAAGTTATTTTGTGAAGGCTGAATCTTGTGGTATGGATATGCAGCAAGAAAAAAAACCTGATGAATGCTCAGTTATAAAGAAAAACTGTTGTCAAGATGTGGCATCGGTAGTTGAAGGACAAGATACATTAAAAATTACATCTTTTGATCAATTGTCTTTCGATCAGCAAGTATTTATAGCTTCATTTTACTATAGTTATATTAATTTGTTTGAAGGAATTCACGATAAAGTAATTCCTTTTAAAAATTACTCGCCTCCACTCGTCGTCAAGGATATTCATGTACTTGATGAGGTATATTTAATCTGATTTTTAAACAATAACTAGTTGTCCTTTTGAAAGATTCATTAGGATGATTTGTCGTATTCGATGTTTTTTAAAACATCAATGTTTAATTGTTTAAAATCATTTTTTATGCTGAATAAAAGCATCAAATTTTTAATAGAAAACAAGCTGGTAGCAGTTATATTACTCGTTTTATTTGTAGGATGGGGAACTGTAAATGCACCATTTAATATAGATACAGGTTTTTTACCAAATGATCCTGTAGCTGTTGATGCCATACCTGACATTGGAGAAAATCAACAGATTGTTTTTACAAAGTGGGACGGACAGTCTCCGCAAGATATAGAAGACCAAATAACCTATCCTTTAACTACTTCGTTGTTGGGTATTTCAGGAGTAAAAACCATCCGAAGTTCTTCTATGTTTGGTTTATCTAGTATTTATGTTATTTTCGACGAAGATGTCGAATTTTATTGGAGTCGCTCAAGAATTCTAGAAAAACTAAACTCACTGCCAAGTAATTTATTACCAGAAGGCGTAAGCCCTTCATTAGGACCCGATGCAACAGGGTTAGGTCAAATTTTTTGGTATACGCTTGAAGGACGTGATGAAGAAGGAAATGTTACTGGCGGTTGGGATTTGAATGAATTGCGTAGTGTACAAGATTACTATGTAAAATATGCTCTTTCATCTGCAAATGGTGTTTCTGAAGTAAGTTCTATTGGAGGTTATGTACAGGAATATCAAATAGATGTAAATCCAGAGTTGATGCGTCAGTACAACATCAGTTTACAGCAAATTGTAGCTGCGGTTAAACAAAGTAATCAAGATATTGGAGCACAAACGATAGAAATAAATCAAGCAGAATATTTAGTTCGTGGTTTAGGCTATATAAAATCAATTGCTGATATTGAAAATGCAGTTGTAAAAGCAGAGGATTATACATCTATTCGAGTAAAAGATGTTGCTAATGTAAAACTAGGAGCGGCACCGCGTAGAGGAATTTTAGATAAAGAAGGAGCAGAAGTCGTTGGAGGAGTGGTTGTGTCTCGTTACGGAGCGAATCCTTTAGAAGTAATTACTAATGTTAAAGCTAAAATTAAAGAGTTAAGCGCAGGATTGCCAAGTAAAGAGTTGAAAGATGGTAGAACCTCTCAATTAACGATTGTTCCTTTTTACGATCGTACGGAGTTGATTCATGAAACGTTAGATACATTAAATGAAGCGCTTACGTTGGAAATACTAATTACAATTCTGGTAATTGTGATAATGGTATTCAATTTACGAGCTTCAGTGTTAATATCTGGATTATTACCAGTGGCAGTATTAATGGTTTTTATTGCAATGAAAGCTTTCGGAGTAGATGCAAATATTGTAGCACTCTCAGGAATTGCGATTGCTATTGGTACCATGGTAGATGTTGGGGTCATACTCTCCGAAAATATTATCAGTCATTTAGAGAAACGAGAGAAGAGAAGCGAGAGAAGAGATAACAGTGTCATTCCGACAGAACGAGGTACGAGCGACGAGGAATCTCTATCTATTAACCAAATAGTTTACAATGCAACCGCTGAAGTTTCAGGAGCAATTGTAACTGCGGTAATGACAACTATCATCAGTTTTTTACCAGTATTTACTATGATTGGAGCAGAAGGTAAATTATTCCGTCCATTGGCGTTTACCAAAACCTTTGCGTTAATTGCTGCTATTATAGTTGCATTGTTTTTAATACCTCCATTTGCAGCAGTTCTATTCAGAAAAAGAGATCTAACAAAAAACTTTAAGTATGTTTTGAATGGTGTTTTATTAGTGTTAGGTATCACTGCTATTTTTTATGGGTATTGGTTAGGTATCGCTTTAGTGGCTTATGGAGCTGTAGGACTTTGGAGTAATTACTCTGGAAAATCAGAGATTAGTTTTTCATTCTCCACTTTTCACTTTTCATTTTCAGTAAACACGATTAATATTGTCATATCAGCATTAGTAATTGTTGGTTTATTGGCAGAATATTGGAGACCTTTAGGAGTAGACAAAAGTATCGTTACTAACCTTTTATTTGTAGCGCTTATTTGTTTTGGGTTACTAGGTTTTTTCAGTTTACTTCAGAAATATTACAACCAGATATTACAATGGGCGTTGAACAATAAATTATTGTTCTTAATCATTCCATTAACGGTATTAATCTGTGGATTCCTTATTTTTAAAAACACAGGAAAAGAGTTCATGCCTTCGTTAAATGAAGGATCATTTTTATTAATGCCAACTTCTATGCCGCATTCGGGAGTGGAAGAAAACAAACGCGTATTACAACAGTTAGATATGGCAGTTGCTAATATTCCAGAGACTTCAACAGTAGTAGGTAAAGCAGGAAGAACGGATTCAGCCTTAGATCCAGCACCTTTATCGATGTATGAAAATGTGATTAACTACAAGCCGGAATATGCGTTAAATTCTGACGGAGAGCGTCAACGTTACCGAGTGAATGAAGAAGGTTTGTTTTTGTTGAAAAACGGTAAAACGGTAGCGAATCCAAATAAGACAGATAAAACCTCGGAAGTTATCTTTTCAGAAGTTTCTTCAAATGAATTAATAGAAGATGAAGACGGTGAGTTCTATCGTAATTGGCGTCCGCATATCAAATCGCCGAATGATATTTGGAATGAAATCGTAAAAGTAACCAAGCTTCCAGGGGTGACTTCCGCACCTAAATTACAACCTATTGAAACTCGATTAGTGATGTTGCAAACAGGAATGCGTGCACCGATGGGAATTAAAGTAAAAGGACAAGACTTAAAACAAATTGAAGCTTTTGGAGTAGAGCTTGAAGGCGTTTTAAAGGAGGTAGAGGGAGTTAAAAAAGAAGCTGTTTTTGCTGATAGAATTGTAGGAAAACCTTATTTGTTAATTGATATTGATAGAGAAAAATTAGCACGCTACGGAATTGCTATTCAAACCGTACAAGATGTGTTGAAAGTAGCAGTAGGAGGTATGCAGCTATCACAAACAGTAGAAGGAAGAGAACGTTACGGTATTCGTGTTCGTTATCCTAGAGAGTTACGTTCTAATCCAACCGATTTAGAAAATATCTATGTGCCGGTTGCTAAAGGTGCTCCAATTCCGTTAAGTGAATTGGCGACGATTCGTTATGAACAAGGACCACAAATGATTAAAAGTGAAGATACTTTTTTAATTGGGTATGTGTTGTTTGATAAGTTAGATGGTTTTGCTGAAGTAAACGTCGTAGAGGATGCCCAAAAAGCCATTCAGCAAAAAATAGATTCAGGAGAATTAGTTGTTCCGAAAGGAATATCTTATCAATTTACAGGGACTTATGAAAATCAGTTAAGAGCGGAAAAAACGTTATCAATAGTGGTTCCTTTAGCCTTGATGATTATCTTTTTAATCTTGTATTTTCAGTTCCGTTCATTAGTCACTTCGTTAATGGTGTTTACGGCAATCACAATAGCTTTTGCTGGTGGGTTTATTATGATGTGGTTATATGGACAAGATTGGTTCTTGAATTTTAGCGTTTTTGGAGAAAACTTGCGAGAGCTATTTCAAATGCATCCAATTAACTTGAGTGTCGCTGTCTGGGTAGGGTTTATTGCGTTGTTCGGAATTGCAACCGATGATGGTGTGGTAATGGCAACGTACTTAAAACAAACATTTGATAAAGATAAACCCCAAACAATTGAAGCCATTCGTGCATCGGCATTACACGGAGGAAATAAACGTATTAGAGCATGTGTAATGACAACAGCAACAACCATTTTAGCTTTGTTGCCAGTGTTAACTTCAACAGGAAGAGGTAGTGATATTATGATTCCGATGGCAATACCAGCTTTTGGAGGAATGATTATAGATGTAACTTCATACTTTATAGTGCCTGTATTATACAGCTGGCGTGAAGAGTTTTTATTAAAAAGGAAAGTTAAAAATGAATAGTGTAAAGTGTAAAATTTTTAATTATGAGTATTTTAAAAGATAAAAGTTATGGGTTTGCACTTGAGGTAGTGAGGCTTTCACAGTATTTAGTTGCTGATAAAAAGGAGTATGTTTTAAGTAAGCAACTTTTGAGAAGTGGTACAGCTGTGGGAGCTTTAATAAGAGAAGCAGAATTTGCGCAAAGCAAGAAAGATTTCATTCATAAAATGAGCATTGCTTTAAAAGAAGCCAATGAAACTTTGTATTGGCTAGACCTTTTAAAGGATACTAGCTATTTAGTTGAAGATAAATATCAGTCGTTACATTCGGTTTGTAAAGAGCTTGTGGCAATGTTGGTAAGTTCAATAAAAACATCAAAAAAGTCAATATCATGAAACAATTTATAGCTTTCATATTTAGTGAAATAAAAAACTGGGTAGTTTTCGTTTTTCATTTTTCGTTTTTCACTTTTCATTTAAAAAGAATGTTGACTTTTAGTTTTTCACTTTTAGTTTTTCATTTTTCAAATGCGCAAGATTTACAAGAATACATAAATATAGCTTTAGAAAATAGTCCAGAAGTACAACAGTTTGATGCGCAATACAGACGTATTTCAGAAAAAAAGGAAGAAGTAAATACTTTGCCTAATACAGAGTTTGGAGCAGGGTATTTTGTGAGTGAACCAGAAACACGTACAGGTCCGCAAAAGTTTAAGCTTTCTGTAAAACAAATGATTCCTTTTTTTGGAACTATATCAGCAAGAGAAAATTATGTGTCATCATTAGCTGATGCTAGCTATCAAGATATGATGGTTGTAAAACGTAAGTTAATGACGTCCGTAGCGCAATTGTATTATAAACTCTACGAACTTAAAGCAAAGCAAAACGTATTGGGTGAAAATATAGAATTGCTTAAAACGTATGAAAAGTTAGCGTTAACTTCGGTAGGAGTGGGTAAGGCATCAGCGGTAGATGTGTTAAGATTACAGATAAGACAGAATGAGTTGAATCAGCAAAAAGAAGTATTGGTGGAGACTTTTTCAGGTATAGAAAAAGCATTTAATAAATTATTAAACCAAGATATTATGACTTCTATTAGTGTTGTAGATAGTTTACCTATTCCAGCAGAAGCCGCTAAAATACAGCCGAGTAATTTACAATTGCACCCTGAGTTGGTGAAGTTTGATAAAATGTATACTTCTGTAGAAAAATCAGAATTATTGAATCAAAAAGAAAAACAACCAATGATTGGTTTCGGTCTTGATTATGTAAATGTGGCTAAACGTACAGATATGGATATGGCTGAGAATGGAAAAGATATTGTAATGCCAATGATATCATTATCAATACCTATTTTCAATAAGAAGAATACATCTGTAACTAAACAAAACAAGTTGCAGCAAGAAGAAATTCTTTCCCAAAAACAACAACGATACAATACGTTAGAAACTGTATTGTATAGAGCTGTATCAGATAGAAATGCAGCGATGATAAGTCATAAAACACAACTCAAAAATTTAGAGCAAGCAAAAAATGCTGAACAAATTTTGGTAAAAAGTTACGAGACAGGTACAATCGACTTTAATGATGTGTTAGATATTCAGGAGTTACAATTAAAGTTTCAAACAAACATGATTACATCAGAAGTAAATTATTATACTCAAAGTACCATTATTAATTATTTAATAAAATAAACAGATGAAAAAATATATAGTTTATATAGTAATTTTAATTGTAGGGGTAACCTTAGGGTGGTTGCTCTTTGGAGGTTCTTCTGAAGGAGGAAGTCATGATCATGCAGGTGAAACTGCTGAAGGAAATAAAATGTGGACTTGTTCTATGCATCCACAAATTATGCAACCTGAACCAGGAGATTGTCCTATTTGTGGGATGGATTTAATTCCTGCGGAAGCTGGAGCAGAAGGATTAGCTGCAAATCAGTTTAAGTTGACTAAAAATGCATTAGCCTTAGCAAACGTTCAAACTACTGTAATAGGTAATGCTATGAGTGTAGGTAATACAATTACGTTATCAGGAAAAATAGCAGAAAACGAAAAGTCGAATGCAGTACAAGTGAGTTATTTTGCAGGAAGAATTGAGCGTTTGAATGTGAATTTTACTGGAGAGAAAATAAATAAAGGACAATTACTTGCAACAATCTATTCTCCAGAATTAGTAAAAGCACAACAAGAGTTACTAACAGCAGCTTCTTTAAAAGAAAGTCAACCTGAATTGTATAAGGCAGTTAGAAATAAGTTGAAATTATGGAAGCTGTCAGAAAATCAAATCAATCAGATAGAGAAAACAGGAGTTGTAAAGGAAAACTTTCCTGTGTATGCAACGGTAACAGGTACAGTATCTGAGAAGCTAGTTGAACAAGGTGATTATATAAGTCAGGGACAAGCGTTGTTAAAACTTGCTAATTTGAGTACCGTATGGGCAAATTTTGATGCCTACGAAAATCAAATAAGTAATTTTAAAGTAGGTCAAAATATATCGATTACTACGAATGCATATCCGAATGAAGTTTTTAATGCTAAAGTTTCATTTATAGATCCTGTTATGAATCCAGAAACTAGAACTATAACCATGCGAGCTGTGTTAAATAACAATAAAGGAAAGTTTAAACCAGCAATGTTTGTTACGGGGAAGGTACAAGCTACAGAAAAAAATTCTGAGCAGCAATTAAGTATTCCAGCTACATCAGTTTTATGGACAGGAAAACGTTCAGTTGTATATGTGAAGCCAGAAGCAGATAAGCCTGTTTTTGAAATGCGCGAAGTAGTATTAGGTGGAAGAGTAGGTGAGAATTATCAAGTAGAAAAAGGATTGAATCCAGGAGAAGAAATTGTAACGAATGGTGTGTTTACAATAGATGCCTCTGCTCAATTACAAGGAAAGAAATCAATGATGAATCATACCAAAGAGATTATAGAGTCTTTTAGCACTCCTAAAGCCTTTAAAGAGCAATTGCAAAAAGCGTATGAAGATTATATAAAATTAAAAGATGCTTTGGTGAAAACCGATACGAATAAAGCAAAAGAAAGCGCTGCAGAGTTGAATAAAAGTATTGAGCTAATAGATATGAAGTTGTTAACCAATGAAGCAGCACATAAACAATGGATGCAATTAGTTCCTTTATTAAAAGAAGGAAGTGCAGATATGGCTAAAACAACAGACATAGATGCGCAGAGAAAGTCTTTTAAAACAGTGTCAGAACATTTTATTAAGGCAGTTCAGTCTTTCGGAATTAATGAAGTGACCTATAAGCAATATTGTCCTATGGCAGATAGTGATAAAGGAGCCTATTGGTTAAGTAAAGAAAAACAAGTATTAAATCCGTATTTTGGCGATATGATGCTGAAATGTGGTGAGGTAAAAGAAACAATAAATAATAATTAAATATCAATTAAAATGAGAAAAGTAATCTTAGGAGTGGCTATGTTAGCTACAATCGGTTTAGTAAGTTGTAAAAACGAAGCTAAAAAAGAAACAGAAACAAAAGAAGTACAAACAGAGCAAACAACAACTCAAGAAGTAGCGATGACTACTACAACTTTTGGAGTAAGAGGTAACTGCGGAATGTGCAAAAGTACTATCGAAAAAGCTGTTAATGGTGTAGATGGAGTAGCATCGGCAGAATGGGATAAGTTAAGAAAGCAAGTTAATGTATCGTTTGATGGTTCAAAAACAAATGTAGATGCTATTCATAATGCTATTGCGGCTTCAGGATATGATACTGATAAAGTGGCAGGAAATGAAGAAGCTTATGGAAACTTACCAGGATGTTGTCAATACGATCACGGTATGGAAATGAGCTTAAAAGGTGAGGTAAAAGCAGACGAAACGTCTAATCACTAATTCTAAAAAAAAGTGTAACGAAATTTTAAAATCGTTACACTTTTTTTGTTTTATAAAGTTTATAAAAGATAAAAACCAGTAATTCAATTATCGAATTACTGGTTTTTTGTGACCTCGGCAGGATTCAAACCTGCAACCTCTTGAGCCGTAATCAAGTGCACTATTCAGTTATGCTACGAGGCCGTTTTGCGGGTGCAAATATAAGAATGTTTTTTAAATTGTAAAGCAAAAAAATAATTTTTTTCACCTTTTTTAATTTATTTGTCTTCTGCTATTTCTTCTTTAAAACTATCAATAGTGCTCTGAGATTTTTCAACGTCTGATTCATAGATAAATACATCAACAGAATTACCTAAAGTACCGAAACCAGCCAATCTCCCAGATTCTTTATTATCTTTAATTAAATATGGAACATTAATTTCATCAAGTAGTTGACTTAATCGGCCAACAAAGATTTGAGTTCCCGAAAAAACTTTTACATGCTTGTTCATAATATATAAGTTTTAGTCCAAAGAATTTATAGTAACATAAGCTCGCCATCCAATAATTGCTAATTGAAATTTTGAAGCTTTAGTAACATCCAACTCTTTTTTGGTAAAAGAGGGTAGTAGCGCTTTGTTTA
Organism: Tenacibaculum sp. L6; assembly: GCF_028823685.1. Lineage (GTDB taxonomy): Bacteria > Bacteroidota > Bacteroidia > Flavobacteriales > Flavobacteriaceae > Polaribacter. The sequence goes on along the minus strand of NZ_JAPEHZ010000011.1, from coordinate 17,519 downwards.
GCTTAGCTAATAATTTAAAAATGCTTTTTTTCATTAGTTGTTGATTCTATATCAAAAATAACGAAAAATAATGAGTTATGATGAGTGAAGCTCACTTTACTTCGCTCAAAATGACATCGTTTTGTAAATAATAAGAAAGATTAAAAAATCAAGTCTAATAGTAATTCAGCAATTTTAATGGTTAAGAGAATTAGTTTTAATGCAATTGTAATCATTTGAATTTTAATGTTTTTTAGTTGATAATTCTTTATCAATTCCGGAATTGTTTTATGAATATATAGCAAGGAGAAGATGCTTACCAAATTTTCAGATAAGATTTAATTAATTTGAATATACAATTGAAGTTGAAAAAGTTAGTATAGTTTTAATATGTAATTATTGATTCTTTATTTTTGTTTTTAATTGTAATTAAAAATTACACTTATTGTTTTAATTTGCAATGTTTTAAAGGCTGTTTTTTGCGGCTTTTTAAAAAGCAAAGGGAATTAAGTCTTTTTTTGCCTCATTTTTAGAGGTTTGATTTTTTTGTTTTAGTTAAGAAGGAAGTTTTTTTAATTAATGTTTGCTAATAAATTTAGAGAAGATATATTTGCAATTTAAATTAAATCTAAATAAAAACTAATGAGAATTTACGTATTGATAACTACGTTATTATTAACCTCTGGGCTGTTTGCGCAATCTAGTTTAAAAGGACAGATAAAAGATGAGCAAGGTCAGCCAATTTATGGAGCAAATGTATTTATATCAGATCTTCAAAAAGGAACAACTTCCGATTCTAACGGTAATTTATTGTTAACAGATATTAAAGAAGGAGTTTGGAAGGTAACATTTAGTATGGTGGGATTTCAAACTGTAACAAAAGAAATAACATTTGCTCAAAATAGTACAGTTGAAATAGTACAAGTATTAAAAGAGAATGAAGAAAGTTTAAAAGAAGTAGTTGTTTTCAGAATATCTTTCAGAGATACCAGCATCAATAACTGTGGTAAATCAAAAGCAGTTAGTAGATTTATCAAACTCAACAACCAATATTAATGAAATATTAGAATTTACAGTTCCAGGTTTAGCTGTGTCTACAGGAACTTTTTCTAACTGGGGTCAAACATTACGTGGTCGTTCTTTGTTGGTGATGATTGATGGTGTTCCGCAATCTACTCCGTTGCGTAATGGTCAATTAGGGATAAAATCTGTAAGTCCTAACGATATTAGCAGAGTTGAGGTTATAAAAGGAGCAACATCTATTTTTGGAAATGGAGGAAATGGAGGTTTTATAAATTACATTACCAAAAAGCCAAATAGTAGTGAGAAAATTGAAGGAACAACTAATATTTGGGGAACTTCTAACTTAGCAAAAACGAAAAATGCTCTTGGGTTTGGGGCTTATCAATCACTACGAGGAAAAATAGATAAGTTCAATTATTATGTGAGTGGTAGTTATGAGGAAACAGGCAACAAGTACGATGCAGATGGTAAAGTTATACTTCCAACTTACGGGTTAGATAATACTAGAATTTATACTGCTTTAGCTAAATTTGAGTATGAAATATCTGATAGACAAAAAATAAGTATTGGAGGAAATTTATACAATTCATTACAAGATACGCCATTTATACCTGTTCCTGGATCTTTTGAAGTATACAATGAGAATGGAGATTATACTTTAACACCTGGTTATGGTATTGAAGGGGCTATTGAAGGAGAAGAGCCTACCGGATCTAAATTGTATAATGGTAACTTGAAATATGATTTAAATAATATTTTTGATGGAACAACAGATTTTACAGCTGATGTGTATTATCAAAAAACAAAAAATATTTTCTTTTATTCAGATAAATTTGAAAATGGAGGTCAGTCTGTTATTAATGCAGAAAAATATGGTTTAAGACCAAATTTTAATACGACACTTACTCCAAATGAATCAACAGAAGTTTCATTAACCTATGGTTTAGATTTATTAAAAGATAAAACCAATCAAGGGTTGTTAGGTGGTAGGTTATGGGTGCCAAATATCGATATGTTTAGTTGGGCACAATACATACAATCTACAGTAAAACTTAATGACGAATGGGTTTTAAAAGCAGGCTTAAGGTATGATAATATGAATCTTACAATAGATGATTATAACACCTTACCGTATTCACCTTTAGGAGATGGTAATTTTAATCCTTCAGTAGCAGTAACAGGAGGAGAAATAGGGTTTGATAATTTAGCTTTCAATGCTGGTGTTAGGTATATTAAGCATCAAGAGTTTATTCCTTATGTAAGCTATTCTCAAGGTTTTTCAATTGCTGATTTAGGTTCTGTTTTACGTTCTGCAACTGCAGATAATATTGAAGATATTCAATTAGAACCAGCAGTAACTAAAAACTATGAGTTCGGATTTTTATCAAAGTTCAATAACTTCAGATTAGAAGCTGTGGGATATTACAGTGTTTCTAATTTAGGAACAGGAGTTACTTTTGATGAAAATATTAATTCTTTTGTACCTTCTAAAAAACCGCAAAATATTTATGGAGGAGAAATAGCCATAGATTATACTGCTTTTGATAATAGATTACAAGTAGGAACATCGTATTCTTACGTTGAAGGTGTTACTCATAATGTGGGGGATGAAAACAACTTAACTTATTTAGGAGGAGATGTTATTTCAGCACCTAAGTTAACGGCTTATGTAACATGGTTACCGACAAACAAAATTAGTACTTCTTTGCGTATGACTAATTTAGGAGATAGAAGTCGTTTTAATCCGTATTTAGATGCAAACGATAATTATACTTTTAGACATACACAATTTCCGGTAGAAGGATACACTTTACTTAATTGGTCTATGAACTATAAATTACAGGAAAATATATCAGTTTCATTAGCGGTAAATAACTTGTTAAACGAATATTATTTACCAGCAAGATCACAATGGGCAGCACCCTTAAGAACTTTTACAGGTACTGGTGAAGGAACAAACGCTAAATTAAGTGTGTTGTACAACTTCTAAGAGAGTTAATAACATCTTACATTTGCAAAATTATAAACCCAGTGTCTATTTTATTTTAGGCTCTGGGTTTTAAAAATAAAAGATATCAATTGCAGCAAATACATAAAATAATTTGGAAAATACACTTATGGCTAGGTCTTAGCTGCGGGATTATTGCATCGTTTTCAGGTTTAACAGGGACATTGTATGTCTGGCAACCTGAAATAACTTCAATGCTGAATCCGAAATTATTAAAGGTTGAAAATTTTTCTAAAATAAAAGAAAAAACAATTTTAAACTCTGCATATTTTTTAGCTACTCAGAATGAGGGAGAAGTAAGTAAAGTTTTTTTGCCTTATAGAGAGCAGCAAACAATTTCAATAAATTATAAAAACGGAAAAACATTGTATTATCACCCTAAAACTAGAGTTTTTTTAGGTGAAAAATCGGTGTCAATACAGTTTTTTGAAACACTTCTGAAGTTACATCGTACATTAGGAATACCTACAATAGGTAAGTATATTATAGGTGCAAGTGCTTTGTTGTTCTGTTTCTTCTTGTTAACAACAGGGTTTTATATGTGGTGGAAAGCATATAAAAATAACCTGTCAAAAGGGTTCACGATGAAGTGGAAGCCTAGAAAGAAACGCTTTCATTTCAATTTACATAAAGTATTCGGAATTTATTTTTTGTTGCCATTAATGATAATTGCATTTACAGGAGGTTACTTCACGTTTCATAAAACCTATAAGTCAGCTTTGTCTATTTTCAATACTTCTGATAAAATAGCCTTGAATGAAAAAGCAAAACAAGAAAGAAAAGATTTTTTTATTAGAAGAGGCAATGCTACAAACTGATGGAGAATATGCTTTAAGAGCTATTTATTATCCAAAAGATAGTTTAGGAGTTTATAAACTTAGGTATATAAAAGATCGATTTATCAAAGCAGGATTTAGAAGAACAAAAGAAATGGAGCTAAATCAACATGGTGAATTACGAACACTGTCAAGTTTTGATTTTGATCCAAATAATAATCGGATAGCAGCTCAATTTTATCCAATTCATATAGGGGAAATAGCAGGAGTATTAGGTAGAATTCTCGTGTTTATATCAGGTTTAGTCCCTTTAGTTTTATTAATTACAGGATTTAAGGTTTATAGTTCAAAAACTAAACGATTAAGAAAGACTGTTAATTAACATTTTTCTTAGAGGTAGTCGCTGAATTTGTTTTCATATTTGCTTGCTAAAAATCTTATCTTCGCCCAAAAAATATTTTATGAGCATTTTATACATTATTATTGGTTTAACATTGTTGGTTTTAGGAGGGAATTGGCTGTTAAAAGCAGCTGTAGGATTGTCACTTAAACTGCATATACCAAAAATTGTAATAGGTATGACGATAGTTTCATTTGCTACTTCAGCACCTGAATTAATAGTAAGTGTAAAATCAGCTTTAGATGGTGCTACTGGGTTGGCCGTAGGAAATGTAATTGGATCAAATATTGCAAACTTAGGTTTGGTATTGGCAATTACGGTAATATTATCATCTATTGATGTAGAAAAGAGTTTTTATAAAACAGATTGGCCAGTAATGATGATTGCTTCGGCTATGTTGTATTTTTTTATTGTAAATGATAAAACAATTCAATTTTATGAAGGAGTAATTTTATTTACAACGCTTATTGCTTTTTTAATTTACCTTTTACGTTTTCAAAAACAAGCAGTTGTTGATGAAATGCCAGAGGATGATGAGGAGTTACCATTGTATAAAATAGCATTGTTTTTAGCTATTGGAGGTTTAGGTTTATGGGGTGGTTCAGAATTGTTGATTAATGGTTCGGTAGCTATGGCACAACATTTTGGAGTGAGTGATGCGATTATTGGAGTTACAGTTGTTTCTGTAGGAACAAGTGTTCCTGAGTTGGCAGCATCAATTATTGCAGTATTAAAGAAGGAGAAAGCGATATCGTTGGGTAACTTAGTAGGATCTAATGTGTTTAATATTTTAGCTGTATTAGGGATCACCGCAATGATTACTCCAGTAGAAGTAAAGCCAGATGCTTATAGTTTAATTAACAATGATATTTATTGGATGTTAGGTATTTCGTTTGCAATATTACCTTTAGTGTTTATTCCTAAAGGATTGCGTTTAGGATGGAGAGATGGAGTTTTATTGCTAGCGTCTTACGCTGTTTTTGTATACTTAACAATCTCTTAGAAATAAAGAAATGTATAAAAAAGCCCGAGCCGCTTAAAAGCGGCTTTTTTTAGTTAGTTGTGTTGTTGGTGTGTGTTAATTATAGCTTAGCGCCTTTTACGGTCTTGATAATTCTTCCAGCTACTTTGTATGGATCAGCGTTTGAAGCAGGACGACGGTCTTCTAACCAACCTTTCCATCCTTTTTCAACAGCGATGATAGGAATACGGATTGAAGCTCCTCTATCTGATACACCATAACTAAAGTCAGATACGTGAGCAGTTTCGTGCAATCCTGTTAAACGCTCATCATTATAAGCTCCATAAACATCAATGTGTTTTTCGGTAACAGGTCTGAATGCTTCACAAATAGCTTCAAAAGTTTCTTTAGAACCACAAGTTCTTAAAGTAGTGTTAGAGAAGTTAGCGTGCATACCAGAACCATTCCAGTCTCCTTTAATTGGTTTAGGGTGGTATTCGATGTAGTAACCGTATTTTTCAGTTAGACGATCTAATAAATAACGAGCTACCCAAATTTCGTCACCAGCTTTCTTAGCTCCTTTTGCGAATAATTGGAATTCCCATTGACCTGGAGCAACCTCTTGATTAATTCCTTCGAAGTTTAATCCAGCTTTAATACATAAATCAGCATGCTCTTCAACAAAATCTCTTCCCCAAGTGTAACGACCACCTACAGAACAGTAATATTTTCCTTGAGGTCCAGGAAACCCACCACGAGGGAAACCTAAAGGTAAATCAGTTTTAGTATCCATTAAGAAATACTCTTGTTCAAATCCGAACCAAAAATCATTATTGTCATCGTCAATAGCAGCACGAGCATTTGATTCGTGCGGAGTACCGTCTGCATTTAAAACTTCAGACATTACTAAGTATCCATTTTCTCTAGCAGGATCTGGATAAATAGCAACAGGTTTTAATAAACAATCAGAGGCACCGCCAGATGCTTGCTCAGTAGAGCTTCCGTCAAAAGACCACATTGAACAGTCTTCTAATTTCCCACTAAAATTTTCTTCAATTTTAGTTTTACTACGCATGTTTTGAGTTGGTTCATGACCATCTAACCAAATGTATTCTAATTTTGATTTACTCATGATTTTTGTTTTTGTGTTGTTATGGAATTAAAATCGGTACAAAAGTGAGGTTTTTTTGTTTTTTGTCAAAATTTTATGGGGTATTTTTATTTAAAAATTAACTTTAAGTTAATTTAACCCCTATTTTTTTAGGGGTATTTCTTTTTGAAGTGAAAATTATGTACTTTTGAAATGTTTAACTTTTATACCTTATTATATATGTCAGTTTTAAGATTCAATGCATTACAAGAGGTTTTACACAGAAAACCTATCGTTGTAGAAGAAAAAGAACGCCGTTCGGAATTGTTTGGCAAAAACGTTTTTAACGAGCAGGCGATGCGTCAACATATGACAAAAGAAGCATACCAAAGTGTGATGGATGCAATTGAATTTGGAACGAAGATAGATAGAGCAACTGCAGATCAAATTGCTGTGAGTATGAAAGATTGGGCTTTATCTAAAGGAGCAACGCATTACACACATTGGTTTCAGCCTTTAACAGGATCAACTGCTGAAAAGCACGATGCCTTTTTTGAAACTATTGATGGTGGTGCAATGGAAAAGTTTGATGGTGGTCAGTTAGTACAACAAGAACCAGATGCTTCTAGTTTTCCTAATGGAGGAATCCGAAATACATTTGAAGCTCGTGGATACACAGCTTGGGATCCAACATCTCCAGCGTTTATTTATGGTACGACTTTGTGTATTCCTACAGTTTTTGTTGCGTATACAGGGGAAGCTTTAGATAACAAAGCACCGCTATTAAGAGCGCTACAAGCAGTAGATACTGCAGCAACATCAGTTTGTAAGTATTTTGATAAGAATGTAACAAAAGTAAATGCAACCTTAGGTTGGGAGCAAGAATATTTTTTAATTGATACGGCTTTGGCAGCAGCGCGTCCTGATATTATGATGACGGGTAGAGCGTTGTTAGGGCACGCTCCAGCAAAAGGACAACAATTAGATGATCATTATTTTGGGTCAATACCAACACGTGTGTTGAATTTTATGCGCGATTTAGAGCATGAATGTATGTTGTTAGGAATACCAGTAAAAACACGTCATAATGAGGTGGCACCGAATCAGTTTGAGTTAGCACCAATTTTTGAAGAAGCGAATTTAGCGGTAGATCACAATTCATTATTAATGGATGTGATGGAAAAAGTATCGCAACGCCATAAATTCAAAGTGCTATTTCACGAAAAGCCATTTGCAGGAATCAATGGTTCAGGAAAACATAACAACTGGAGTTTATCTACCAATACAGGAGTTAATTTATTGAGTCCGGGTAAAACTCCGATGAAAAACTTACAGTTCCTAACCTTTTTTGTGAACTCAATTAAGGCAGTTCATGATTACGAAGAATTGATTAGAGCATCTATCGCAAGTGCAAGTAATGATCATCGTTTAGGAGCTAATGAAGCACCGCCTGCGATTATTTCAGTATTCATCGGAACACAATTATCTGAGGTGTTAGATGAGTTAGAAAATGTAACTAAAGGAAAATTATCACCAGAGGAGAAAACGGATTTAAAATTAAATATCGTAGGTAAGATTCCTGAAATCTTATTAGATAATACAGATAGAAACAGAACGTCACCTTTTGCTTTTACAGGAAATAAATTTGAATTACGTGCTGTAGGATCGTGGTCTAACTGCGCGGGTCCTATGACGGTGTTAAATACCATTATGGCAAGACAGTTAAACGAGTTTAAAGAAGAGGTTGATAAATTAATTGATACTAAGAAGCTTAAAAAAGATGAAGCAATATTTAATGTATTAAGAGAGTATATTAAAGCTTCGAAAAACATTCGATTTGAAGGAGATGGATATGGAGATGCTTGGGAGAAAGAAGCGAAAAAACGAGGTTTATCAAACAATAAAACTACTCCGGAAGCATTAAAAGCACGTATTTCTAAAAAAGCCATTTCACTTTTTGAAGAAATGGGAGTAATGAATAAGGTTGAAGTAGAAGCTCGTCATGAAATTGAGTTAGAAGAATATTCAAAAAAGATTCAAATTGAAAGTAGAGTATTGGGAGATATTGCAAGAAATCACATTATACCAACTGCGATTCAATATCAAAATACATTGATAGAAAATGTAAGAGGATTAAAAGAGATTTTTGGAAACAACTTTGAAAAGTATGCCAATGAGCAAATCGATTTAATTCAAAAAATATCGCTTCACATAGCTGAAATCAATTCTAAAGTAGAACAAATGATTGAAGAGCGTAAAAAAGCGAATAAGCTAGAAGGACAAAAAAATGCAGATGCGTATTGCAATAAGGTAAAACCGTATTTTGATGAAATTCGTTACCACTGCGATAAATTAGAATTAATGGTTGACGATAATCTTTGGCCTTTAACAAAGTATAGAGAATTGTTATTTACGAGGTAAATCCTTATTTATGTAAAAGGAAATCTGTTTAAGAAAAAGGGTTTTTTTCCCTTTTAATAGTATTTTTTTTTTTTTGACTTATTAAAGCCGAGACATTACTAATACTGTGTTTTTCGGCTTTTTTTTTTTTTTTTGGTAGGGGGAGATTTTAAACGTGTTTTTTGAAACTAAAAAAATCGTACATTAGCTATGTTTAAACACGCAAACTATATATAGTTTTTTTACAGTTTTTATTTTAAACTGATGGATGTAGTTGTGGTTATAAAAACTACAGTACATTTTACCCCGTAATTTTATTTTACCCTTATTATTTAGTATTCTCTTCTGTATTACAAGTATTTTAATATTTCTAAGCTTGTTGTAGATAGATTATACTAAAAATTAACCAACGTATTTTAAAATTATCAATTATGAAAAATTTTTTATTAGCAGCAATTTTTTTAGCTTCAGGAACAGTATTTGCGCAATTTGCCAATCCATTACCAACACCTAAAGCGAATTGTATTGGATGTTCAGTTCCTCAAGTAGGACCTTCTTATTGGGATAGAGGAGCAGCAATTAACACGAGTTATGTAGATCAAACAGGGCATATGAATGATGCAAGTGTGGTTCAAACTGGAGTGGGGAACTTATCTAATATTGATCAAGATGGTCAAAATCAAGGATTTTCTGGAGGCTTAGGAAATGAGGCTACAGTATATCAAAGAGGAAGAAAGAATGAAACTGACATTAAGCAACATGGTGATTATAACTCAGGGTTTGTTAACCAAGTTGGGTATAAAAATTATGCGCAACAAGATGTGGGTGTAGGCTGGGCAGAAAATAACAGAGCATATGCTTATCAAACAGGTCGTCAGAACACTTCAATTCAAAAACAACGTTTTGATAATAACGTGGCTATAGTGGCACAATCAGGTAGAAGAAACTTTGCTCATCAAGATCAAAGCACGGGAACTAATGGTGCACCAGGAAGTGTAGCGGGTATTTTACAAATTGGTGATCATAATAAAGCTAAGCAAGTTCAAAGAGGTAGCTTTAATATAGATGGTATTGCTCAATTTGGTAACGGAAATGTAGCTTCTACAAACCAATCGTCAAATGGAGGTCTAAATATTTCAGGTATTGCGCAAACAGGTTGGGGTAATGAAGCTTGCGTTGATCAAAAGGCTGATACTGGTATTAACTTAAGTTTAATTAGTCAGTTTGGTGTAGATAATCATGCTTCTGTTATACAAGATGCACAAGGTTCTGGAAATGCTAGTTTTATTGGTCAAGCAGGATACATGAACAAGGCTTGCGTTGAGCAAACAGGACTGTAGGGTTTATTAATTAGTAGTAAATTAAGCAACAAAAATAAGGGAGAGTGAGAAGGGATTGCATTCTCTTCTTCTTTCTCCTTATTTATAAAGAACTAAGATAATGATGAGAAGGATGAAAATAATACTGTGTATGGTACTTTTAATATTTAGTTTAAAAGCTACGGCACAACAAAATACATCTACCTACTTTGTGTCTGTACCTCAAATAGGAAGTGATGCTTCTTTTCTAGTTTTAGAAAAAAATATCAACTCATTAAATAATTTACAAGATTTTGATAGATCGATAGATAATTATAATTTATCAATAAATCAGTTGGGAGTTAATAATGTTGTAGAAGTGAAAAACGGAGTTAGTGATATACAGTTAATAGGGCAAAAGGGTAGAGATAACTATTATAATTTTATAGATTATTATAATAATTCACCAACAAAGATGAATATTCTTCAAGAAGGTAACGCAAATTCATTACATATTTATGGGACGAACTCTTTAATGGAACATGTGAAAATTATTCAGAAGGCTAATTACAAAGCAATAACAATAAGAAATTATTAAGCAAATGTCTAGTTTTCATTTTTTTCAAAATATTATAAGATGTGTTTTTTTATTATTCTATGTGGGAAGCTTTACTCAAGAAAAAACAGATGTGAATGCTAAAGTTGTTGTTCTTAAGAAAGATAATTTTTTAGATGTAAAAGCTCAAGCAGAAAATGAAAGCGTGTTATTTAAAGATGAGCTTAACTACAATTTAGTTGTGTTGAAAAAGAATAAAGAAGAAAGTTATTCAAGTAATAAACAATCAGGGCAGTTTTCTTTGAAGCCTTATGAAAAAAAAGAACTATCTTTAATACGACTTAGTTTAAACCCATATGAAGAATTAAGAGTGTATTTATTTATAAAACACAGAGAGAAATTAATAGATAAAGACACTTTAGTTATTTTACCTCAAAAGGTTGGAGTAACAAAAAAGGAAGTAATTGATGAATCAGAGTTTATATTAAAGGGTTTAGTTATTGAAGAAGCAAAAACAAAGGTAGGAAAGGATTTTTATGATTTTTTTTATCAAGAATATTTACTCTCAGGATTAAAGTATCCTTTCATTATAAAAATAAAAGAAAAACCAGGATTAAGAAGGACTACAGTTTTAATAATAGAGGCTGATGATAATAAAGTTTTTGAGTTTATGACTATGCCAGGAGAAGATTTTCTAAAACAAGCTGTAAAAGCAACTATGGCAAGGTTAAGTACCTACTCAAAACAACGAAATAAATTACTAAGTTATAAAATTTAAACAAAATGAGTTATGAAAACAGAAGTCAATATAATGGTAATTGCTTTGTTTTTAGCAAGCTACTGTTCTTTTTCACAAGAATTGGTTTATAAACCTATAAATCCTTTTTTCGGAGGAAATAATCCATTCGGATATCAGCAAATTTTAGCATCAGCTAATGCACAAAATGACTTTCAAGAGGAAGGACAAGACCCTTTTCAGCAGCCTTCAGATTTAGAGAACTTTACAAACAGCTTAAATAGACAATTATTAAATTCCTTGTCGCAAGATCTGTTTCAAGAACAGTTTGGGGATCAAGGATTAACTGTAGGAACCTATGTGTTTGGGTCTTTAGTGGTAGAAGTAACACCTACAAGCGGTGGGTTGTCTGTAAATATTTTAAATACTCAAACAGGAGAACAAACACAGATTATAATACCAAATAATTAATAACCAAACGACTAACTATAACTTAAGTTTTATGAGAAAACTATTATTTAAACTATTATTCTCTTTAAGTTTTATTTTGTTCTCTAGTTGTGGAGCATATCTAAACCAACCATTTGATACTACAAATGCTAGAATAGGAGAGAATACCTCTTTACAAAACGACTTAATTAAAAAAATTCAACCTGTCGAGAAAATAATCGTAGGAGTTTATAAGTTTAGAGATCAAACAGGACAGTACAAGCCTACTGAAAATGGATCTACATTTAGTACAGCAGTTACCCAAGGAGGAACATCAATTTTATTAAAGTCTTTAGAAGAGTCAAAATGGTTTACCCCAATAGAAAGAGAAAATATTGCTAACCTATTAAATGAACGACAAATAATAAGATCTACTAGGCAGGAGTATCAAGGGGGGGATTCTCAAAAAATGCCACCATTGCTTTTTGCAGGAATTATACTTGAAGGCGGTGTTGTTTCATACGATTCAAATATTATTACAGGAGGTTCAGGACTTCGGTACTTTGGTGCAGGAGCGTCTAACCAATACCGACAAGACAGGATAACAGTGTATTTACGAGCGGTATCTACATCAAACGGGCAAATTTTAAAAAACATTTACGTATCTAAAACAATACTCTCTCAGGGTATTTCAGCTAATTTATACAGGTATGTTTCATTAAGAAGATTGTTAGAGGCAGAAACAGGAGTAACAAAAAACGAGCCTATGCAATTAGCTGTAAAAGAGGCTATAGATAAAGCAGTAGAACAGTTAATTATAGAAGGAGTGGTTGATGGTTTATGGACACCCCAAGGAGGTGATACAGTTGTTAACCTCTTTAAAAATGAATATTTAAAAGAAAAAAATGAAGCAGATAACACTTTATTGTTTAATAGAAAACAAGAGAAAAGAAGAGCTACCAATTCAATGAGTGTAATGGGAGGAGCTTCAATAGTTTCTGGAGATTACTCAAATCCAGTAGCAAGATTTGGGTTCGATTTAAAATATAGATACTTTTTTAAGGATCCTAGATTTAGTTTTGGGGGAAGTGTAGGGAGGTTTTCGTTAGAAAATGAAAGATCTTTTAAAAACACATTTTTAACGTCAAGCCTATTTTTAGAGTACAATATGTTACCTTATGATAGATTAACACCTTATGTGTATGTAGGGGTTGGGTCGGTTTTAGAAAAAAATCTAGACAATCCAATGTTTAAGTTTCAGTACGGTCTAGGATTAGAATATTTAATAACAAATAAAATAGGTTTAACTCTTTATGGAGAAAACTATCTTTTAGGTTCAGATAATTTAGATAAGTTGGTTAGAGGGAAAAGAAACGATTTTATTTGGAGAATAGGAGCGGGGATAAATGTTTATTTTTAAGAAAGAAAGCAATGAAAAATATAATAAAAATAACAATACTTTTAATGTGTATAACCTTACTTAACTGTAGTGAAGACACTGTAGATTTTGTTGAATTTGGTACTATTAAAGGACGTGTAGTTAAAAAGAGAAGTTTTGAGCCAATAGCTAATGCTAAAATAACATTGTCTCCAACCAATAATACAACTTTTACAGATGAAGATGGTTACTTTTTAATGGAAGATGTACCAGCACAAGACTACTCTGTAAGCGCAACTAAAGAAGGATTTTTAACAGCTTTTGAACCTGTAGGTTTAGGAGCAGAAACAGAAATTAATGTAGTTTTTGAATTAGATATCGAAACCGCTTTAAACGACCCACCAACTGCGCCAGAATTAAGAGCTCCAGCTAATGGCATAGAAGATGTAAATAACACGGTAGAATTAAGTTTTAAATCAACTGATCCAGATGAAGATGAAATAACATACAGAATAGAAATTAAAAACGACTTAAATAATGATGTTATATCTTTTGAAAATGTAAAAGACACTTTGTATACGGTAACTGATTTAAAATTTGGAGTAAAATATTTTTGGCAAGTAGCTGCTTCAGATAATATTAATGCAGAAGTATTAAGTACTGTAAGTACATTTAAAGTAACATCAACACCTGATAATAGATACTTTTATACAAGACAGGAAGAAGGAAATAATGTTATTTACTCAGGAGACTACATTAATGAAGCGCCAATAAATGAACTTCTGTTAACCTCCCCAACCACAAACTCTTGGAGACCAAGAAAAAACTCAGCGGCAAATTTGGTAGCCTTCTTACGAACAGATAATAACGAAACTCATATTTATACAATGAAAACAGATGGTTCAGATGTTAAAAAAGTAACCTCTAATGTGCCAGTTGTTGCGTTTGATTTAAATGAAGTAGATTTCGCTTGGTCGTCTAATGGTGATCGAATAATATACCCACATTACGATAAATTATTTTTGATTAATAAAGACGGAAGCGGGCTACAACAAATATACCAAACTACCGATGGTAATTACATTACAGAATGTGATTGGAGTAATGATGAATCTACAATAGTCTTAAAGACGAACAATACTAGTGGATATAATGTTCAGATTTACACAATTGATATGGCAGGAAATACTATTGACACTGTTTTAACAGGAATGCAAGGAGCTGCAGGGGGAATTAATTTTACAATAGATGGAAGCTCGCTGTTGTACACTAGAGATATTTCTGGATATGAATCAAGTAATTATAGGCAATTAAACAATCATATGTTTTTATATGAATTTGCAACGGCAGAAGTTACTGATTTATCAGAAGGAAAATCTGATGGAACAAATGATTTAGACCCTCGCTTATCACCTAATGAGGCTGAAATTATCTTTGTGAATACATCCAATGACGGAATTTCAACAAAAACAATTTATAAAGTACCTTTTAGCGAAGGATCTACAACTAGAACAGCATTGTTTGAAAATGCGACAATGCCAGATTGGGAGTAAAAGAAAACGAACAATTACTGATAAAGCGAGCGTGTAAAAAACGTTCGCTTTTTTCTTGATAAAAGCGTAATAAAACCTAAATTTGCAGGCAACAACAACACAACAAATGAGTAACGAAGTATCTAAACGCTACGCACAACGCGGAGTATCGGCATCTAAAGAAGATGTACACAACGCTATCAAAAATATTGATAAAGGATTATTTCCAAAAGCTTTCTGTAAAATTGTTCCAGATTACTTAACGAATGATGAAGACTACTGTTTAATCATGCATGCAGATGGTGCAGGAACAAAATCCTCTTTAGCATATATGTACTGGAAAGAAACAGGAGATATTTCTGTATGGAAAGGTATAGCGCAAGATGCTTTAATCATGAATATTGATGATTTATTGTGTGTGGGTGCTACCGATAACATCATGTTGTCTTCTACTATTGGACGTAACAAAAATAATATTCCAGGAGAAGTTTTATCGGCAATTATTAATGGAACAGAAGAGTTAATTAATGAGTTGAAAGAATTTGGAGTTACGATTCATTCAACAGGAGGTGAAACTGCGGATGTTGGGGATTTAGTACGTACCATTATTGTAGATTCTACAGTAACCGCTCGTATGAAAAGAGCTGATGTGATTGATAATGCGAACATCAAAGAAGGAGATGTAATTGTAGGTTTAGAATCTTTCGGACAAGCTACTTACGAGAAAGAATACAACGGAGGTATGGGAAGTAACGGATTAACTTCTGCACGTCACGATGTGTTCCATAATTATTTAGCTGAAAAATATCCAGAAAGTTTTGATGCTTCAGTACCTTCTGATTTAGTGTATTCAGGAAATACAAAATTAACAGATGAGGTAGCAGATTCGCCAATTGATGCTGGTAAATTAGTATTGTCTCCAACAAGAACTTACGCGCCAATTATTAAAGAAATATTATCGAAATTTTCTTCGGAAGAAGTACATGGAATGATTCACTGTTCTGGTGGAGCGCAAACCAAGATTTTACATTTTGTAGACAATTTACACATTGTAAAAGATAATATGTTCCCAATTCCACCATTATTCAAATTGATACAAGAACAATCAAAAACAGATTGGAAAGAAATGTATCAAGTATTTAACTGTGGACACAGAATGGAATTGTATGTATCTCCTGAAGTTGCAGAAGATATTATTGCAATTTCAAAATCATTCAACGTAAACGCACAGATTGTTGGTAGAGTAGAAGCTTCTGATAAAAAGCAATTAACTATCAAAAGTAAATACGGAACTTTTGAATATTAATATAATAAGATAAAAATTAAAATCCTCAGAGAAATCTGAGGTTTTTTTTATTTCATTTTTTCAAACACAAAATCAATTGAAAATTCATCACTAGAAACTTTGGCCTTCAGTTAGTTGATTGTTCTCCTTCAAATATCGTATGGTTTTAGGAAATTCATTTTGTTTATTTTCCGCAGTAAAAAGAAGTGTCGGTTTGTTGTGTAAAAGCAAATAATGTTGGATTTTTATTTACACCTGTTACCTGTAAAAACAAAGAATCGTTCTTGGTAATAATATGTAATATCTCTTTAAATAAGGTGTCTTTCTCTTTTAAGGTGAACCCAATTCCAGAAAAATCCTCACTCCAAAACTCATAGGTAAGCTTGTTAGCTTGATTATTTATACGTTTCCATTTTCCGAATAACCAAGTAGGTTTTTTGATTTCTACAGTATTTTGACAAGAAAAAAGTAGTAATCCGCTAATAAATAAGAGTAAAAAACGCATTATAAAATACTTATAGGAATAAATATAATGAATAAAATTCGATAAAAAATCGTAAATTCGCAGCCCAAGAAAAGATACTATGCTAGATAAATTACAGATAGTTAAGCAACGTTATGATGAGGTGTCAGATTTAATCATCCAGCCAGATGTTATCTCTGATCAAAAACGTTATGTGCAATTAAATAAGGAATATAAAGATTTAGGAAAGGTTGTTAAAAAGGCAAACGAGTACGAAACTTTATTGAATAATATAGAAGAAGCCAAAGAAATTATTGCTGATGGATCGGATGCAGAAATGGTAGAAATGGCTAAAATGGAAATGGATGAAGCAAAAAATCGAATTCCAGAATTGGAAGAAGAGATTAAGTTTTTACTAATTCCGAAAGATCCAGAAGATGCTAAAAATGCTGTAGTGGAATTACGTGCAGGTACTGGTGGAGATGAAGCGAGTCTTTTTGCAGGTGATTTATTTAGAATGTACACCAAATATTGCGAAAGCAAAGGTTGGAAAGTTTCTACAGTAGATTTTTCTGAAGGTACCAATGGTGGATTTAAAGAAATTCAATTTGAAGTTACAGGAGAAGATGTGTACGGAACGTTAAAGTTTGAAGCGGGTGTACACCGTGTACAACGTGTACCACAAACAGAAACTCAAGGACGTGTACATACATCGGCAGCAACTTGTATGGTGTTTCCAGAAGCTGAAGAATTTGATGTAGAAATCAATCCAAAAGACGTACGTATCGATTTCTTCTGTTCGTCAGGACCAGGAGGTCAGTCAGTAAACACTACCTATTCAGCGGTGCGTTTAACGCACATTCCAACAGGATTAGTGGCACAATGTCAAGATCAAAAATCGCAGCATAAAAACAAAGAGAAAGCGTTTAAGGTATTACGTTCTCGTTTATATGATATGGAGTTGGCGAAGAAGCAAGAAGCAGATGCAGCAAAACGTGGTTCGATGGTAACCTCAGGAGACCGTTCTGCTAAAATTAGAACGTATAACTACCCGCAAGGACGTGTAACCGATCACAGAATTGGTTTGACTTTATACGATTTATCTAATATTGTAAATGGAGATATTCAAAAGATAATAGATGAGTTAATGCTCGCAGAAAATACTTCTAAACTAAAAGAATTAGGAGAAACAATTTAAATATGAA
>NZ_JAPEHZ010000119.1 GCF_028823685.1 Tenacibaculum sp. L6 | reverse complement strand
GTTTTTTTGTTGTAAAAGTTTAATCCTTAGTTTTCTTTGTGTAAATATCTCACAGATTCTATGTAATTTTGTGGCTTAATTTCACAAATGAATCCTTTTAAGAGGAATTAATGAAAGAAATCTGTTTTACACTATAGTTAGGTGTCAGTTCGAGTGATTCCGATAATAAATCGGAATTGTATCGAGAACAGGTTCAAAACCGAGAATCAAAATTTTTCTTAAAAAGAACAACAGGTTAAATAAGATTGAACAAAGACAATTAACAATTCAGAATGTCAGAAGAAAAGAAATCATTGAATTTTTTAGAGCAAATTATTGAAGAAGATTTGGCTAATGGAATGCCAAAAGAAAATTTACGTTTTCGTTTTCCACCAGAACCAAACGGATATTTACACATTGGACACACGAAAGCCATTGGTATTAGTTTTGGTTTAGGGGAAAAGTACAACGCTCCTGTAAATCTTCGTTTTGACGATACCAACCCAGCAAAAGAAGAACAAGAGTATGTAGATGCTATTAAACGCGATGTAGCTTGGTTAGGGTATCAATGGGAAAAAGAATGTTATTCTTCTGATTATTTCCAGCAGCTTTACGATTGGGCTGTTCAATTGATTAAAGACGGAAAAGCGTATGTAGATAGTCAGTCTTCAGAAGCGATGGCCGAACAAAAAGGAACGCCAACGCAACCTGGAGTAGCTGGACCTTATCGTGATAGAAGTGTAGAAGAAAATTTAGATTTGTTTACACGTATGAAAAACGGTGAGTTTGAAGAAGGTTCTCATGTATTACGTGCTAAAATAGATATGACTTCACCAAATATGTTAATGCGTGATCCTATCATGTACCGTATTTTAAAAAAAGAACACCACCGTACAGGAGATGACTGGGTAATTTATCCGATGTACGACTGGACACACGGAGAGAGTGATTATATAGAGCAAATCTCTCATTCATTATGTTCACTAGAATTTAAGCCTCATCGTGAATTATACAATTGGTTTAGAGATAACGTGTATGAGTATAGTCAATCAGAATACCCATTACCACCAAAACAAAGAGAATTCTCTCGTTTAAACTTAAGCTATACGGTAATGAGTAAACGTAAGCTAATGAAATTGGTGGAAGAAGGAATCGTTTCAGGATGGGATGATCCACGTATGCCAACCATTTCAGGGTTACGTCGTCGTGGTTACACACCAGCAGCCATTCGTAGCTTTGTGGAAACAGTAGGAGTTTCTAAACGCGAAAATGTGATTGATGTAGCATTACTAGAGTTTAAAATTAGAGAAGATTTAAACAAAACAGCAAATCGTGTGATGGCTGTTTTAGACCCAGTAAAAGTGGTAATAGATAATTATCCTGAAAATCAAGAAGAGATTTTAATTGCTGAAAACAATCCAGAAGATGAAAATTCAGGAACAAGAGAAGTTCCATTTTCAAGAGAAATTTATATAGAACGTGAAGACTTTAGAGAAGAAGCAAATAAAAAATTCTTCCGTTTAAAATTAGGAAAAGAAGTCCGTTTAAAGAATGCATACTTTATCACGGCTAATAGCGTAGAAAAAGATGAAAATGGAAACATTACGGTAATTCATTGTACATACGATCCATTAACGAAATCAGGAAGTGGAACGGAAGAAAGCAAGCGCAAGGTAAAAGGAACCTTACACTGGGTATCTGTAAAACACGCAGTAAAGGCTGAGGTAAGAGCGTATGATAGATTGTTTTCAGATGAAGCACCAGATAGTCATAAAGACAAAGACTTTATGGAGTTCTTAAATCCGAATTCGTTAGAAAAAATTACGGCTTACGTTGAGCCAAGCTTACAAACAGCAAAAATTGGTGACCGTTTTCAGTTCCAACGTTTAGGATACTTTAATGTAGATGATGATTCAACAGTAGAAAATTTAGTATTTAATAAAACAGTTGGACTAAGAGATAACTGGACAAAAAAGAACGAGTAGGGTCAAAAGACATAAAACAAATAAAAACGCCACTTTTTAGTTAAAAGTGGCGTTTTTACTATGTAAAAAACACTTATTTGTAGTTTTTGTGAAGAATGTTGTAGATTTTCCTGTTTTTTAACAAATTATAAGAAAATAATTTTATAAGTTTGATGCGATAATAAAAAAATTGATCACTTTTTATTATCAGCTAGCTAGTGAAAAAGGAAAAATGTTTATAAAATTGCGCACATTTTTCTTTTTAATTTTTTGACGTGTAACCTCATACAAACAATGATGAGGGTGTTTGTCTTCTTTATACAAAATAAGAAGGAGTAAAGAATTTAAGTATCAAATTTTAAAAATTTTAAAAATGAAAAAAAGGACTTTAGTATTAACTTTTATGTTGTTTTCTGTTTTTACTTTAACAGCTGAAGAGAATGACGAATGTTTTGATTCAGCAATAGCTAGTTTAGAGTTATCAGAGGAAAAATATG
>NZ_JAPEHZ010000118.1 GCF_028823685.1 Tenacibaculum sp. L6 | reverse complement strand
AATTTGATAATTCATTAAAATTTAAGTCCGTTGTCAAGTTAGAGAATGATGCTACTCCATCATTCTAAGATGATGCTTGAAAATCTGCAAATTGAGGGTCGTCTCCAATTGTAGACCAAGTACTTTCATCATAAGCATAAACGACAATTCCAGACTCTGTTCCTCCTTCTAAATTTTGTAAAGTAATACGTACAGAAGTTACATCATCTTGTTTCGGATTATCATCTTCAGATGAACAGCTAGTTAATATTCCAATGGCAAGGAATAACATTAAATATTTTTTCATTTTTTTCTATTTTTTTTGTGTAGCGAACTGCTCAAATTGCACACAAATGTTTTTTTATCCCTAAAAAAGGCAGGGATACGGCTATTTTTTTGTGTTCTTAAAATAAATATGAAATTAGGGTTGAGAAATTCATAGCCTTTTTCCATTTGCAATTTTTAAGAGCTGCTAAAATACATGTTTTTTATAAATTATAGTAACAAATAGGAGGTGAATAAATTAACATAGATAAGCATAATCTAGTTGTATTTTTTTCTATTTTTAATTTATCAAGTAATGTATGCGTAAGCAAAAAATAAAATAGACAAACCAAAAATGAAAGCAGTAGAGCTTATACAACCCAATACATTTAATAACGAAAACCACTGGTATCCTAAAGCGTTGAATGCCACGATTCACCCTATGGTAAATTTCTTTTTAAACTTAGATAAAGAACGAATTATAGCTAGGTATTGCCATTTACACCCTAAAGTAAATGCAGAAAAGTTACGAGAAATTTTGTCGTATGAGTGTAAGTATTTTTTGTGGGGTGGTGCCGATTTAATCAATTCTACTTCGGCAGATGGAGACAAAAATATGGTTATTATTGAAAATAATTCATGTCCGTCAGGGCAAAAGTCAATGCCTTTGTTAGACGATAATAAAGAAGATGGAGCATATCGTTTGCTTATAGAACGTACATTCAAACCTATTTTAGATAAAAAACGTAAGCTTGTTAAAGACGGTAGATTGGCAGTTTTTTACGATAAGAATTACATGGAAACTTCAGGATACGCTGCTGTAATTGCAGATGTTTTTAAAGAAGAAGTGTTTTTAGTTCCATTTTTTTCAAATGAAGAGAATACACATGTTAAAATAGAAAATGAAATTTTTTATTTGAAACAAGATGAAGAATGGATTCCGTTGCGAGGAATTTTTAGATATGTAACTCAAAAACCATGGAATCGTTTCCCTGTAAATAGTAAAACAAAGATTTTAAATCCGATTATTACGTGTTTAGCAGGAGGAAGAAATAAAATGGTTGCAGCTAAAGCCTATGATATTTATAACACGGAGTTAGAAGAACACGGAATGAAAATTAACATACCCGATACGATTTGGGATGTGAGTAAGAATGAAATTCCACTATGGGTAAAGAAAATGGGCGGACAAGCAGTTATTAAAATTCCATATAGTAACGCGGGTCAAGGGGTATATACCATTGTAAACGATGAGGAATTAGAGGAGTTTATGAAGCAGGATATCGAATATGAACGTTTTATTGTTCAGAGTTTAATTGGTAATTACAATTGGAGTTCGGTAAGCACCAAAGGGAAATACTACCATGTTGGTACGATGCCAAATGCTAAAGGAGAAACTTATGTGTCTGATATTCGAATGATGATTAGTAGCACCAAAGACGGTATAAAACCTTTGTGTATGTATTCGAGAAGAGCCTTGTTGCCTTTGGTAAACGATTTAGAGGATAGTAAGGATTCTTGGCAGATGTTGGGTACTAATTTATCGGTTAAATTAGGAGGAAATCAATGGACATCTGATACTAATCGTTTGTTAATTATGGATAGAAGAGATTATAACAAATTAGGTTTGGGAATTGATGATTTAATAGAAACATTTATCCAGACAGTACTTTCTACTATTGCGATTGATAAAATGTGCATTAGCTTAATCAACGCTAATAAAAAGTTTAAAAAGAAATTATTTACATCTTTAAATAATGACAGTACGTTATTGAATGAGTTATACTAACTGATAAAGTTTATGGGACACCAAATTGACTATATTACAGAGTTTGATGTAAATCAAACACCACAAAATTCTATTAAGAATTACTGGTTAAAAGTAACTTCAAATGCATTAGGAATTGCTACATGCATACCTATTATGGTTGCAAGAGGTAAGGAAGATGGTATTGTGTTGGGGCTTACAGCTGCGGTTCATGGAAATGAATTAAACGGAATATCAGTTATACAGCGATTGTTTAAAGATTTAGATACAAACAATTTAAAAGGAACGATTGTAGGAATTCCTATTGTAAATGTGCCTTCTTTTGTTAGAGGAACCCGTGTTTTTAGTGATGGTGTAGATATTAACAGAATTATGCCAGGGAAGCATGATGGAAATACAAGTGAAGTATATGCCAATCGTTTTTTGAATTTAGTAGTAAAAAAGT
>NZ_JAPEHZ010000117.1 GCF_028823685.1 Tenacibaculum sp. L6 | reverse complement strand
TGAAAAAGTGTCCTTTTTTGATTCGTTTTTTGGACAAGCAAAAAATGAATGGGGATGAAGAGAAAAGTTTGTTTTTCATCGATGGAAAAAAAGCACAACAAAAAGAAAACCTGTCATTGCGACCCCAATACTTCGGGAGAAGCAATCTGTGAATCGATGAGTTAAAAAGCAATGGGTTTAACTATGTAACTATTTAAAACCTCAATACTCAATACTAATCCCTCAATACTCAACAAACCATACACAAATAATTTTCGACAGAAAATCCCATAAAGTTTAGGTTATTTGTAACTTTGGATTTACATAGAAAACATTCATGAAGAATATATTAGTTACAGGAGCAAGTGGGCAATTAGGTTCAGAAATAAAGGAATTATCATTAAACTATGAGGGTTTTAATTTCTTTTTTGAAGATTCAAAAGGCTTAGATATTACCAATGCTGCTTTTGTGGATGATTATATAGAAAAAAACAAGATTAATGGAGTAATTAATTGTGCAGGATATACAGCAGTGGACAAAGCTGAAGAAGATTCAGAAAATGCTGAAAAAGTAAATGTTTTTGGAGTAGAAAACTTAGTTAATTCAATAAAAAGTAGAGGAGGAAAATTAATTCATATTTCTACCGATTATGTGTTTAATGGTGAAAGTTTTTTACCCTATAAAGAAGAAGATAATATAGCTCCTTTAGGAGTGTATGGAAATACTAAGAGAAGAGGAGAGAAGATTGTAGAGTCTTCATCTATTGAAGCTCTCATAATTAGAACGTCATGGGTATATTCTGCCTACGGAAATAATTTTGTAAAAACGATGATGAGGTTAGGGAAAGAGAAAGAATCACTAAATGTTGTTTATGACCAAATAGGAACTCCAACCTATGCTAGAGATTTAGCGAAAGTATGTTTGCAACTTATTACTTTAGATCGAAAAATAGATAGAGATTCAAAAATATATCATTTTTCGAATGAAGGTATTACTTCATGGTATGATTTTGCAAAAGCAATTATGGAATTTAGTAATTTACCATGTGTAATTAATCCAATAGAATCTAAGGAGTATAAAACATTGGCTAAACGACCTCATTATTCAGTATTGAATAAACAGAACATAAAAAATGATTTTACAATAGAAGTTCCTTACTGGAGAGATTCTTTAAAAGAATGCATAATGAAGATTAAACAAGAAGAAGTAATATGAAAAACATAGTAGTTACAGGAGGAGCAGGTTTTATAGGGTCACATGTAGTTAGGCTATTTGTTAAAAACTACCCTGAATATAATATCATCAATTTAGACCTTCTTACCTATGCAGGAAATTTAGAAAATTTAAAAGATATTGAAGGGAAACCGAATTATACGTTTGTTAAGGCTGATATTTGTGATCATGATACAGTAGCTGGTATTTTTTCAAAATACGAGATAGATGCAGTAATTCACTTAGCAGCTGAATCGCATGTAGATCGATCGATAAAAGATCCTTTCTCTTTTGCAAGAACCAATGTAATGGGAACATTGACTTTATTACAGGCTGCTAAAAATTATTGGGGAGGCAATTTTGAAAACAAGTTATTTTATCACGTGTCTACTGATGAGGTGTATGGATCTTTAGGTGATGAAGGTTTCTTTTTAGAAACCACAGCGTACGATCCACATTCTCCTTATTCGGCATCTAAGGCTTCGTCAGATCATTTTGTAAGGGCTTTTTACGATACCTACGGTTTACCAGTTGTAATTTCAAACTGTTCAAATAATTATGGTGCATATCAGTTTCCAGAAAAGTTAATACCTTTATTTATCAATAATATTTGTAATAACAAGCCTTTACCTGTGTATGGCAAAGGAGATAATGTGAGAGATTGGCTGTTTGTAAACGATCATGCAAGAGCAATTGATGTTATTTTTCATAGAGGAAAATTAGGAGATACTTATAATATAGGTGGATTCAATGAGTGGAAGAATATAGATTTAATTAGGGTATTAATAAAAACAGTAGATAAGCTTCTTGGGAGAGAAGAAGGTACTTCTGAAAAGTTAATTACTTATGTAACAGATAGAGCTGGACACGATTATCGTTACGCTATAGATTCTTCAAAATTAAAAAATGAGTTAGGATGGGAACCTTCTTTACAGTTTGAGGAGGGAATTGAGAAAACGGTAAAATGGTATTTAGAAAATGAAGACTGGGTAAAGAATGTTACTAGCGGAGAGTATCAAAAATACTATCAACAAATGTATGAGCAGTAACTAAGCTACTGTAAAAAAACACTTTTTGACAAACTGAGCCTGTCGAACGGTAATCAAAAAAAATAAGATACGTCATCCTGAACTTGTTTCAGGATCTAATCATATAGAACCGTCAAAAACAACTCCGACCTATTTTCATTTTAGTAGAATTCAAGAAAAAATTTGTCTTTTTCATAAGAATAGGATGCAAAAGCTTCGAGATTCAGGCGTGAAACGCCGC
>NZ_JAPEHZ010000116.1 GCF_028823685.1 Tenacibaculum sp. L6 | reverse complement strand
GAAATCATGCAGGTAATGCATCAAGATTTTTTAGATATATTGGTGTGTGCTAACATTCGTTTTACACCTACTGAACTTATGGTTAGAAAACGTATAAAGCCTTGGACATCAACTATGAGTGTTTCTATTGAAATTTCTGACATTATAGCTTACCGTGCAGAAATTAGTTTCCGTCAATTTTTAACTACCCAAGATCAATTGGACTATGAGGTATATTATTTTGAAAACGGTTTAGACACCACACCTGTAAAAATTAAGCCAGAATCAGAAGAAATAACGATTGATAAAACAGAAGGACAAATACCCAAAGCTATTATTGATTTTAAAGTTAATAAAGGAGATTTAAAAAACAACAACAGAGCAGCACACATTGTATTTGTATGTAGGCTAGAGTTAGAAAAAGAGAAGTATTACCCAATAGATATTGAAGGTGAACAACGTTACATTGGAGCCAAATTTACTACCCAAGAAGAAGTACGTGATATACAAAGAGGTTTATTTAACAAAAAAATAATTAAAGATTCTGATTATCAGGGACCAGTAGCAATAGAGATACTTCCTAAATTATTATCTAAAGAGGCATGGAAGGATAAACCTTTTAAGAAAAAAGTGAATGATTGATATAAAGCTAGATAAAACTAAAGTAGCTACCCATAAAAGAAAAAAAACTAAAAAATCTGAACCTTTAGAGATAAGGACTTCTCCTTATAAAATTAATTTAAAGGATGTTGATTATTTTCTTTGCTTAAATGATAAATACTATGCTTTTGACTACTATGTTTTTAAAGATGATCTTAAGTGGGGAGGGGGTATAATATTATTTTCTATTATACTTCATTTTGGGGTTGGTGGAGCTTTTAGCTTTGAAGCTCCTTTCCCTATTACGGCTCCAATTTTCTTGTTCGGTTTGTGTTTTATTATTAAGACATTCATTATCAAAAATAGAAAGCTAATTTTATCAAGGATAGATGGGGTATTTTCGTATCCAAATTATATGTCCAATAAACCAGTAGTTATTCGCTTTAAAGAAGCAGCTCTTTTTTTTGCCTATAAAGGGAAAATGGCAATTCCTGTTTTAGTAGCTCCATATACGAATGTTAAATTTGGTGGTTTTACATTATCAACAGTTGATGTTAATAGTGAATTATCTTTTTACGTTTGGTATATGGATAAAAATCGTCCTTTACCACCAGGAGATGCTTTTGATGCGTATCGTCAAAAAGATTTTGAGCGTAGAAAAGCAGAGGGGTTTCCACCTCCGTTATATTATAGCTGCGGTATTCCTACCCCGGAAGCCACTCCAGAACAACAAGCTGAAAGAGAACAATATTGGAAAGACCAAGAGTACTATGCTCCGGATATTAAAAGACCTAAAGACTCAGAAATTTTTAATAAAAGAACCCATAAAAGTTGGAACCCGTGTGTTTTTGGAGAAAAAGAAGCGGTACTTGCTAACAAATGGTATGAATTTACCTTTGCTAACGGTAAAGTTGTATACATGCTTACCAACGAAAAAGGAGAAGGATTTCTTCCTCCTGAAGATGAAAAATATGAAGTAGCATCACTTACTTTAAAAGATACATGGTTTTAAATTAAAAATATTGGTAAAAAGGTTTATTTAACAAAAAAATAATTAAAGATTCTGATTATCAAGGACCAGTAGCAATAGATGTACTACCTAAATTATTATCTAAAGAGGCATGGAAAGATAAACCTTTTAAGAAAAAAGTGAATGATTGATATAAAGTTAGATAAAAATAAAATAACTACTTTTAAAGGAAAAGAACATAAAAAGGTTCTTTTCCTAGAAATAGAAAAAAGGCCAGAAGATAGATATTCTGATTTTAAAGAAGATTTCATTAGGATTGATGATGAGTATTATGTTTTTGATTATTATGATTTTAAAGGAGATTTGCAAACAGGCTTAGGGATAATTATCTTTTCAATTATACTTCATTTTTGGGCAGGGGGTAGTTTAGTAACTGGTCCTTTTTGGATTACAGGATTAATCTTTCTTGTAGGCTTATCTTTCATGATTAAACTTTTGGTAATTAAAGAGAAAAAATTAATTATGGATAGACTAGGTGGTTTATTTTCATACCCAAATTATTGGTCAAATACTCCAGTGATAGTAAATTTTAAAGACGCTATTTTTCTTAATGCACCACAAGGAAAAATGGGAGCTCCTTCATTAATGGCTCCATATTCTAATTGGAGAATCAATGGATTTATTTTAGCAGGAATAGAGGTTAAAAGTAAATTATCTTTTTTTGTTTGGTATATGGATAAAAACAGGCCTTTACCACCAGGTAAAACATTTGATCCGTATCGTCAAAAAGATTTTGAACGTAGAAAAGCAGAAGGATTTCCGCCACCATTATATTACAGTTGTGGTATTCCTACCCCAGAAGCCACACCAGAACAACAAGCTGAAAGAGAACAATATTGGAAAGACCAAGAGTACTATGCTCCGGATATTAAAAGACCTAAAGACTCAGAAATTTTTAATAAAAGAACCCATAAAAGTTGGAATCCATGTGTTTTTGGAGAAAAAGAAACGATACTTGCTAACAAATGGTATGAATTTACCTTTGCTAATGGTAAAATTGTATACATGCTTACTAACGAAAAAGGAGAAGGATTTCTTCCTCCAGAAGAGGAAAAATATGAAGTAGCATCACTTACTTTAAAAGATACATGGTTTTAAACTAAAAGTACTGATAAGAATGGTTATTGGAGTTTTTTTGTGTAAAAGCTTGTATGTAAGAAAACTATAACATATATTTACGTCACATAAGGCAATATTTGTTATCTTCTTTCTTCTTATAGAATGGCGCCAAAAAAT
>NZ_JAPEHZ010000115.1 GCF_028823685.1 Tenacibaculum sp. L6 | reverse complement strand
TTATAAAAGTGTAAGATCCGACACTAGTTTTGTGGTGTCAGGCTTTAAATTTATAATAAACTGGGATTCAAAACTAACTTATTCTGAAAATATAGGTTATTATGGAGGAATAAAGCATCTAAAAATATATAAAAATCAAAAACTTATAAATAAATTCTCAAATATAGAGGATGTAACGGGGTTAGATGAGATAATTTTTAGGTTTTATGATTATAACAACGACGGTTATATGGATTTTACAGTTCCTTTATCGTCAGGAAAAAGTATTTGGTTAAAGTATTATTTTTTTGATTCTAAAACGACACAATTCTACCACGATAAAAATTGGGATTATAAATAAGAAAAAAAATGGAAAAGATTAAAAATTCAATAGTGCTTTTACTTTTAGTAGTTGGAGGGGTTGTTTTTATTTTTCAGTTTTTAAGAGGCTTATTAGTTTTACCTGGAGAATTATATAAATTAATAAAATTGCTTCTTCCATTAGGAGTATTTATTTTTATTATATACTTGATATCGATAGTATTCAAAAAAAAATAATTTTTTTAAAATTTTTTTGAAGTTTTCATTAGAGAAAGTGCTTCATAACCCAATCTTCATCCCCACGCTTCTTTGGTATTGGGGAATAGTCCCCGTTAACTTATTATTAATCTAAAAATTTAAGAAACCATGGTTAGAATTGTGGATTTTAAGACGTACAAACGAGAAGAAGGAACAGAGTTCTGTGTATTAATTGTTCAAGGTGGAGTTGAAGCTGTTAAAAGCAAAGAAACAGGAAAACTGTATTTAACAGCTAGAAAGGCAAGAGTGCCATCTACTTTTGATGTAGATACATGTAAAGCCCTTTTAGGTACAGAATTGGAAGGGTCTGTAAAAAAAGTTGAAGTTGAACCATATGAGTATACTGATGAAAAAACAGGAGATATTTTGAGTCTTACACATAGGTATGAATATTTAACTAAAGACCAAGAGCTTCTAAAGAAAAATGTTGTTCTAGAAGAGGTATTATAACTGATTTTTAAAGATTTAATTGATAAGAAGAGTTCCAGAAATGGAGCTCTTTTTTTATGCACTAAAGTATGTTTTATACTATTAAAAAATTATAAAAAATAAACAAAAAAGATTATGGAATTAAAAAAAGCACATAGACATCAAGTTAAGTTACGATTAGGGTTGTCAGGAGCTTCAGGGTTTGGAAAAACTTATTCAGCTTTATTATTAGCCTATGGAATAACAGAAGATTGGAGTAAAATAGCTGTTATAGATACAGAGAATAATAGTGCAAGTTTATACTCTCATTTAGGTAATTTCAATGTCTTAAACTTGAATGAGCCTTATAATCCAGAAAGGTATATCCAAGCGATTAAAGTATGTGAAAATGCCAATATTGAAGTAATTATCATTGATAGTATTACTCATGAATGGAGTGGTAAAAATGGGTGTTTACAATTACATGAGCAATTAGGTGGGCGATTTCAAGATTGGGCAAAAATAACCCCACGTCATAACGCTTTTATAGACGCTATTCTTCAATCTAAATGTCATATGATTACAACAGCTAGAAGAAAGATAGATTATTCCTTAGATCAAGGGAATAACGGCAGGACGAAGGTAATTAAACACGGTACAAAGGAGATTACACGCGAAGGCTATGAGTATGAGTTAACAGTAAATTTTGAGCTTATTAACGATAAGCACTTAGCAAAAGCATCTAAAGATAGAACAGGTTTATTTATGGATAAGCCAGAATTTGTAATTGGTAAAGGAACTGGTAAGAAATTAATTGAATGGTGTAATCAAGGAATTTCAGTAGAACAAGCTAAGCGAGAAATTGAAGAATGCACTACTGTGGAAGGTTTAAGACACTTATATCAAAAGTATAGTGGATTGCAAAAAGAGCTTCATCAAGTAATAGTACAACGTAAAGAAGTTATTGAGAGCGTAAATAGTCAAGTAATAAAAAATAATCAAATAGTAAAATCATCAGAAAATGGAATTAATAGCTAACAGGAACCCTGTAGAAACGATACAAGATGTGTCACAAATCATTCAAAAGCCATCTAGTAAATTTATAGAAGCTAATACATCAGAAGTAACAATAAATCATCTTAAAAATGATTGTATAATTCCTGTTTTTGCAAAGGACAATGAAACAACAATTTCACATTATTCATTTATTAATGCTACTAGAGAAATAGCGCAATCAGTTTTTTCAAATACAATTTCAGAACCAGCAATTAGGGTTTCTCATCAAATTAAAGGTAGAGTTCCAAGTGCAATAGGAAAACCTGTTAAAGAACTAAAAGATTATGAAAAAACTATTTATTATGAAAGAATGGCTTTTATGATGGAAGTTCCAAGTAGGCAAGTAGTTGTCAATAACCAAATACTAAACCTTACAATAGGTGGTGTGAGAGCTTATAATCAAGAAAATTTATTTTCAAAAAAATCTATTGAAAAATTTAAAGTTTTTATAGGTTTTAAAAATACTGTGTGTACAAATCTTTGCATTAGTACAGATGGTTTAAAGGCTGAGATTAGAGTTAGTAGTATTTCAGAATTACAAGAAGTTATTAAAAATCTTATATTAAACTATAATGAAGATGCTCACTTAGGAAACATGGAAAGAATGAGTAAGTATAAGATTAATGAGTTTGAATTTGCACATTTAGTAGGAAAAATGAAAATGTATCACTTTCTAAATAAAAAAAATAAAAAAGGAAAGTTTCCTGTAGAGTTAACAGACTCGCAAATAACCTCAGTGGTAAAAGGATTTTATAATGATAATAATTTTAAACATTCAGAAAACCGTGATGTAAGTTTGTGGAATTTATATAACTTATTTACAGAGGCAAATAAGTCTTCGTATATAGATAGTCATTTAGAACGAA
>NZ_JAPEHZ010000114.1 GCF_028823685.1 Tenacibaculum sp. L6 | reverse complement strand
TTAAAAATTTTGCAAAAGAAACCACACAGGAATTACGAGATACCGTTTGGGCAATGAATAAATCAGATATTTCTATTAAAGATTTACACTCTCGAATTGCAAATTTTATCGAAAAAGCGAAACAATCACAAAATAAAACTAATATAACTGTTAATGTAGATGAAAATTTTCCTGAAGATGTAACCTTTACATCCTTACAAGGACTGAATGCATTTCGCATTATTCAAGAGGCTACCAATAATGCTCTTAAATATGCAAAAGCTTCACAAATAACCATCCATATTTATAAAAAAGAAGATAATATATGTTTCTCTGTAAAAGATAACGGCAAAGGCTTTATAGAAAAAAACGTAGAATTAGGCAATGGATTATTGAATATGAGAAAACGATCCATAGAATTAAAAAGTCAACTCAACATACAAACTGAACTAGAAAAAGGGGTTGAAGTTTCATTTTGTTTTATAATTCCAAAAACAACAATACATAAGGTATGAAAACTAGAGTAGCCATTGTAGATGATAATAATTTTTGGTAACTATATATTATTTTACACTAAATTAATTTGGTTTTAGTGTAATAAACTTCTATATTTGTATTATCAAAAAGATAGTACAATGATTAACAAGGACTTCAAATCGATATTAGACTTACTTAATACTTTTCCAAATGAACAAATTTGTATTGACCATTTAGAGAAGTTACGTTGGAATGGTAATGTTGTAAGTCCTTTTGATTCTTCAAGTAAAGTCTATAATTGTAAAGGTAATAAATACAAGTGTAAAAACACTGGTAAATACTTCAATGTAAGAACACAGACTATATTTGATAATACTAAAATGCCATTGCAAAAATGGTTTTTAGCTATTTGGTTAGTAACTTCACATAAAAAAGGTATTTCTTCTCTACAGTTAGGGCGTGATTTAGATATTACTCAAAAATCAGCTTGGTTTATGCTACAAAGAATAAGAAACTGTTTTGGTATTGATAACGATGCTCAATTAGATAATGAGGTTGAAGTAGATGAAACTTATGTAGGTGGTAAAAATAAGAATAGACACGCTAGTAAAAAGGTTAAAAACTCACAGGGAAGAAGTTCTAAGGATAAAACAGCCGTAGTTGGTATGGTAGAAAGAAAGGGGAAATTAACAGCTAGAACAGTAGAAAACGTAAAATCAGAAACGTTAACATCTGAAATAATCAGAAATGTAAAAGAAAGCGCTAAATTATATTCTGATGAATGGCTAGGTTATAAAGGTGTAAGCCGTATTTACGACCACAGTATTGTAAAACATAATCAAAGCGAATATGTTAATGGCAGAATTCACACTAACACAATTGAGGGGTTTTGGTCGCTTTTAAAAAGAGGTATCGTTGGTATTTATCATTTTACTTCAAAAAAACATTTACAAATGTATGTTGATGAATTTGTATTTAGATACAATACTAGAAAAGGAACGGAAAGTAATAGGTTTAATCTTTTACTTTCAAATATAGAAAATAGAATAACATATAAAGAGTTAATAAATGGATAAGAAATTGAAAGCTACACACGAGGGAAACCTTGTGTTGAATGAATTTAACATATCTGCATACAATCTTCCAGATGGAGAGAGAGTATTAAGCAGAATAGGCTTTTTAAAAGCTATAGGTAGAACAGGAAAAGCAAAAGGAGGCAGGCAATATGATGATGAATTCAAAACACCTATATTTTTAAGTGCAAATAACCTCAAACCCTTATTAACAGAAGAAATTTTAGAGAATTCAAAACCTATTTTATTCACTGATTTAAACGGAAATGACAGTATTGGGTATAGAGCAGAATTACTTCCGCAAGTGGCTCATTTATTTTCCGTAGCTTACCATAAAAATATGCTAAAACCTAATCAAAAGCATATAGGTATTCAAAGTGATATTTTAGTAAAGGCTTTTTTAAAAATAAGTATAACATCTTTAGTCGATGAGGCTACAGGTTATCAATACGAAAGGGAAAAAGACGAGTTACAAAAAATTTTAAAGCAATATATAAGTGAAGAATTATTGCCGTGGCAAAAAAGATTTCCTGATATATTTTATAAAGAACTTTTTAGATTAAATGAATGGGATTTTACAGTAAATGGAATAAAAAAAAGACCAGGAGTTATAGGTACTTGGACTAAGAAACTAGTTTATGAACAATTGCCTAAAGGTGTTTTAAATGAACTAGAAAAGAATGTACCTAAAAGTAATAAAGGAAATAAAACTGCTAGATTTCATCAACTTTTAACAGATGATATTGGAAACCCTCATTTAACTGCACAAATAAACCAAATAGTTACATTGTTTCAGTTATCTGACAACATGAAACATATGTGGGAACAATTTGAAAGATTAAAGCTAAGACAGAGTGGTCAAATGGAATTGCCTTTTAATTTTGATGAAAAAGGTCACACAATAGAACCTATTGAAAAAAATAATTTATCAGACTTCAATCAAAAACTTAAAAAAGGGTTAGATTACAACCCTAAAGAAGATTAAAAATTAAAAAGCCCGAAATTAAAATAATCGGGCTAATTTATTATTTAGTGTAAACTTGTAAGTAGTTACCTAATTTTTTAATAAAAAGCACCAAAGAAAGCCTCTCTTTTTTTGAAGATATAAGCATCGTATTTACAGCCAACAACGGATTAGAATGCTTACAAAAACTTAGCGAAAATAAAAATACTGACCTGATATTAATGGATATTGATATGCCCAAACAAAATGGCATAGAAGCCACTGCCTTAATAAAACGAAAATATCCGCAAGTAAAAATAATTATGCTTACTGTTTTTGATAATGACGAACAAATTTTCAATGCAATACAAGCAGGAGCAGATGGTTATTTATTAAAAGACGACGAACCAAAAACTCTTTATAATGCTATCCCAAAAACCCTTAC
>NZ_JAPEHZ010000113.1 GCF_028823685.1 Tenacibaculum sp. L6 | reverse complement strand
GACTTTTTACAATCGAAAGGCTATGATACGAGTCATTTTGATTTTCTAGTACAGACCATTCCTATTTTAAAATACTATACGGTGTTCAACGGAGCAGATATTGAGGGTATTGATTTTGGATTGGACAAATTAACCGCTTTGGAAAAAGCACGTTTAGGTTTTGTTGCACCAAGTGCCCCTCACAATACGGAAGAAAAGAACCCGATAGCAGAACTTATCATTCAGTACTTTCCGAAAGACAGTGCGAAGATAGTACACGGATTTAAAGGAGCGAGTTACAACCCCACTCAAGACAAGGTAAAAATGCCTAAGTACGAAGCCTTTTATCAGAGTATTGACTATTACAGTACGTTATTCCATGAAATGATACACAGTACAGGACACCCAAGCCGATTGAACCGTCCTTTTGGAAAACGTTTTGGCGATGTGGTGTATGCCAAGGAAGAACTCATAGCAGAGTTTGGAGCGGTGTTTTTATCCGCACAAGCAGGGATTTTATGGAAGACACAAGCAAACCATGCGGACTACCTAAAAAACTGGCAATTGGCGTTACAATTTATGCAAGAAGATACAAAGCTTTTAATGCGTGCAGCTAGTGAGGCACAAAAAGCAGTGGATTACCTCTTACAAATAGACACTAACAAAGAGCCTAAGTTTTACAAAGCACTGGTAAAAACCAGTCAAAAAGCAAGCCCAAAACCAAGGAAAACACCCGCTTTAAATAAACCTAAAAATAAAGTATCAGAGTCACGACCAAAGAATAATATACCAGGGAATCTCAACACAAACTCGGTAGCCTACAAACGAAAGCAACTACGACATAGAACCTTTGAGTATTACCAAATTGAGGATGCTGTACTAGCAAGCTTTTTAGGGAAGCTAGAGATAAAGAGCAAAGAAAGTTTAGTGATTACTCTAGCAGGGAAACGAGGTTCAAGTAAAACACACTTTGCGTTTAAGTTTATCAATGTATTAGCTCAAAAATACAAGGTCGGTCATGCCTCTATGGAAGAACACCCTGAAAGTGCGTTGTATTGGGACAAAGCAGATATGTATTTTAACGAAGTAGCAGAACGTAATTTGTCCAATCCTGATATTGAAAACTTAGACCAATTAGACAAGCTGATTAGAGAAAACGATGTGATTGTGATTGATAGTTTTGCCAAGTTAAAGGAACTGGATAGCAAGTTTGAAATCGACAAAGACCTACGAAAGAAGTATGACGGGAAATTGTTTTTTATCATCTTCCAACAAACCGCAGATGGGAAGATGAGAGGAGGCTCAAAAAGTGGCTTTGATGGGGATTGTGTTTTCTTTACCGAGAAAACAAATCATTACAAAACTAACTTTATTTACACGGATAAAAACCGTTACCAAGATAAACCTCTCGACCAGTTGAAATACAATATCTATTCAGGGAAACTCGACCCGATTATCTCTGAAGAAGTGGTTACAGAAAATGTGATGCCGAAAGAAGTGGAATTTTAGGATATATCCCGCAAGATGATTTACAATCGTTTTGCGGACGTGATTTTTTGTGATATTGAAATACTTAAAGAGTTGCTTATAGCGATTGTTGGTAATAATTTTTTTACTCATCATTTGTAATTCTAACTAAAATACATATTCCAGAAATATTTGCGTTACGAACTTCAAATTTTTCTATACCATACCTATAAGTGTCTTTTTTTAAAGAAAGTAATAACTTTTTCAATTCAATATCCATTCTAGATTGTTTAAGAAAATTATCCAATTCTAAATCGGTTATTTTTTCATTACCATATTTATTTTCATATTCTTTAGGTAAATAAGTTGTAAAATCTTTGTAAGCATAAGTACCTTCAAATTGTATAGACCCTATGTTTTTTAATGCGAAATTTTCTTTAATAATAGGGATACACTTTTTAAGATGTTTTACAGCTGTGGAAAAAAACATTTTTTCTGAATGCATAGTTAAATGTCTTATATTTATGCCAATATGAGACTTGGTACTGTCTATATCCCATTCCTTAATATTAATTTTAAAGTCAAGAGTATCTTTTGAGGTAACCCATAAATAAGAAAACGATTTTATATAATGGTCATAGTCTGTCTTATTGATTTTTTTTTTACTATAATGGTATCACCATTTTTTATCGAAGTTTTAGAAGGAGTTTTACTGGACTTAGTTTTTGTTTCTTGTTGCTCTTTTTTATTTGTATCATATCTACAACTAATTATTAATGAGGATATGAGTAGAATTAAAAAGGTGTGTTTCATTTTTAGTTTATTTACAGCGGTTTTAGTATAAGAATATGGGTTTTAGGAATTAACTTTTATTAATATTCATTTAGTCTTAATTTTGAACTAAATCTGTTATTGTTTATATACATCTTTGTTATCTACTGGCTTTTTTCTGTTCAGATTGTCATTCAGCGTTGGCAAAGATATACTCTTTTGCAATTTTTGGCTTGTGTCTTGGCTGGTGCGAATTGCAAATGTGTATGACTTTAAGCGTTGGCATTTTCAGTCAGTTTGTTTAATTCCTTTTTCTTTCTCTCTACATACAAAACCACATCTTTAATCACTAATTTATGAATGGCAGAAATTACAGTTTCCATTATTTCATAGTCGGGTTTTCCGTCTTTTACTGGAAGCGAAATATCTAATGCATCAGCGTCTTTTGCGTAGAAATTTCTACCATAATTAAATTGTCCGTTGTATGATGATTTGTGGATTGCAGAAGTCACAAAAACAGATGCGTATTTTGGCAGTTTTTCAGTATGAACGACTGCAATATGGTCGTCACCACCATATTTGAAGTTTCTATATTTGGCTGAACCAAACATATCAATAGTGGTCGTATTTGCTGAAAAGATTTTAACGTCATTTCCAATAAATGCGGAAACGCCTTCGTCAGTTTCTCCTGCCGTGATAAAAGGCAAAGTTCCTGTAACTCGGTTAGCACTTTTTAATCGTCTGCCACGAGTTGATTTTCCAAATAGATTTTCAAGGTTAAAAATGCTCCAATTGACATTTGTATAATTTTCTAAAGCTTTTTTATCTTGTACAGTCAGTTGATAATCGCATAAGCCATTTTCAACAAGATGTTTTTCTAACTTTAAAATCTGCTCTTTTTTTATTTCTGACACGAAACAATCCATAAAAT
>NZ_JAPEHZ010000112.1 GCF_028823685.1 Tenacibaculum sp. L6 | reverse complement strand
AACTCTGGATTTTCGTCTTCTAACTGTTGAAGTTCTTTTAATTTGATATCAAATTCATAATCTGAAATAGTTGGTTTATCCAACACATAATAACTATGATTATGTTGATGTAGCTCTTCTCTTAACTGTTGTATCTTTTCTTGAACTGTCATTAAATTATTGTCTAACGGTACCTGTAAAATGATTGATTTTTGAGTTGATTGGATTTCCTGATGCACGTCTAAAAGAAGCCAATTGACCCGCATGCCATGTAGCATCGGCAATAGGTCCGTTAATAGCATTCCATAACGGATGTTCTTTTTCTCCAAAAATTATTTTGTGTTGTGATACATCTGTACTTTTTCTAAAAATATCGCTCGCTAACTTTAAATTTTCTAAGGTTGCTTTTCTCTTTTCAGCAAATGTCATTTCTGATTTTACTTCTTTATGCGGAACCTTTAACGCAGCATTTTTAATTACTATCGACAAGCTTAACACATGATCTATTGTTTCTCCTGCTGTTTTTGCTTCTCTACTTGGCTTGTATTCTAAATCTTCTTCAGTTAAACCATCTGTAGCCCAATAATAACGAAACCCTAATCCATCTATCATTCTACCCACAACAGTTCCTGCTGTAAACTCCTCTGCCTCTTTAGGTATTTCGTAATAAGGTAATTTGTTTTGTGAATTGGTTGTTATTGCGGCAAACAATAATAATATAGGAGTAAGTATTGATCTCATTAAATTTATTTTTAAACGCTAATTTAAGGAAAAGATTTATGAGAACTAAAACTAAACTCCTATCAATTAAAAATAAAAAAAACCGAGGTAATCCCTTACCTCGGCTGCTAAAAAAACAAACTATTATTGTTTACCTTTTTAACGACATCGTATAGATAATATCTTCGTCTTTTGCTGAAACTAACAATTCTGTTTCAGTTATTTTTTCAATTTTTAAGTTTTCATCAAAGCTTTTTTTATCAAACTCTAATTCATTTTTCTCTTTAAGTAGCTTCCAGCTTCCTTCTTCTTTTTGAGCATTCATCATGATTTCATATTTTCCTTCATAAGAAAACTCTAACCAGCTTGATCCTTCAGAAAACTCGCAAATTTCATTGCCAACTTTCATTGAATCTACAAACCATTTACCTGTAATTAACGTATTTAACTCTTGAGAATAACTTAGTGAAGTAGCACCAAGTGTTAAGAATAGTAGTACAACTATCTTTTTCATTTTAGGGGACATTTTAAGGGGTTTATTCTTATTCAAAATTAATAAAAAAAGCCGAAGCTTTAAAGGCTTCGGCTAAATTTATCTATTTATTTACTTTCTATTAATAGTAAGTATAACGACGTACTTTAGCGATGTGCTTAGCTAAACGCATTACTTGGTGAGAGTATCCGTATTCATTATCATACCATACGTAAATTACGATTGTATCACCATCTGCAATAGTAGCTTTACTATCAAAGATAGATGGAGCTGTTGTTCCTACAATATCAGAAGAAACTAATTCATTACTTAATGAGTATTGAATTTGCTCTACTAAATCTCCTTCTAACGCATATTTCTTCATAATAGCGTTTACAGATTCTACTGTAGCTGGAGAGTTTAATTGTAAGTTTAAGATTGCTAACGATCCGTTTGGTACTGGTACACGAATAGCACTTGACGTTAATTTACCTGCTAATGCTGGTAACGCTTTTGCTACTGCTTTTCCTGCACCTGTTTCAGTAATTACCATGTTTAAAGCTGCTGCTCTACCTCTACGGTATTTACTGTGCATGTTATCAACCAAGTTTTGGTCGTTAGTATATGCGTGGATCGTTTCTAAGTGTCCTTTTTTAATTCCGAAGTTATCTTCTAATACTTTTAATACTGGAGTAATAGCGTTCGTAGTACAAGAAGCCGCAGAGAAAATATCGATATTATCTGGGTTGTTCTCTTCGTGATTTACACCGTGAACGATGTTTGGCACACCACCTCCTGGAGCAGTTAATAATACTTTGCTAGCTCCGTTAGCTTTTAAGTGACGACTTAATGCTTCACCATCTCTAAAAGCACCAGTGTTATCTATAATTAACGCGTCATTAATTCCGTATTCAGTATAATCGATGTCTTCTGGTTGATTAGCTGAAATCATATAAACAGTAGTTCCGTTAATGATTAACGCATTGTTATCGGCATCAACTTGAACAGTACCTAAGAAATCTCCGTGAACTGAATCTACGCTTAATAATGAAGCTCTTTTTTCTAAAACTGTTTGGTCAATTTTACCACGAGTAACTACAGCTCTTAAACGTAATTGAGAACCTTTACCCATTTTGCTACTTAACTCGCGAGCTAATAAACGACCAATACGACCAAAACCATATAATACTACATCTTTTGGTTTGATATTTTCTGCCTCAGTAGCATCTTTTAATTGCTCTTTTACAAAAGCAATTTTGTCTGCTGAAGCATCGTCTTGTAAGTGAAATTCATAAGCTAATTTACCGATATCTAATTTTGATGGTGGCAAATCGATTGATTGAATAGCTTTCGCAATTTCTAAAGCATCTTCAATAGTGATTGGTTTAGCTACAAACTCTTTAGCATAGTTGATTAAGTTTAAAACCTCACTAGCTCTTTTATCTACTAACGGGTTTCTAAATAATACTAACTCGATAGATTTATCGTACCATAAATCGTTTACGATGTTAATAAACTCAACAGTAGCTCTTCGAACTTGCGCTTGATTTACTACTTCTTTTTCGTAATTTGTTATTGTTGACATAGTTGTGTGTTAACTAAAAATTAAAAAATTTGTGCAAAAATAGGTATTTCTTCTTGATTTTTGATTGGTTTTTCAAAAGAAAAAGCCCTGTTAAAGTGATTTTAACAAGGCTTTCTTTATAAAAATATTATTCTATTAATATCTAAATCTTTCTATTTGACCGGAAGGACTAATCATTTCTAGCAAAAGTCTATTACCACTACCGTAAGTTTTGTCTAACATACTTGCTGCTTCTTTTGCATCAGCAACCTTCTTTCCGTTAATTTTAGTCAAAATATACCCTTCTCCTACATCAAACTGCTTAAATGCTATATTCTCAGTTCTTTTAATCTTAGCTCCACTCTCTATCTTAAACTTCTTTTTATCATCGTTTGTAATATCTTCAAACTCGGTTTGTAAAACTTTACTTACAGGTAGTTTTATAAGCTTAGTTAACTTAACGACCTTAGTAAGTTCTTCTCCATCTCTATCGATTATTACATTTACGTATTCTCCTGGTCTTTTTGCTGTTAACTGACCTTTTAAGTCTGAAAACTTGGTAATTTTCACGTTGTTTACTTTCGTTATGATGTCTCCTTCTTTTAATCCAGCTTTTTTAGCACCTCCTTTATTATAATCATCTTTAAGGTTTGTAAAT
>NZ_JAPEHZ010000111.1 GCF_028823685.1 Tenacibaculum sp. L6 | reverse complement strand
TAAGTATACGTGGTGTTTTTATAAAATATAACCTCATTAATTAAGGTTTTATAGAATCTAGTTGTTCTAGTTCCAATTCTTCTTCAGTTGGTGCTCTAAAGAATCTTTCGTGAACCATATAATCTTGGAATACTTTTTTACCGTACTCTTCATCTTTGTCATAACGTACAATTTGCTGAATAATGTTTTGATACATGTACAGGTTAGTTTGTATGTTATCTTCTACCAAATAAAGGTCTTGAGGATCAAAAGTAATATAGTATTGTAGTTTTTGCTGGAAGATGTCAATCAATGTTTCAGCAGTTTCACGTGCTTTATCAATATCACCAATACGGTAGTACAATTCTGGATACCCTAAAGAGAAATTATAGTGATCAAAATCTCTAATAGGCATTTTATGTAACGATAAATCTAAGACGTCTTTTGCGTTTACAGAATCACCTTTTTGCATAAACTCTTCCGATAAACGGATTAAGTTATTACGTAATGAAATAGCGTTACGCTTGCTTTGTTCATCTAAATAAATTTCTCCGTTGTTAATCGTTTTCCAATCCCATTTTTTAACGTTTTCGTACATTTTTTCAGGATCGATACGTCCCATTTCAAAAATAGACTGCCCTTCATTAGAAGTTTTAATAGGAACCAGTTTGTACGACATTCCATCTAACTGTAAATAATCTTTTAACCAGATGAATTCTTCATCTGCATTAGCACCACCTGTAAAATAAAGAGGGCGTTTCCAATCAAAATTATTTAAGATATCTAACATTAAAATTCGCGCTTTTGATAAACCTCTGTCATCAACAGTAATATCAATATAATCTACCATTTTATCAGCATCTTTCGCTGCTACTAACCCCGTTTTTAAAGCGTTTTCTTTGTTAACAGGGATACGGATTTTATTGGTTGGATAGAATTTTTCTCTTGCTCCATCTCCAGCATCTAAATAGGTTGCATCATTGTCACTAGCTATCCAACGCATAAAGTCACTGATAGAAAGAACCGAGTCTTTTAATTGTGGTATTTCGTAATAGTACGCCATATCCAAAGTTCCGTACTTATACTGATCGTGCGTTAATTGTGACGGAATAGGGTCAGCTGTATAGGTTTTCTTTTTCATTTGATCGATATACCAATCTGTTTGAAAAAGGCTAGTGTTTACAACTTTAATATCTCTACGTACTCCTTCAACTTGTTGCATATACCATAGCGGGAATGTATCATTATCACCTATGGTAAAAATAATCGCATTCGGATCACAGCTTTCTAAATAGGTTTGCGCATTTAATCGGGCTAAATAGCGATCTGATCTATCATGGTCATCCCAGTTTTGGAAGCCCATTAATGCAGGAACAGCAACTAATGAAACTGCAGAAGTGGCAATGGCAACCACACGTTTGTTGGCGTACTTTTTAAAATAATCATATAAAGCAAGTACCCCGAAACCAATCCAGATGGCAAATACATAAAATGAACCAACTACAGCATAATCACGTTCACGTGGTTCAAATGGTTTAGGGTTGGTGTAAAATATAATAGCTAGCCCTGTAAACAAGAAAAACAAGGTTAGTACATAAAAATTATTTTTATCTCTATTAAGTTGATAAAACAGTCCGAAAATCCCTAAAAGGAAAGGTAAAAAGAAGTAGGTGTTACGTCCTTTGTTATTTTTTACATCATCTGGTAAATTTTGTTGCGAGCCTAAACGAGCTTCATCAATAAAATTAATACCACTTAACCAGTTTCCGTTTTCAACATCTAAATGTCCTTGAATATCGTTTTGACGTCCTACAAAGTTCCACATAAAATAACGCCCATACATATAGCCAAATTGATAATCGACCATAAATTTCATATTCTCTAAAAAGGTTGGACGTCTTTTACTTCGAGCAGGAATTCCAGCAATGCTTTTGTATTGTTGCTCAGAAGCAGGATTAACCATACGCGGGATGAATCCTTTGTGTTTGCTAGAATAATTAGGAAGTACGTTTTTATACCTGTTTACAATAACATACTTTCCATCTATTTTTTCATACTTAGGTTTGTCGTCTTTATATGGGGTGTCAGCATCTAGTTCTCTATCATAAGCTACAGAATAGTAATTATCATAAAAAACATTTGCATCACCATATTGTTCACGGTTATAATATGCTAATAATTCGCGTGCACTTGATGGATTGTTCTCGTTAATAATGGTATCAGCATTCGCACGAATTGGTAACATTAACCAAGACGAGAAACCAATAATGATAAATAATACTGAAAGCACCAAGGTGTTTGCGGTAACCATATTCTTTTTACGTGTGTATTTTAATCCGTAAAAGAATAATCCTATTAACACTAATCCGGCGATGATTGTTCCTGAGTTGTATGGCAAGCCTATTTGGTTGATGAAGAACAACTCAGCAACACTAAAGAATTTTAAAGTAAACGGGAATAAGAATTTAAAGACAAAAGCTAACACTAAAATAGCTACTAATGTTGCGATAGCTGTTGTTTTTACAGTAATGTTCTTATAGGTTTTAAAGAAATATACTAAAACGATTGATGGAATAACAAGTAATGATAAGATGTGTACTCCAAAAGATAATCCTACTACAAAACTGATTAAAACTAACCACTTGTTTCCTCTAGGAGTGTTTAATTCGCTTTCCCAACGTAAACCTAACCAGAATAATAGCGTCATTAAGAATGACGACATTGCATACACTTCTCCTTCAACCGCACTAAACCAAAAACTATCTGAGAAAGTGTAAGCTAAAGCTCCAACTAAACCACTACCTAATATAGCAATAGCTTCATTTTTACTGAATTTCCCATTTTTTACAGCCATTTTTCTGGCTAAATTGGTGATTGTCCAAAACATGAAAAGAATAGTAAAAGCACTTGCCAATCCAGACATAAAGTTGACCATTTTAGCCAACTGACTCGGATCGCTAGTAAACATAGCAAAGAAAGCACCTAACATTTGAAATAAAGGAGCTCCCGGTGGATGTCCGACTTCTAAATTTACTGCGGTTGCTATATATTCGCCACAATCCCATGAACTTACAGTAGGTTCTAAGGTTAAGGTGTAGGTAATTAATGCTATTGCAAATGAAACCCATCCCAAAATGATGTTCCACTTTTTATAGTTAGGCTCAGTCATAGTTTTTTATCTAGATATAAAGTACGAATGTATTAATTACTAATGATTTTTTCGATGAAAACAAAAATATAATTTTGACAGTTTTCTTAAAATAACCTCTTATATAAAGTTCTGTTAAATGAAATTTTAGAGGTTAAAAAAGAAGTAAACGAAAAAAAGTGTAAAAAATTTGCTGAAATATAATTTTGTTTTATATTTGCACCCGCAATGAGCAATTGGCCTATGGTGTAATGGTAACACACCGGTTTT
>NZ_JAPEHZ010000110.1 GCF_028823685.1 Tenacibaculum sp. L6 | reverse complement strand
CTCCTGGAGAAGCTTTTGATCCATATCGTCAGCAAGACTTTGAACGAAGAAAAGCTGAGGGATTTCCTAAGCCTTTGTACCCAAGTAAAATATCAACGCCAGAGGCTAC
Organism: Tenacibaculum sp. L6; assembly: GCF_028823685.1. Taxonomy (GTDB): domain Bacteria; phylum Bacteroidota; class Bacteroidia; order Flavobacteriales; family Flavobacteriaceae; genus Polaribacter. The sequence goes on along the minus strand of NZ_JAPEHZ010000110.1, from coordinate 3,206 downwards.
TAAAGAACAACAAGCAGAACGTAAACGTATTGGTGGATGGTAAAGAGATAAAATTAAGTAAGCTATGTTATGAGTTATTGTTTTACAAATAGCTTTAAAAGAGTAAAAGCCTAAGGTTATGAAATGTAAAGTTTTAAAAAATTGTACCTTTGCAAGGAATGAAGAAACATTTTTCTAAAATAACAGCTATAACCTTAGCACTAACAGTGTTGCTATCTACATTTTCTTTTAATGTAGAAAAACATTTTTGTGGTGATTTTTTAGTAGCTATTTCTTATGTAGGAAGTGTAGCTAGCTGTGATGATGTAGAGGAGGACAGCTGCGAGAGTAAAACAATAGAACCATCGTGTTGTAAAGACGATGTAGAGCTTATAAAAGGGCAAACTCAAATTCAGAAATCGTCTGTAGAAAAAATAACCTTTATAAAGGTTGCTACAGCGGTTACTTCATATGTTTTTAACAGTCTGTTATTTCAAGACTTAGAAAAACAAATTATTCCACATAAACAGTATGTACCACCTAAGTTATTTTTTGATATACAGGTACTTCACGAAGTCTTTATCATATGATTTACAATTCTTACTAAAAAAATAAGAATTGTATAATATAGTATGATGAAATAAATAATGAAAAAAAACTTCATAATCAGTATTTTTTTACTGATTTCTCTATCACTTTTTGCTCAAAAAGAGTTAAAAGGAGTAATAAAAGATAATAATAATTTAGAAATATTTGGGGCGAATGTATATTGGTTAAACACAAATACAGGAACGACCACCAATGAAACAGGAACGTTTGTTATTCCGTATAAAAAGGAGTATAAAAAATTAATAATAAGTTTTGTTGGTTATAAGACAGATACAATAAATGTTAGCAGTACAAAACCAATCAATCACTATTTAACAGAAAGTAATACGTTAAATGAGGTTGCAGTTTCTGCAAAAAAAAGTTCAACACAAAGGTCGTATTTACAAACACAAAACTTGGTAACTATTAATAGTGATGAGTTGTTAAAAGCCGCTTGTTGTAATCTGTCAGAAAGTTTTGAAACCAATCCGTCAATAGATGTTAATTTTTCTGATGCGTTAACAGGTACAAAACAAATTCAAATGTTAGGATTAACAAGTCCATATTTGTTAATTACCCAAGAAAATATTCCGTCAATTAGAGGAGCTGCACAAGCATTCGGATTAACATTTACACCTGGAACTTGGGTTGAAAGTATTCAAATAACAAAAGGAGCAGGAAGTGTTGTAAATGGTTTCGAAAGTATTTCAGGTCAAATAAATACAGAGCTAGTAAAACCATCTACCAATCATAAGTTTTACCTGAATGCTTATGGAGCTTTGGGAGGTAGGTTAGAGTTTAATACCCATTTCAATCAAAAAGTGAGCGAAAAGTGGCAAACAGGGTTGTATGTACATGGAAACTATAGAGGAGAAAAATTTGATAAAAACAAGGATAACTTTTTAGACAATCCATTAGCAGAACAAATTAATGTGATGAACCGTTGGCAATATACTGATGCCGAAAAAGGTTGGGTAAGTTTTATCAATTTTAGGTATTTAGACGATTCAAAACAAGTAGGAGAAGTTGGTTTTGACCCAGAAGTAGATAAAGGATCAAATACTGTTTGGGGAAGCGAAATTAAAACTAAACGTTTTGACACTTCTGTAAAAGTAGGTTATGTGTTTCCTGATATGCCATTTCAAAATATGGGCTTTCAAGCAGCATATAGTAACCACAAACAAGATTCGTATTTTGGATTGAGAGATTACAATATTCAGCATCAAAGCTTTTATAGCAGTTTTGTGTTTAGCTCTATTATTGGAGATACTCGTAATAAGTTTAAAACTGGTGCTAGCCTTACGTATGACAATTACGAAGAGTTTGTTAGTGAGCTGCTGTCCCCTAATTTTAATAGAAAAGAGAATTCTGTAGGAGCTTTTTTACGATTAGACCATCATAACTTGTTAGGGACTTTTGTAACACCAAGATTGCACATGCGTTATGTTCCTTGGGAAAGAGGAGTATTAAGAGCTTCTGTAGGAAGAGGAAAACGAAGTGCAAATATTTTTGCAGAGAATCAACAATTTTTTGCTTCATCACGAGCAATTACTATTGAAAGTTCAGGTGGAAATATTTATGGCTTAGACCCAGAAGAAGCTTGGAATTACGGAGTATCGTTTTTACAAGGATATAAACTATTTGGTAGAAAAGGAGATGTAACATTCGATTTTTATCAAACAAATTTTTCAAATCAGGTGGTAGTCGATTGGGAGAATCCACAAGAAATTTCTTTTTATAATTTAGAAGGAAAGAGTATCGCAAATAGTTTCCAGATAGAAATGAACCAAAATATAATCCCTTATTTTAATACTCGATTCTCTTATAAGTTTTACGATGTTTCTACAGATTATAAATCAGGAAACTTAGCAAAAGCATTACAAGCTAAACATCGCTTCTTTGCCAATGTATCTTACGAAACTAAAACAGAAGAAAGCGATGCCAGTTGGAAGTTTGATATAACTTATAACTGGATAGGAGAGCAACGACTACCTAATACAAACAACCAGTTGCCAACATATTCAGATAGCTATAACTTATTAAACACGCAAATAACAAAAGTGTTTTCAAAAAAGTTTGAAATGTATGCTGGAGCTGAAAATATTACAAATTACAAACAAAAAAATCCTATACTGGGAAGTGATAATCCATTTGGTGCAAATTTTGATACTACTATTGTATATGCACCAGTTTTTGGAAGTAACTTCTATGCAGGGTTACGATTTAAAATAGATTAATTCAATAAATTAAAAATCAAGAACATATGAAAAATATATTTTTATTAGCAGTTGTTTTATTATTAAGCACATCAACATTTGCTCAGAAGAAGAATGCAAAAGTATCTTTTGAAGTAGACGGTGTTTGTATGATGTGTAAGCAGCGTATAGAAAAAGCAGCGTTAAAAACCAAAGGAGTGAAATTTGCAAAATGGGATGTGAATACTCACGAGTTAAGTTTAATTATTGATGAACGCAAAACAAGTACAGAAACAGTTAAAAAAACTATTGCTGGTGTAGGTCATGACACAAAAGAGTTTAAAGCAACAAAAGAAGCTTATGATAATTTACATGAGTGCTGTAAGTATCGTGATGAGGAAGTGCAAAAAGATCATAAAAAAACAAAGAAGTAATAAAAAAATC
>NZ_JAPEHZ010000010.1 GCF_028823685.1 Tenacibaculum sp. L6 | reverse complement strand
TTTTTTTATGCAGAAAATTCAGTATTTTTACACAGACAAAACTTAAAAATCATGATGAAAACATTACACTCTTATTGGGCATACATTGTATTAGCAGTTTTAATATTTACGGTGGTAAATGCTATTATAGGATTAGTACAAAAGAAAGAATTTACCCACAAAGAGTTCCGTTTAGGGTTATTTACATTAATAACAGCTCATATTCAATTATTAATTGGTTTAGGATGGTATTTTATGTCTCCTTGGTATAAAGCTTTAAAAGCTAATGGAAGTGAGGTTATGGGAGAGCCAATGGCACGTTTGTTAGCAGTAGAGCACCCATTAATGATGATAATTGCTATTGTGTTAATAACAATTGGATGGTCTAAACACAAAAAACAAGTAAAAAGCGAAGCTAAGTTTAAAACCTTTGCCATCTTTTACGGATTGGCTTTATTACTAATTCTCTCAAGAATTCCTTGGAGCAACTGGTTTTAAGATAAAATTATAGTCCCGCTTTCGCGGGATTTTTTATTTTTACGCACTAGTAAAGTTTTAAAAATGAAATCGGTATGTTTTTGCAGCGGTTTTAATTAGTAAAAAACTAAACTAGTAAACAACAAAACAACTAAATAGAATGAAGATTTTAAGTTATATTCTCTCATCAATCTTTGCATTGGTGTTTTTTTCGCTATTGTTAATTTTTCATCCAATACAATGGATTGGGTTGAAGCTTTTTGGTCAAGAAGGGCATCAAAATGTAGTAAATTTCATGAATTGGTTTCTTGTTAAATCGTTATTGATTTTAGGAATACGAGTTCAATTTGAAAACAAACACAACTTACCAGAAAATACCACCTTAATTTTTGTAGCCAATCATCAAAGTACATTTGATATTCCGCCAATTATTTGGTATCTTAGAAGACACTACCCAAAATTTGTATCAAAAAAAGAACTAGGAAAAGGAATTCCTAGTATTTCCTTCAATTTAAAATACGGAGGAGCTGCTTTAATTGATAGAAAAGACCCTAAACAAGCCTTATCTGAATTAGGAAAGTTTGCTAAGAGAATTAATAAAAATAATTGGTCTGCAGCTATTTTTCCAGAAGGAACCCGAAGCAGAACAGGAAAACCAAAGGCATTCTCTGTAAACGGACTTAAAATGATCGCTAAATACAATCCAGAAGCGTATGTGGTGCCTTTATCAATCAATAATTCGTGGAAAGTATTTAAATACGGAAAATTTCCATTAGGAATAGGAAGTCCTATAAAGATCCAAACTCACGAACCTATAAAAGTAAACAGTTTACCGTTTGATGAGTTAATAGCAAAAACTGAAGCAGCTGTAAAGTCTGCTATATATTAAACAAAACAAACAACAATAAATATAAACCCTTAAATTATGTCGATACAAAACATTAGAAAGGAAGTAATGCAAACGCTGGAAAAAAACATAGACAGTTTTGTAGACAAATTCTTGATGCCAATAGAAAAGATTTGGCAGCCAACCGATTTTCTCCCCAATTCACAAAAAGATTCTTTTATTGATGAAGTAAAAGAAATTCAAGAACTTTCAAAAGAACTTGATGATGATTTTTGGGTGGTTTTAGTAGGAGATACTATTACTGAAGAAGCTTTACCAACCTATGAGTCATGGTTATTAGACTTAGACGGAGTTACACAACAACCAGATAATGGTTGGGCAAAATGGGTGCGTGCTTGGACAGCAGAAGAAAACCGTCACGGAGATGTGTTAAACAAATACTTATACCTATCTGGAAGAGTAAATATGCGAGAAGTAGAAGTATCTACACAGCATTTAATTGCTGACGGATTTGATATTGGTACAGCTACCGATCCGTATAAAAACTTCGTGTACACAAGTTTTCAAGAGTTAGCAACGTATATTTCGCATAATAACGTAGCTAAAATTGCCAAAAAGCAAGGACACAAAGCTTTGGCAAAAATGTCTAAAATCATCGCAGGAGATGAAATGCGTCATCACTTAGCATATACTGAGTTTGTAAAAGAAATCTTTAAGATTGATCCAAGTGAAATGATGTTGGCGTTTCAACACATGATGAAACACAAAATTGTAATGCCTGCAATGCATTTAAGAGAATCTTTTGGAGAAAAAGGAAGTTTGTTTGATGATTTTTCAACAGTAGCGCAAAGAATAGGTGTATACACTGGCTTTGACTATGTTGACATTCTTAAAAAGTTGAATGAGACTTGGGAAATTGATAAAATAACCAATTTAACTCCAGAAGCAGAAAAAGCACGTGATTTCTTAATGAAATTACCAGACAGAATGTACCGAATCACAGAACGTATCGTAGTACCTGATACAAAGTTAAATTTTAAATGGATGATTCCTGCATAAAAATAAAAAGCAACCAATTTGGTTGCTTTTTTATTGTAATATAAACCTGTCTTGATCATCCAAAAAGCGAAATCGTTCACGTGTTTTTGTTTGTGCTTCTTTATCTAACTCAACAAATAATATTTCTTCGGTTCCTTGATCGTTTTTCGTCAAACAGTTTCCTAAAGTATTATAGCAAACTGTATTTCCAGTATACTCATAGTTGTTAGCATCAACACCTACTCTATTCACACCAATGGTATAGCTCATGTTTTCGATAGCACGCGCTTTTAATAAGCTGTCCCATGCTTCAATACGAGGTTTAGGCCAGCTAGCTACATACAGCAATAAATCGTAATTTTCAGTATTTCTAGCCCATACAGGAAAACGTAAATCATAACATATTAGTGGACAAATTTTCCAGCCTTTGTAGTCAACTATAATTCTTTCAGTGCCAGAAGAAAATACTTCATGCTCACCTGCCAATGTAAATGTGTGTTTTTTGTTATACGAATCTATTTTTCCTGAAGGACGAACAAACAACAAACGATTGTAAAAACAATCATTTTCACGAATAACAATACTGCCTACAATAGCTGTGGATTTTTTTTGAGCCAAATATTGTAGCCATTGTACCGTTTCACCTTCCATAGTTTCAGCAACAGTTGAAGCATTCATGGTAAAACCTGTAGTAAACATCTCAGGTAAAACGACTAAATCAATTTCATCTGACAAACCATTCATTTTTTCTTCAAATCGTTTTCTATTTTCTGTTGGGTTTTCCCAAACCAAATCCGATTGAATCAAAGCTACTTTTAAAGTATTCGTTGTGTTCATGACTAAAGGTTGTTTGTACTATCAAAAGTAGGATAAAAATTGTACTTTGCTTACAAGAAAACCAAGGTATGCAGTCTTTTATTTCAGAAACGTTAGATAGTATTTTACAAAACACCAAATCGTTTGAAAATGTTGTGTTTATATTGCCCTCACAAAGGGCAGGAGTTTTTGTAAAAGAAACATTTAAAAAGAAAATTTCGGCAGGTTTTTTACCAGAGATTATCAATATAGGTGATTTTGTTGAAGAAATTTCTGAAATGAAAAAGATTGATGCAGTTCAGCTCCTTTTCCATTTTTATACCATTTACAAAGAACAAGAAGAGAATCCAGATTCGTTTGATGTGTTTTCGTCGTGGGCATTTACGCTTTTACAAGATTTTAATGAAATCGATCAACATTTAATTAATTCGAGAGAAATCTTTGTGTATTTGCGGGATATTCATCGTTTGCGAAAATGGTCGGTAAAAGGAGAGTTTAAAGAAACCGAATTGATGAAAGATCACTTTTCATTTATGGAAAAGTTGAATAAGTATTACGATGCTTTTTATCAATTTTTGGTTGAAAACAATATCGGATATCAAGGGGTTTTATATCGAGAATCAACTAAAAAAGTAGCGGATTTCATCCATAGAAATCAACAAAAGAAATACTTTTTTATAGGGTTTAATGCGTTAAATGCTGCGGAAGAATTGTTATTTGAACAATTTTTGTTGAATGGAAATGCAGAAGCCTATTGGGATATTGACAAAACATTTTTTGAAAGTCAACATCAAGCAGGAAGTTTTTTAAGAAAGTATAAAACTCGTTGGAACTATTATCAGCAGCACCCAATTCAAACGATTAAAGACTACTTTTCAGAAAGTAAACATATTGAGGTAATTGGAGCATCTAAAAACATCACACAGACAAAATATGCAGGAGAGATTTTAGAAAAACTTCCTAATTATAATAACACAGCGTTGGTTTTGGCAGATGAAACACTGTTGCCAATTACGTTGAATTCGTTGCCATCAAGTGTAGATGCGATTAATATTACGATGGGATATCCACTAAAAGATATTCCAACAACGAGTTTAATCTTTGCTATTTTTCAATTATTTCTTAATCAAGAAAAGTTAGAAAAGAAGGAAGAAAACCTTTTTTATCATAAAGATGTGGTACGCTTGGTAAAGGATGCTACTATTTACAGATTATTACAGGTTGATGAGCAAACAAACATTGCAGATGTGCTTTCAGAAGCAGTAGCTAAAGAGAATAACACCTTTATTAATCAAGAAGAAATCATAACATTTCTTTCTCCAGTTAGTAAGGAGATTAAAGAAAGAATAGTTACTATTTTCAATTCGTTTGTATCAATTAGTGAGTTTTTAAACAGAATTATTGAGTTGATCAACTTGTTGAAAGAAAATGCTAACGAACTAGAAAAAGAATATTTATTCCGTTTTTACACAGCGTTTACTCAGTTGCAAAACTTGCATAATGAATTTGGTTATGTACAAGATTTAAAAACCTTACATCAATTTTTTAGGCAACTAATACAATCAGAAAGTTTATCATTTCAAGGAGAACCGTTACAAGGATTACAGTTAATGGGAGTATTAGAAACACGTGTACTAGATTTTGAAAATGTAATTATCACTTCAGTAAATGAAGGAGTTTTGCCAGGAAATCATCAACAAAACACATTTATTCCTTTTGATGTAAAAATAGAGTTTGGTTTACCAACATACAGAGAAAAAGATGCGCTGTTTTCCTACCACTTTTTCCGATTGTTACAACGTGCCAAAAATATTTACATTTTATACAATACCGAGCACGATGTGTTTGGAAGTGGAGAAAAAAGTCGTTTTGTAACGCAGTTAGAAATGATGCGAGATGATATTACTGAAAAAATCATCAGTCCAAAAGTAGTTACGTCACCTATTCAATTAAAGGAAATTCAAAAGGATGAAAAGGTACTAGAACGTTTGCAAGAAATAGCTCAAAAAGGAATTTCTCCATCGGCATTGACCAATTATTTATACAATCCGATTGCATTTTACAAGCAGAAAATTTTAAAAATAAATGAACTAGAGGATGTAGAAGAAACAGTTGCAGCCAATACAATGGGAACAGTAGTACATGATACATTAGAAGAGTTGTACAAACCATTTATAGGGAAGTTTTTGCAAGCGAATGATATTGAAGACATGCAGCAAAAAACTAAAAAACTCATCACTTTTTACTTTTCGAAGCATTTTAAAAACGGCGATGTAACCACAGGTAAAAACCGATTGATTTTTGAAGTAGCCAATCGTTTTGTAGAGAATTTTTTACTGCAGGAAAAACAACTGTTGAAGGATGAGAACAATCAACTAAAAATAATTGCTACTGAGCAGGAGTTATCTTCAGAAATAAAGGTTGAAGGAATTGATTTTCCAATAAAAATAAAAGGAATTGTCGATCGAATTGATGAGTTCAATGGTGTTACTCGAATTATCGATTATAAAACAGGGATGGTAAAAGAATCAGATTTAAAGGTTACTGATTTTTCTGCTATTAAAGATTATAAGTTTAGCAAAGCCATTCAGGTTCTTTTATATGCGTATATGTACAATTCGACCCATAATAACACACAAGATATTCAAGCAGGAATTATTTCGTTTAAAAACCTAAAAAATGGTTTTTTACAGATGAATTTCTCATCCAATTATCGAAAACCTGACAATGCTATTACAGAAGAAAGATTAGAAGAATTTATGACTGAAATAAAAGCAATATTAACCGAGCTCTACAATCCGGAACTCAGCTTTGTAGAAGCTACTGATTTACCGTATTAAATAGTTAAATAAACAATTCCCCAATCTTGGTTGTTACTCGTATAGGGTTTTAAAGTTTTAAAACCAATCGCTTTATGCGCGTTGATAGATCGAGTATTCTTTTCGTCAATCTCTGTAATAATAAAGTCGTATATTCCAGAGAATTCTTCTTTCATTTTTGTGTACAAACCTCTAAAAATACCTTTTCCTCGGTAATGTTTGTCTATACAAACTTGTCCCATTAAAATATAAGGTTTAGTGCCTTCTGAAGTAGTATTTATTTCATCAAACATAGGAATGAGAATAGGGATATCATTTCTGAAAATTTTAGACATTGACAAAGCATAACCAACAACAGTACCATTACTTTTTGCAATAATATGTGGGTGTACATCATTCATTTTTTGCAACAATTCTAAGTCATGACGAACCGTAACAAATCCCTGTTCTTTTTTATCTGTTTCTGATAATTTTTCGGGCAAGTTTTGTTGTTGCAACTCTAGTATTTGAAGCAATTCTGTTGGGTTGGTTGCAGTTGTGAACTCAATCATAATTTAAAGATAAAAAGTGGAGCATATCGGAGTCGAACACTAAACCTTCCCGACTTATCGGGACGCTCTAGCCAACTGAGCTAATGCCCCAATAAAGATTGTTATGCATTTACATTATTAGAAATGACTTAATATCAAATATAACATTTTTAAGGATGCGCATTCACCCAAACCTCGCCATCTTCAAAAAATTCTTTTTTCCATATAGGTACTGTTTCTTTTAAGGTGTCAATGGCGTACTGGCAAGCTTCAAAAGCAGCTTTTCTGTGCGGAGAAGAAACCGTAATAATTACAGGGATATCACCAATAGTTAACAAACCTTCTGCATGATGAATGGCAATCTTTTTTACTCCAAATTTTTCCAAAGCAGCATCCGCAATTTTTTGCATTTCCTTAATTGCCATAGGCTTGTAGGTAGAAAAATCAAGTTGAGTAACCTCTTTGTTTTGAGTAGCATTTCTTACAGTACCTACAAAAACAGCAATTCCACCACAAGAAGGATCAGTTACAAAATCGTAACATTCTTGTAAATTAAGTTTTTCCGAAGATATTTTTATAGAAGTCGTGCTCATATAGGTATGTAAGTTTAACAAAGATAAAAGATTGAAAGCTCAAAAAGAATAGAAACCAATCAGATTTAAATAATTATTTTTGTTAGCTGAAACAGAACACAACTATAGAATATAACTTAAAATGAAAACATTGAACGATTTCAATTTCGAAAATAAAAAAGCATTAATCCGTGTAGATTTTAATGTGCCTTTAAACGATAGTTTTGAAGTAACAGACGATACAAGAATTCAAGCAGCAAAACCAACGATTATTAAAATATTAGAAGATGGCGGTAGCTGTGTATTAATGTCGCATTTAGGGCGTCCAAAAGGTAAAGAAGGTCAATTTTCGTTACGCCATATTGTTAGTAAAGTAACAGAAGTGTTAGGTGTACAAGTAAAATTTGTTGATGATTGTATTGGCTCAACTGTTGAAGAGGCAGTAGCAAATTTAAAAAGCGGAGAAGTTTTATTGTTAGAAAACTTACGTTTTTATCCAGAAGAAAAAGCGGGAGATGTTGCTTTTGCTGAACAATTATCAAAATGGGGAGATGTTTATGTAAATGATGCTTTTGGTACTGCACACAGAGCACATGCATCTACTGCAATTATTGCACAATTTTTTCCAGAAAATAAATGCTTCGGAAATTTACTAGCAACTGAGATTGAAAGCATCGATAAGGTATTAAACAATTCAGAAAAACCAGTAACTGCTATTTTAGGAGGTGCAAAAGTGTCGTCTAAAATTGGTGTGATTGAAAATATTATTGAGAAAGTAGATCACATTATTGTTGGTGGAGGTATGACGTTTACGTTTATCAAAGCTTTAGGAGGGAAGATTGGGAACTCATTAGTTGAAGAGGATAAATTAGCCTTAGCGTTAGAAATTTTAGCGAAAGCAAAAGAGAATAATACAGAAATTCATTTACCAGTAGATGCAGTTATTGCAGATGCTTTTTCAAACGATGCGAATACGCAGGTAGTAGACACAAATGAAATTCCTGATGGATGGATGGGATTAGATTGCGGGCCTAAAACCGTTGAAAAATTTGCTGAAGTTATCGCAAAGTCTAAAACAATTTTATGGAATGGTCCTCTAGGAGTTTTTGAAATGGAAAAGTTTGCACAAGGAACAATTGGTTTAGGAAATGCAATTGAAGAAGCAACTAAAAATGGAGCTTTCTCGTTAGTCGGTGGTGGAGATTCAGTTGCTGCGGTAAAACAATTCGGATTTGCAGATAAAGTGAGTTATGTGTCTACAGGTGGAGGAGCGATGTTAGAAATGTTAGAAGGACGTACCTTACCAGGAATTGAAGCAATTCTTAATTAGCAAATTTGAAAATGAGTTAATTCACTAATTTTCAAATCAACAAACTTTCAAATTAAAAGTTTAAATGTGTAATTGTTGAAGTGTTTATTATGTTGCTTTTTTAAACAATTACACAATTCAACAGTTAAACGATATAAAGAATGAAATATACAACACTACCCAATACCGATGTAAAAGTTTCTAAAATTTGTTTAGGAACAATGACTTGGGGTCGACAAAATACAGAAGCAGACGGTCACGAACAAATGGATTATGCCTTAGAACAAGGGGTAAACTTTTTTGATACCGCGGAATTGTACCCTGTGCCAGCACTCCCAGAAACATACGGAGCTACGGAAAAAATTATAGGTTCTTGGTTCAAAAAAACAGGAAACAGAGAAAAAGTAGTGTTGACGTCTAAAATCGCTGGAGGAGGCGATTATACGGCACACATCAGAACAGGTGGTTTCAATAGAAAAAATATATCTGAAGCGATTGAAGGTAGTCTAAAACGTTTACAAACCGATTATATTGATTTGTATCAGTTACATTGGCCAGATCGTGGAGTGAACTGTTTTGGAGTGCGTGATTATCCGTATAAAACTTCTACTAAAGAAGCTGAAAAGCATTTAGAGATTTTAGAAACCTTGAACGATTTTGTAAAACAAGGAAAGATAAAGCATGTAGGTTTGTCTAACGAAACACCTTGGGGAACGATGAAATATCTGCAAACAGCAGAACAACACGGTTTGCCAAGAATGGTTACGATTCAAAACTCATACTCGTTAATTCATAGAGGATATGAGGTAGGAATGTCTGAAGTTTCTATGAGAGAAAATATTGGTTTGTTAGCGTATTCTCCATTAGCACAAGGAGTATTAACAGGAAAATATATTGATGGTAAAACTCCAGAGGGAGCAAGAGGAACCTTATTTCCAAGGTTTATCGCTAGATATAAAAATGAAGGTTCAGAAAAAGCGGTTTTAGAGTATCAAAAAATAGCAAACAAACACGGATTAACATTAACAGAGTTGTCGTTAGCATATATCAATCAGTTACCATTTGTAACGAGTAATATTATTGGAGCTACGAAAATGAGTCAGTTAAAAGAAAATATCAATTCTATCAATATTGAATTGTCAGAAGATATTTTAGCAGAGATTGAAGCAGTGCACAAGGTAATTCCGAATCCAGCTCCATAAGTTGAATAAAATCTAAAATAAAAAATCGATGTAAAGTTTACATCGATTTTTTTATGGGAATAATTTATAAATATCGTTTCGCTTTACAAACCGAGCAATTGTAACTTTATTATCAGAATAATAAATACCTAGACGATAATCACCTATTCTAACTCGATAAGCATCTGGATGACCAGACATTTTTTTTACACTAGAAATTTTAAACAAATCATCAGTTTCTTCAAGTGTTGTGAAAACTTGCGAAAGAGACTTTAATAGTTTTTTGTTTTTAATTTTTTTTAAATCTTTAGCTAAGCTTTCTAGGTAAATTACATTCATTTATTCTAACAGTTTAAAAATCTCATCTTTACTAACTGTTTTAGTTCTATCAGCTTGTTGCATTAAGAGTAATAAGCCTAAATCTTCTTTTTGTTCATCGGTTAAACTATCTAATTGTTCTCTTTCCTTTTGAATAACAAACAATTCAATAGCTTTTTCCATTAAAGCTTTTACACTTAATCCTTCAAAAGCGGATAATACTTTCAGTTTGGTAAGAAGAGTATCGTTTACTTCTACCAATTTTTTCATTTGTTAAGTTGTTTTAATAATTTAAAGGTGATACAAATATACATAATATATAAAGTATATATAATTATTAATGTATATAAAAAATCCGAAGTAGTTTTCTACTTCGGATTTTTTTATGTTTTTATCTAGAAAGAAATCTTGTTTCTAAAAATCTAAAAACTATTCTTCTACAATTTTAAAAGAAGTAGCTTTAAATCTTCCGTCTTCTACTTTTCCAGAAACTTCAGCTTTTCTAACAACATTACAAAAACCGGTATTTTCATCATGAGAGTCTCCATAATCGTCTATGTGAGCACCATCAACAAAATAGGCTTGCCCATCAACTTTAACAGCTAAATCGCATCCGTTTTGGGTTTTTAATCCGAATTTACATTGTCCGCATGAAGCTTCAACAATTTGTGTTTTTTCTTTTGGAGTACTACAAGCCAAGATTCCGAAGAAAAAAAGAAATACTAGTTTTTTCATATTATTGAGAGTTTTAAGTTACTAGTTTGGGTAGGATTAATATCCTATTTTACCACGTACTCTTTGCAAAACATCTTTAGCAATCACTCGTGCTTTTTCAGCTCCTACAGCTAAAGCTTCATCAATTTCATGACGGTTTTCCATGTAGTGGTTATATTTTGTGCGTACATCAGCAAATTTATCAATAATTAGTTCATAAAGAGCCTGTTTAGCGTGTCCGTACCCATAACCTCCATTTTCGTAATTAGCACGCATTTCGGCAATTTGTTCTTCCGAAGCTAATAATTTATATATAGCAAAAACATTGTCAGTATCTGGATCTTTTGGGTCTTCTAAGGCTTTACTATCCGTTTGAATAGCCATAATTTGCTTACGTAACTTTTTGTCTGGTAAGAAAATATTGATGAAATTATTTCGAGATTTACTCATCTTCTCACCATCAGTTCCAGGAACTAATTTGGTGTCTTCATTTATTTTTGCTTGAGGCGGAACTAAAGTTTCACCTACAATGTTGTTAAATCTGTTTGCAACATCACGCGTCATTTCTAAATGTTGTAACTGATCTTTTCCTACAGGAACAACTTCAGCATCGTACAATAAAATATCTGCAGCCATTAACATAGGATAGGTAAATAAACCAGCATTTACATCAGCTAAGCGATCGGCTTTGTCTTTAAAACCATGTGCTAAAGTTAAACGTTGATACGGAAAGAAACAACTCAAATACCAAGTTAATTCAGTAACTTCAGGAATATCACTTTGGCGATAAAATACGGTTTTATTAATGTCAATACCACAGGCAAGCCAAGTAGCCGCTACACTATAGGTGTTTTCGCGCAATTCGTTACCGTCTTTAATCTGAGTTAAAGAGTGCATATCTGCAATGAAAATAAACGATTCGTTTTTTGAATCATTAGCCATTTCAATAGCAGGCAAAATTGCTCCTAATAAATTTCCTAAATGTGGGGTTCCTGTACTTTGTACACCTGTTAAAATTCTTGACATAAATCTGTTTTGAAAATTTTTTACTTAAGTAAGCAAAAATAAGCTTAAAATTCATCAAACAAAAGAAATTACTACATTCGCATTTCTATTTACTCTCCTTTGTTAAGTTGATGAGAAAAAAGAGTTATCCATTTTTAATTTTAAAGGCTTGAAGTATATTTTTTTTCCTATTCGATTTATTTGGCGTGTTTGGTTTTACTTGTTAATGGTCGCTTCAATTTTGTTAATGGCTCCTTTTATGTTGATTTTAACATCAGATGAAAAGTACTATCCAGTTTTTTGGAAAGTTGTTAGAGCTTGGGCTTTCTTTTTAATTTACGGAATGGGTTTCCGATTAAAAATTGAAAAAGAGCAAGAGATTGATCGAAATAAAAGTTATATGTTTTGTGCTAATCATGCTTCTTTTTTAGATCCTTGGGTGTTAATAGCCATGAGTAAAAATCCAATTGTTTTTGTAGGAAAAAAAGAGTTGGTAAAGTTTCCTGTTTTTGGGTTCTTTTACAAGAAAGTGGTTATTATGGTTGATAGAAGTGATGCAGAAAGTAGAAGAAAAGTATATGAGCAAGCACATAGCAGATTGAAAAACGGAACAAGCGTCGCTATTTTTCCTGAAGGATTGGTTCCTGATGAAAATGTAGTTTTAGCACCGTTTAAAAATGGAGCGTTTAGTTTAGCAATTGAACATCAGATACCAATAGTTCCTCAAGTATACTACGATGGAAAACGTTTGTTTTCTTGGGATTTTTTTAAAGGATCTCCAGGAACATTTAGAGTAAAACAATGTAGTTTTATTGAAACAGAAAACTTAGTTCAAGAAGATAAGAAAAAACTTAAAGAGCAAACTTACAGTGTTATATACAATGAATTGATTAATGATGAGTTGTATATGAAAGATACAAACCGATTAAATAATGAGTGAGAAATTAAATCATCGTTATAGTGATAAAGAGGAAAGACTTAATGTGTTTTCTCATGGTTTAGGATTGCTTTTAAGTATTATTGCTTTTCCTTTATTACTGCAAAAATCATTTGAATATAATGTCTTTTGGAAAGGTATTAGTTTGGTGATTTACGGAATAAGCATGATTGTTTTATACGCAGCATCTACTTTTTATCATGCTGCTAAAGAGCCCAAGCTTAGACGAAGGCTTAATATTTTTGATCATGCTGCTATTTATGTGCTTATAGCAGGAACATATACTCCCTTTTGCTTGCTGGTTTTATCACCGAATTTAGGGTGGTATTTATTTATCGTTGTTTGGAGTTTTGCGTTAACAGGCGTCGTTTTAAAATTGTTTTTTACAGGAAGGTTTGACAAATTATCAACAGCGTTATACTTATTAATGGGTTGGCAAATAGTCTTTTTAATTAAACCGTTAATTGATAGTTTTTCTAGCGAAGGATTATTCTATCTTTTTTTGGGAGGCGTTTTTTATACTGTTGGCGCTGTTTTTTATTCGATTAAAAAGCTAAAATACAATCACGCAACGTTTCATGTCTTCGTATTATTAGGAAGTTTAAGCCACTTTATAGCTGTTTATTTCTGTATCTAAGAAGACCAATTAATAAAAGGATGTTTACTTAAGTTTGAGTTGTAATATTTTGCGATACCTGTAACTTCTTCTCCTAACCATTCTGGTTTTGTGAAATTTTCATTTTCATTTTTTAGTTCAACTTCGGCAATTAGTAAGCCGTTGTTTTCTCCTAAAAACTCATCTACTTCAAAAGTATGATTATCAATTTTTACTAAGTATCGGTATTTTTCTATAATCCCTTTTTCACAAAGATTAAAAAGACTTTTAGCTTCATTTTTATCAATTTCTTTTTCCCATTCAAAACGGGTTGTTCCGCTAGTATTTGAAGCTCCTTTTATAGTCAAAAAACCTTTGTCGTCTTTTATTCGAACTCGAACTACTCGTTCTTTGTCTGAATTTAAAAACCCTTGTTTTATATAATTTTTTTGAAATGAACTTTCTTTAAAAGCTTCTGATTTTACTAAGAATTTTCTTTCTATTTCTACAGCCATACCAAAGTGCATCAAATTTGTACGAAAGTACCATTTTTATAGTCAATATTAAATATCTTTGATTGATGATTTTAACTGATAAACTCGATTAAATGCCGGTTGTTGCTACCAAAGCTATTGTTTTAAGTTCGCTAAAGTATGGTGATACAAGTTTAATTGTAAAGTGTTTTACGTTACAAGAAGGGGTGAAATCGTATATGTTAAAAGGGATTTTAAAAGCTAAAAAAGGAAAATTAAAGGCAGCTCACTTTCAACCGTTAACACAATTACAAATTACAGCAAATCATAGTACTAAAAGTTCTTTACACTCTATTAAAGAAGTGCAGGTAATTCATCCGTACGAAACAATACACACTTCAATAGTAAAGCAATCTATTATATTGTTTTTGTCTGAAATATTATCAAAAATCATTCAAGAAGAAGAAGAAAATGTTCCATTATACCAGTACTTAGAAACATCTTTAGCTTGGATAGATACTCATGATGAGGTAGCTAATTTTCACTTGTTGTTTTTATTAAATTTATCAAAGTATTTAGGGTTTTATCCAGATACTTCCGAATCTGATAAAAAAGCCTTTAGTTTGTTAGAAGGAAGTTTTACTGATTTGATATATGAAAAAGGGAATTTAACAGGTAAAGAAATTAATCTTTTTAAAAGCTTGTTAGGCATAAATTTTGATGAAATAAATTCAATTTCCTATTCAAAAAATGATAGGCAAATTATTCTTCGAATTATCATAAAATATTATGAATTACATTTAGAAGGATTTCGGAAACCCAAGTCGTTAGACGTGTTAGAAACTGTTTTTAGTTAATTTATGAAACAAATAATTACTGTATTTTTTTTACTAATTGTAACCACAATTTTTTCACAAAACCTTACTGTTATTGATGCTGAAACAGGAAAACCTGTTGAATCAGTTACTGTATTTAATAAAAATAATACAACGTATGCTGTAAGCGATGAGTTAGGAAAAGTTGATATTTCAGCTTTTTCAAAAAATGAAGTGCTAATTTTTTCGCATGTTTCGTATGCAGAATATCAAGAGAAAAAATCAGCTTTAAAGGCAAATAATTATCATGTGTATTTGTCAAAAAACTCAGAGCAGTTAGATGAGGTGGTCGTTTCGGTATTTAAGAACAGAGAAAAAACAAATCGTATAGCAGAACAAATTGCGGTAGTTTCATCAAAAGAGATAGAAAAATTATCACCACAAACATCAGCAGATTTATTATCGAGTGTACCTGGAATAAAAATTCAAAAATCACAATTTGGAGGAGGAAGTCCAGTCATGAGAGGAATGGAAAGTAATCGAGTGTTATTAGTGGTTGATGGTGTTCGTATGAATAATGCGATTTATAGAAAAGGACACTTACAAAATTCAATTACAGTAGCTCCCAATTTATTAGATAGAACTGAAATTGTTTTTGGTCCGTCATCAGTAATTTATGGTTCAGATGCTTTAGGTGGAGTAATTCACTACTATACAAAAACACCAAAAATATCAGAAAAAGGTAGCGAAGTAAAAGGAAGTGCCTTTTTACGATACAGTTCAGCAAATAATGAGGTAACCAATGTAGTTTCTACCGAACTTAGATTTAAAAAATGGGCATCATTTACCAGTGTAGCTCACAGTAATTTTGGTGATTTACGAATGGGAAAAAATCGTTCTCATGGTTTTAATGACTGGGGCAAAGTACCTTTCTACTCTAATAATACTGATAGTTATTACAACGATACACCAGTTGCAAATTCTAATTTAAATATTCAGAGAAATACTGGTTACAGTCAAACAGATGTATTGCAGAAGTTTTATGTTCCTTTTTCAAAAGACACCGATTTTAAGTTAAACATTCAATATTCAAACTCTTCAAATATCCCACGTTTTGATAAATTAACAGAGTTAAAAGGAAATGGAGATTTAAAATTTGCAGAGTGGTATTATGGACCGCAAGAAAGATTATTAGTTTCGCCACAATTGCTTATCAATCCAAAGAAAAAATGGATGGATAAAGGAACAATTACCTTAGCATATCAAAACATAAAAGAGAGTCGTATTCAGCGAAAATTTGGAAGTTTAGATAGATCATATAGAAAGGAAGCAGTAGATGTTTTTAGTTTGAATGGAGATTTTACAGTTCCGTTAGCAGCACATAGAAACTTAGGGTATGGGGTTGAGCTTGCTTATAATGATGTAGCTTCTAATTCTTATGGAAAAACATTGCGATTAAGCGGAAATGACATTATCGGATTTGATGGTGATTTTGCAGTGCAATCTCGTTATCCTGATGGTGGAAGTAGTTATTTAAGCTCTGCTTTTTATGTAGATTACCGTCAGGATATCAATGCTAAATCTACTTTAAATACAGGAATTAGAGGTACACATACAGTATTAAAAGCTAAATGGATCGATGAAACATTCATAGATATTCCACAAAATGATATTCGATTAGATAATCAATCCATCACAGCAACGATAGGTTATGTGTATAAGCCAACAAGAAATTGGCAATTAAACGGAGTTATTTCTTCAGGATTCCGTTCTCCAAATATTGATGATGTAGGAAAAATTAGAGAGAAAAGCGGTAGGTTAACAGTTCCTAATACCGAGTTAGGACCCGAATACGCATATAACTTCGAAATAGGACTTCAAAAATATTTTAACAATAGAAAGTTTAGAGTAGGAATGAATGCCTATTACACAATATTAGATCGAAATATCACTCGAATTCCGTATGAATTTTTTGGACAAAGTACGGTGTTTTATGATGGAGATGAGTACAATACTGCTGATGGAGAAATTTTAACAAATTATAACAGAGGAAGAGCTTATATAACAGGATTTACTGCGAGTTACGAAGGTAAAATCTCTAAAAATTGGAAAACTTCAGGGTCAATTACATACACTAAAGGGAATACATTAAAGTCGGAAGAAAAAGGAGTGCCAGATGAACCATTATCATCTATTCCACCATTATTTGGTCGTTTCGATTTAAGTTATGTAAATAAGAAGTTTGAAGGAGGAGCTAACCTAGTTTTCAATGCTAAAAAAGATATTTCTGATTATAACCTAACAGAAGGCATAGATAATCACGATCAAACACCAATTGTGAACCCTGATGCAACAAATGATATTGATATGTATTACGGTACTCCTAGTTGGATGACTGTTGGATTGTACGGAAAATATCAGTTCACTAAAAACATAGCAATACAAGCGCAATTGTCTAATTTATTTGACGAACATTATAAAGAATTTGCCTCTGGAGTATCTTCTGCAGGACGCAATATTTCAGTATCTTTGCAAACGAATTTTTAAGCGCAAACAAATGATTAATTTTTTCAGATTAGTAAGTTTATTAGAAGGATTATCTTACATTTTATTGCTTTTTATAGCGGTTCCAATTAAATACATGCAAGGAAATCCTGAATATGTAAAAATGTTAGGAATGCCTCACGGACTATTATTTGTAGGGTATATCGTACTAGCAATTATGTTGAAATACGAGTTAAACTGGAACGGAAAAACTTTCGGAATCGTTTGTTTGTTATCTATTTTACCTTTCGGAACCTTTTTCGTAGGAAGATATCTTAAGCAAGAAACAGTATAATATTGATTTAATGTGTTAGTGATTTAATGTAATAATGACTTTCTTAATGTTCATGCTACATTAAATCATTATTACATTAGCTAAGTATATCATTGAACAACTATCCTCCGCTTACTGGAGGTATAATGGCTATTACATCATTTTCTCGTATGAGTGTATCATCGCTTGTATAACTCTCATTAATAGCCACAGCATACGAACTCATTTTTTGAAATTCAGGAAACTCATTAGAAAGAAATTCTTTAAAACTAGCTACCGTGCTTTTGTTAGGTAGTTCTAGGGTTAATGAAGAACTATCAACTAAATCTGCAGCGATACCAAAAAGTAATAGGGTTGTTTTCATATGAGTAAGTTGTATTACAAATCTACAATTTTATCCCAAAAAGGACTCTGTTTTCATTTTTTCCGTTAAAGTTTGAGCGAGCAAAATCTACACGTAAAAAACGCCATTTTCCAATACCAACATTATCTAAACCAATAGCAAATTCAGAATAGGGTTTGTTGCCTGCTGTAAACAGTCCTTTTGCTCCTGTAACTAAATGAAAGTTCAGCTTATTTAATAAAGGAACTTTACTTAATAATGCTCCTTTAAAGTTGTATTCTCCATGAAGTTCAGCATATTTATCGTTAGAACTTAATTTGTAATAAGGAAGCATGTAAAAGTTGTTTAAATAATTGTTGTTAGGAGCTATTAATAAACGATTTCCGTTAAAATGAGCATAATCCATAAACGGAATATCTTTTTGTTCTAAAAACAGTCCTCCTTTAGCTTTGTAGGAAAACTCTCCCCAGTTGCTTAAATTAATATGCTGGTACAGTTGTGAGAATATGATATCTGAATTCCACTCAGAATTTCCAGATCCGAAGTTTTTTTGATAACCAATATATAACGATGGATATTTACGACTGGTAATATTGTATTTTCCATCAGGATATGATAAATACTTTTGACCAAAATTGATGTTAGCTCCTACCGAAAATGTCCACATATGATGCGGAGTAAATCCTAAAGTAAAGTTGTTTGGTTCTTGTGGGTTATTAGAAGTATAATCAACATCCTTTTTAGGAAACATTACATAGTCTGAGGTATTGAACAGCGGTTTTCTGTCGGCAAATTCTAGAGAAGAAAACATACGAATTCCGTTAGTTACTTCTTGTGAAAAAGAAGCTTTTGCATGGGTTTTTTCGTAGATTTTCAGGTAATTTCTTTCAAAACCAATTGAACTTATAGTATTCCAAAACTTAGAAATAGGTTCTTTTTGGTTGAATTGTGGTGTGGCAATTCCCCCAGAAACATGCAGGTATGGTCTTGTTGTATTATTCCACTGGTAGTTGAAGTAGGCAGTAGGGCGTGCTTTTTTTTCTGAAAAGCCATAATTAACATCGGCTCCCATACCAAATCGTTTACCTTTTTTATTTAGAGTTTTTCGGTAGTTAATTCCTAAAGAAGAATTCCAGCCTTGTACGGTGTTAAAATTGATGTTTTCAATGGGAGAAGAAATGCTCAACGACCATTTGTTGTAAGAATCTCGGTAGGTATAACCAGAAAGAATATCCAACGGTTTAAATTTGTTGTTTTTGGTATCGATTGAATCTAAATATTTTTCTGATTTTCGAATAGTTTTAATACTGTCTTTCAGTTTATAATCTGATATCTCTTCTACTGTTAGAGCTACTGGACGTATGGTGTTCCAATATGTAGAATCTTTTTCTGTAGCATTTTCAGCAAAGGAAAGTATTTCGTTACTAAAAGTCTTTTCATTAAAATCAGGAGAAAAATTATAATTTGAATAAGCAGCAGAAAAGCGTCCGTTAAAATGAAATCCGAACATACCTGCTTTAAAATCGATGGTTTGAGTTGTGGGAACCCACGCTTTATTTTTTGTAGAAAAATTATAGTTCTGTTTAATATGTAAAGAATCAACCATTGGTAAGCTTATTTGCGCTCCTGTTACAATAACATCGGCTCCATACACAGCCCAATCATCTTCAACAATATAAATATATCCACTAAAAACACGGTCATTTTTACGTTTAGGTAGTAGTTGAATTTTGTTAATTAATTTTCCGTTTTCATTATAAAATACCCCTGCTAGCTTGTAATTATAGTACCCGAAAGCTCCGTTTGCTATAGGAGAAATTATACGAACATCCGCTAGATTAAAAGAATTTTCATAAAAATTAAAGTTAACATCTTCAGCTTGGTTAAAGCTAATGCCATTGTCTTCACCACTAACTTTTGAGGCTATAATGTGTTCTTTAAAATTTTTAGGTCTTTTTTGGAAAGCGATTTTTGATACCGTTTCAGAAAGGTACACCACACCACTTCGGGTAGAATCCAATCCACCACCCATGTCGCCAATATCTTGCCCTAAAAACTTTTTAGGAAGATCTTTTACTTTAAATAATCCTCTAGAGTAAAAATCGGCAGTATATTCAGCAAATTTATCAGTGTTTTTATTTTTATGAGTAATAGCATTTCTAATAATTTTGTTGGCAGGATTTTCTTCTGAAGAAACCACAACTTCATCTAAAACCACTTCTTCTTCTGTTAAAGAAACATCTAATGTGAAAGGAAAAGAATTGATTTTAACTGTTTTTTTTATGGTTTTATAACCTAATATTTGAAAAATTAGGGTGTGATTTCCTGTTTTGGAGAGTGCTAATTCATAATCTCCATTGGTATTGGTAGTTGTACCTGTAATCGTGTTTTCTAAGTAAACACTTACAAAAGAAATAGGTTGTTTTTTAGTGTCTGTAACTCTTCCTTTAACTTGAGAAAAGGTTATTGACGAGCATATTAGAAATAAAAAAGTAGTTATATTTTTCATAGTCAGTTAGTTGATGGTAACAAACATAAAAGAAGAACTTTATAAAGTGTATTTAAGAAGTGTTAAATAACTTACAAAGTTCTCTTAATTAATAGTAAGACTATGAGGTAAAAGAAATGTTACAAAAGATTACTTAACCGTATCTTTTTGCTGTTTTTTTTTCTTCTTTCCGAATAACCCACCTAATACGTCGGTTACTTTTTTAACAGTTTCATCCTTTTTAGTGGTTGTAGAAGTACTATCTTTCTTTTTGCCTCCTAATAAACCACCTAAAGCATCATTGACTAATTTATCTTTTTGTTGATCGATTAGTTTTTGACTTAATTTACTAACCGATGAAGACATATCTGTTTTTACAGAAGGGCTCATCATGTTACCCGTAATATTAGCGGTAACAGGAACTGTAATATTTTGCTGCTCTTTTGCACTTAATTTAGAAAGTAATCCTTCAGCTTCGTTACCTAAGTATTTAGCAGGAACATTTAAAGTAACATTGTAGTTCATTGTTTTGTCAAAACCATGACTTCCGCCAACAGTAATTCCAATGTCGTTATACTTTAAATCGAAAGGTTTTACAACTACTTGTCCGTCTTTAAAAGATAAATATGTTTTAATATCTGATAGGTCTAGTTTTGTTAAATCCATAAATGATAATTTATCGTTTAATAAACTCAAAGCTTTAGTTTTTTCAGGGTTGATGCTAGTCGTTAATAGTTCAGCTAATGCTTTACCAGAAACCGAAGCAAGGTTTGGGGTAAAATCATCGTTTAAACTACCAGATAAATCAATATCAGAATTTAATTTACCACTCATAGCACCCGCAATAGGACTTAATGATTGTAATAAATCTAAACTAGTAAAGGATTGAGCAATGTCAAAAGATTTGATACCTAACTTCATATCGAAAGTAGGCTTCTCTTTTTGTGTATTAACTTCTCCATTTAAAGCAATTTGACCATTAAAAATACCAGCATTCATATTTTGTAAGATGGCTTTTTCGTCTTTTAAAAGAAGTGTTCCGGTAACATTTTGTAAAGTTAAGTTATCATAATATACCGTTTTTGCATTTGCCTTTACAGAACAGTCTAAGAAAGCAGGAATTTTTAAAGATTCACTAGGTGTGTTTTCTTTAGAGGTTTCTTCTTTTTTCTCAGAAGCCTCCGGATTTTCTTGCATAAAATCGCTTACATAAAAAGCATTTGAATTTAGGTTGAAGTTCCCTTGTAGTTTGTTGTCAGAAAGTAAAAAACCTAATAAGTTTTTAAGAGTTCCGGTAGCATTTAAATCACTTTTTCCTGTAGTAGCATCAAACTTGGTTAATGAAACAGTACTTGGTGTAAAAGTAACAACGGTGTTTTTAATATGAAGAGGATTTACAACATCTTCTGAAGAAAAAACAAAATCGCTTACCTCCATTTTTCCGTTGTTTTTAATACGACTTACAACATTATTTTCAATAGCTTTCATATCAAATTCGGTATGTAAATCTGCTTTTAAAATACCGCTTAATTCATTTTGTAAATCAATAGGATATGCCTGATTTAGTTTAGCAAGGTTTAATGTTCCTTTAACTGTAGCATTTACTTTAGGGTTAGTTGTTAAATTGTAGACATTTCCTTTTCCAGAAAAAGTATCTTCATCAATTTTAAACGATAAATTGTTAATAAAAACAAAGGTGTTTTCAACTTTACCTGTAGTATTCTTTATTTGGGTATCTATGTTGATGTTTTGAACACTTTTTGGTAAATCAGGATATTTAAATGAAGCGTTGTTAGATTTCATAGTGATATCTAACTTCGGAATATGGTTGTCGTCAATGATTCCGTTTACTTTTCCGTCAACACTAAAGTTACCAGTAGTAGAAACGTTAGCAATACTTTTGGTGTAAGTTTCAGGAATTAATCCTAAAAAGTTTTTAAAGTCAGACGATGGGGTTTTAAAGTTAATATCTACCTCTTGGTTGTTTTCGTTTATTTGAACATATCCGTCAAAAATTAAAGGTAAATTATTCAATTTCGCTTCATTTTTTAAGAAAGAAAACTTCATATTGGTTAAATCCATTCCTAAAATGGCGTCTAACTCTATTTTTTGATTCTTTGCATACGAATTTCCATCCATTCCAAAAGAAACTAAGGTAGAAGTTTGAGTGTCTAACTCTGTGTTTGATTGAGAGAAGTCACCGCTACCACTATGGTTTAACTCAGTTAATTCAAGATTTAGTTTCCCTTGTTTATCATTATATTTTATCGTAGCGTTGTTAATAGCATATGAGTTAATTGATAACCCAAAAGTTGATGGCTCTTCATCTTTTACCTCTTTAGTATCAGTAGGTTTTGCAATATCGTAGTTCGCATTTCCTTTTTCATCAACTAGTACATTTACCAAGGCATCATCAATAGTAAACGATTTAATATTTAATTGTTCTGATGAAGCTTTAAAAAGTTCGGTAAGTTTTAAGGCTAAGTTTACTTCTTTAGCGTATACTAAAGTATCTCCTTCAAAAGGAGTATTGTTAATAACCGTTAGGTTAGATAATTGTACTGATGCGTTTGGAAAATTTCTAAGCAAGCTTAAACTCGAGTCGCTAAAATCAACTTTAGCATTTACGTTGTTGTTAATGGTAGTTTTTACCAAGTTCATCACTTTATCTTGAAACAACAAAGGAATGCTAACCAATAGGATAAAGAAAAAAACTACTATACCTATTATTATTTTATAGATCTTTTTCATAAAGAATAAAGTTTGTTATGTAATACTAATGAACAAAGTTCAGCAATTATTTGTAAATAGAAAGTCAATGAAATGATAAATTTTCTTTTGGTAATTTTGCGCTGATAAAATCACGTATTTTGAATCAGAAACTACAATATTCAAACTTTATAAAAGAACAGGCAAAACGCTTGGTGGGTTTTTTGGAATGTGGTATTGCAAAAGCTGATTTTTTAGAAGAGGAAGCTCCGCGATTGGAGAAATGGTTGCAGAATGGATATCATGGAGAGATGCATTACATGGAAAACCATTTTGACAAACGTTTAGATCCAAGGTTATTGGTTGATGGGGCGAAATCAGTAATTTCTTTATCGTATAATTATTTTCCTTCGGAAGTTCAGCAAGAAGGAAGTTATAAGATTTCTAAATATGCTTACGGACAAGATTATCATCATATCATAAAAGATAAATTACGAGAATTATTACAGTTGATTAATGATGAAATAGGCGAAGTTTCAGGGCGTTGTTTTGTTGATTCTGCTCCTGTGTTAGAACGTGCTTGGGCAACAAAATCTGGGTTAGGTTGGAATGGAAAACATTCGTTATTAATCCAAAAACAGCAAGGATCCTTTTTCTTTTTGGCTGAATTGATAATCGATTTAGAACTCGAATACGATGTTCCTTTTAAAACAGATCATTGTGGAAGTTGTACTCGTTGTATTGATGCATGCCCAACACAAGCTATTTTACCTAATAATACAGTGGATGGAAGTAAATGTATTTCGTACTTAACAATTGAGTTAAAGGATGCAATTCCATCAGAATTTAAGGGAGAACTACAAGATTGGATGTTTGGTTGTGATGTATGTCAAGATGTGTGCCCGTGGAACCGTTTTTCAAAACCACATGAAGAATCATTGTTTGCACCCCAAGAAAGTTTATTAGATATGACAAAACGGGATTGGCAAGAGTTGACGCAAGAAACGTTTAGCAAAGTTTTTAAAAAATCGGCAGTAAAGCGCACTAAGT
Organism: Tenacibaculum sp. L6; assembly: GCF_028823685.1. GTDB lineage: Bacteria > Bacteroidota > Bacteroidia > Flavobacteriales > Flavobacteriaceae > Polaribacter. The sequence continues at coordinate 30,632 of NZ_JAPEHZ010000010.1, read as the reverse complement.
TTTCAGGACTGACAAGAAATATTAGTTTCTTAAAAAAATAAAAGCAGGTTTAAACCTGCTTTTATTTTTAATTTATTTAGGGTTGGTATCTCCAAAGAAAAACCAATTAATTCCTTTTTTAATCTTGCCTCCTTCTTTAGGAGTGTCTTCTACTGCTCCATTTGATCCAGCAGCTCCACTATCTTCAAATAACTTTACAACAAAATCTTCATAAGAAGAGTTTACTTCTTCTTGTAAGTATGAATTGAAGTATAATTCACTGGCTTTTTCTCCTTTTATTTTTTCTATCTCTAAAAGAGTTTTGTACAAAGGCTCTATTTTTTGAATTACACTTTGAGGTAACGCTTTTCTTCTTCCAGTGTAACCTGTAATTTTTCCTTTTTCGTCTTTTTCAACATCAAAATCTGTAATAACCCAATAGTATCTACCAGTTCTTGTTAAGTTTTTTACAATAGCATGGAAATTGTTTCCTTGTTTTAGGTTATCCCATAATACCTTAAATACAACTTTAGGCATATCAGGATGTCTAATGACATTGTGAGGTTCTCCAATAAGCTCTATTTTATTGTACTCAGATGCTGTTTCAAAAGCATCATTCATATACAAAATAGTTCCTACAGGATCTGTTTTACTAATAATAGTTTTAGTTTTGTCCCATTTTACCTCCTCGTCTATGACTTTAGATGGTCTAAGAGCGTTGTTTGTGTCCATTTTTTTTGTTTTAATAGTTATTCGGGGTGGTTTTTACTTGCAATTGGGGAGCAAAGATAAGGTTTTTTGTGGCAAAAAATCTTTTGGTTTTTTTTAAAAGGGTTAAAATATGTTAAAAGCAATAGCCTTTATTTGGTCTGAGGTAACTGTCGGTGTAGGAATGTGTTACCTTTCAAAGAAAGATGATAGAAATGTGTTATTTTTTAGATAAGAACAGTTGGAAAAAGAGAAGATTTATTAAAATAAAAAAGGGCTGAAACAGAAGTTTCAACCCTTTCGAGAAAAACATTTTAAAGGGGATTGTTGGGGATATTTATGTTTTTATGTTGGATTGGTATCTCCAAAGAAGAACCAGTTTAATCCTTTTTTTAGCGGGTTCGTTTCTGCCTTAATTTTTTCAGCTTCTTCCTTAGATAGCTCTTCGTTAAATAAATCAACAACAAACTCATTGTAAGTTTTACCTACTTCTTCTTTTAACAATGCTTCGAAATACATTTCGCTAGCTTTCTCTCCTTTTAATTTTTCAATATCTAAAAGAGTTTTGTAAATAGGTTCAATCTTTTTAACAACACCATCAGGAACCGCTTTTCTTCTTGCAGTATACCCTATAGTTTTACCGTTTTCATCTTTATCGATAGTAAAATCGGTAATAACCCAATAGTATCTTCCAGTTCTTGTTAGGTTTTTAACGATAGCATGAAAGTTCTCACCTTTTTTTAACGCATCCCATAATACCTTAAAGGCTACTTTAGGCATGTCTGGGTGGCGAATAATGTTGTGAGGTTCTCCTACTAATTCAATTGTGCTATATTCACAAGTGTTAGAGAAAACATCATTAGCATAAAGGATGGTTCCGAAAACATCTGTTTTACTTACAATAGTCTTAGTTTTGTCCCATTGTACTTCTTCGTCAATAATGTGTCTTTGTGTGGTTTCCATTTTCTATTGGTTTAAGGTTGAGACAAAGTTGAGGAGAAAAAGAAATACTAAACATGACTTTTGTCAGGTTATCAATTTTTTTTTGATTGATGTTCTGTAACTCTTAAATTTAACATAAATAGTATAAGGAGTACTATAACTTTTATCGGATAGTAAATTATTTTTACTTAACAAACAAAATGTATATTTGTAAGTTCAAACAAACAAGAACGAACCTATGAGAGATTCTAGAAAAAGGCATGAAGCTTTACTTTATCATGCCAAACCGAAGCCAGGAAAAATAGCAGTAGTACCTACCAAAAAATACGCAACTCAACACGATTTGTCATTAGCGTATTCGCCAGGTGTTGCTGAGCCTTGTTTAGAAATAGCGAAAGATACAAACAACGTTTATAAATATACTTCAAAAGGAAATTTAGTAGCTGTTATTTCAAACGGAACAGCTGTTTTGGGATTAGGAGATATCGGTCCCGAAGCGTCTAAACCAGTAATGGAAGGAAAAGGATTGTTATTTAAAATTTTTGCTGATATTGATGTTTTTGATATTGAAGTTGACGCAACAGATGTAGACAAATTTGTAGAAACAGTAAAAGCAATTGCTCCTACTTTTGGTGGGATTAATTTAGAAGATATCAAAGCTCCAGAAGCTTTTGAAATTGAACGAAGATTAAAAGAGGAATTAGATATTCCTGTAATGCACGATGATCAGCACGGAACTGCAATTATTTCTGCAGCAGCTTTAAAAAATGCATTAGAGATTAATGAAAAAAACATTGAGGATGTTAAAATAGTGGTGAACGGAGCAGGGGCAGCAGCTATTTCATGTACACGTTTGTATTTAGCTCTTGGAGCTAAACGCGAAAACGTAATCATGTGCGATAGTAAAGGTGTTATTAGAAAAGATAATGAGAATTTAACCTCTCAAAAAGCTGAGTTTGCTACACATATAGATGTGAATACTTTAGAAGAAGCCATGTTAAATGCAGATGTATTTATCGGTTTATCTAAAGGAAATGTGGTCTCTCCAGAGATGTTATTATCTATGGCAAAAAATCCTATTGTTTTTGCAATGGCGAATCCAGAACCAGAAATTGATTACGATTTAGCAATTGCTACTAGAGATGATATCATCATGGCAACAGGAAGGTCAGATCATCCTAATCAGGTGAATAATGTGTTAGGATTCCCTTTTATTTTCCGTGGAGCATTAGATGTTCGTGCTAAAAAGATTAACGAAGAAATGAAAATTGCTGCGGTACATGCGTTGGCAGATTTAGCTAAGCAATCAGTGCCAGAGCAAGTGAATATTGTGTACGATGAGGTAAGTCTTTCCTTCGGAAAAGAGTACATCATTCCAAAACCATTTGATCCAAGATTAATTTATGAAATTCCTCCAGCAATTGCGAAAGCTGCGATGGATTCTGGTGTAGCTCAAGAGCCTATTGAAGATTGGGACAAGTACCGTGAAGAGTTAATGGATCGTTCAGGGACAGGAAGTAAAGAGGTTAGGATGTTACATAACCGAGCTAAGAAAGCTCCAAAACGATTAGTGTTTGCAGAAGCAGATCATTTAGATGTGTTAAAAGCTGCACAGAGAGTTTATGAAGAAAAAATTGGACATCCAATTTTATTAGGAAGAAGAGAAATCATCTTAGAGTTAAAAGCTGAGTTAGGTTTTGATGCTGATATTCCGATTATCGATCCTAAAACAGATGAAGAAGAAGATAGAAGAAATCGTTATGCTGAAGCTTTCTGGAAAACAAGACAACGTAAAGGAGTTACGTTTTTAGAAGCTCAAAAATGGATGCGTGAACGTAACTATTTTGCTGCAATGATGGTAAATTCTGGTGAAGCAGACGCATTGATTACAGGATATTCAAGACCGTATCCGTCAGTAGTAAAGCCAATGTTAGAATTGATTGAGAAAGATCAAGGAGTAACAAGAGTGGCGGCTACGAACATGATGTTAACTAAGCAAGGACCAATGTTCTTGGCAGATACGACGATTAATATCAATCCAACAGCGAAGGATTTAGCTAAGATTACACAGTTAACATCAGTATTAGCTAAAATGTTTGGAATGAAGCCAAACGTAGCAATGTTAGGTTTTTCAAACTTTGGTTCATCTAAATCTGAAAGTTCAGCCAAAATAAGAGAAGCAGTTTCATATATCCACCGTAATTACCCTAATGTTGTTGTTGATGGTGAATTACAAGCAGATTTTGCGTTGAATCCTGAGTTATTAGCTAAAGAATTCCCGTTTTCTAAATTAAATGGAAAAAGAGCCAATGTTTTAATCTTCCCTAACTTAGAATCAGCAAACATTACGTACAAATTAATGAAAGCTGTAGATGAAGTAGAGTCTATAGGGCCTATTTTATTAGGAATGAGTAAACCAGTACACATTTTACAATTAGGTGCTAGTGTAGATGAAATGGTAAACATGGCTGCCGTAGCAGTTGTTGACGCTCAGAACAAAGAAATGAAAGCTAAAAAGAAAGCTCTTCAGAACTCTTAATGGGTTAGGAAACTTTTTTTAAAAAATAATTTTGTCTATTTTAGACTAATAGAAAAAAATCGCTGGATGATAACACAAATTAGGGGGAAGCTTGTGGAGAAAAATCCTACATACGCCGTTGTAGATTGTAACGGGGTAGGATATTTACTCCATATTTCACTAAACACATATTCATCATTACCAAATGATGAATATGTGTTGTTATACACACACTTATCTATTAGAGAAGATGCTCACACGTTGTATGGTTTTTCAACCAAGATGGAACGAGAAGTGTTTTTATTATTAACTTCAGTTTCAGGTGTAGGACCAAGTACTGCAAGAACTATGTTATCTTCAATGACTTCTCAAGAAGTTCAACAAGCTATTGCTTCAGAAGATGTAAAACTAATACAATCAGTTAAAGGTATTGGAGCAAAAACAGCGCAACGTGTTATTGTTGATTTAAAAGATAAAGTTTTAAAAACCTTTGATCTTGATGAAGTTTCTGTAGTACAGAACAATACAAATAAAGAAGAAGCGTTATCTGCTTTAGAGGTTCTTGGCTTTGTTAGGAAGCAGGCCGATAAAGTAATAGGGGGAATATTAAAAGAAACACCTGATGCAAGTGTTGAAATACTTATAAAGCAGGCGTTGAAAAAATTATAAAAAAGTTTGGAAAAAACAGTTATGAATAGACTATTAACAATACTTGCTTTTTTAGTAAGTATTGTTTCGTTTTCACAAAATACGCAAAACGATAGTACAAAAACTGTTAAGAAAGATACTGTTGTTCCTCTCAAATATAATTTTAAAAACAACCAAAACGGCGCTCTTTTTTTAAGTAACCCTAGTCAAAAAGTAGTTACTTATGATAAGGTGTTGAACAAGTTTATGATTGTTGAAAAAGTAGGAGATTACTATGTAGGAACCCCTATTTTTATGACACCAAAAGAGTATGATGAGTATCGTTTAAAAAACGATTTAAAAGATTACTTCAAAGAAAAGGTAGATGCTACCAATCCGAAGAAAAAAGGAAGTGATGCTGCTCGTAAAAATTTACTTCCTAAATATTATGTAAATTCTAAATTTTTTGAATCTGTTTTTGGTGGAAATACAGTGGAGGTAAATCCAACAGGGCAAATTAATATTAAATTGGGAGGAGTTTATCAAAATAATGAGAACCCTCAAATTTCTGTAGAAAACCAAAGTAGTTTTACGTTTGATTTTGATCAACAAATTAGTGCGAGTATACAAGCTAAAGTAGGGAAGCGATTAAAAGTAACCGCAAATTACGATACACAGTCTACTTTCGATTTTCAAAATGTTATAAAATTAGAGTACACACCTACCGAAGACGATATTATAAGAAATATTGAAGCGGGTAATATTAGTATGCCGATTAAAAACTCATTAATTAACGGAGCGCAATCGTTATTTGGAGTAAAAACACAATTGCAATTCGGTAAGACGTATGTTACAGCTGCTTTTTCACAACAAAATTCACAGTCTAAAACGGTAATAGCCGAAGGAGGGGCAACGATTGAACCTTTTGAGTTACGAGCTTCTGACTATGATAATGATCGCCACTTCTTCTTATCGCAATATTTTAGAGAAAATTACTCAAAAGCATTAGAAAGATACCCGCTAATTAATAGCCCGATAAACATTACTCGTATAGAAGTTTGGGTAACGAATAGAAACCAAAATGTAAGCGATTATCGTAGCATTGTTGCTTTTGCCGATTTAGGAGAGTCAGATGATGACAATGAGGTGAATCCGTCTGAAATTATCACTACTCCAGGAGCAGTATCTGCTAATTCTGCGATTTTACCTTATAACGGAGTAAACAATTTAAGTTCTTTATTAACTGCTACTAGTGGAGGAATTAGAGATGTTGCAACGGTAGATAATGCCATAAACGGTATTGGTGTTCCGGCTCGACAAGGGTTTAACTATACGTATTTACAAAATGCTCGTAGGTTACAACCTAATGAGTTTAAGTTGCATCCGCAGTTAGGATTTATTTCGTTAAACCGACGATTAAACGACGGAGAAGTTTTAGCAGTAGCTTTTGAGTATACTGTTGTTGGTGCATCTAATAACGAAACAGTTTTTAAAGTAGGTGAATTTTCAAACGACGGAATTGTAGCGCCATCAAACATTGCCGTAAAATTATTACGTAGTGAAATTTTAAACACAGTTCGTCCAGGAACATCAACACCAACGAATCCTGGTGAGCCTTTTCCTACCTGGCGTTTAATGATGAAAAATGTGTATGCTTTAGGAGCATTTCCGTTACAACGTGATGGTTTCCGTTTCGAGTTATTGTATCGAGATGACGAAACAGGAACACTACAAAACACCTTACAAAACGCGACAACTACGGCGTTAAAGAACGAGCCTTTATTAAGGTTACTGAATTTAGATAAGCTAGACCAAAGTGAGTATGCAGTTACGAATGGAGATGGTTTTTTTGATTATGTAGAAGGAATTACGGTAAATTCTGAAAGAGGATATATTTTGTTTCCCGAACCAGAACCATTTGGAGAAGATTTATTACTAAAGTTAACGAATCCGCTTGATCAAGAAAAATATGGTTTTGAGAAATTGTATTTAACTACTAAGATTCAAGCAAAAAACGAATATCAAAATCTAGATAAATTCTTTTTAAAAGGATATTTTAAATCGGAAACTAGTAGAGGAATTTCTTTAGGAGCATTCAATGTTCCAAGAGGTTCAGTACGTGTTACAGCAGGAGGAAGACAACTAGTTGAAGGAGTTGATTACGTGGTAGATTATCAGTTAGGTCGTGTACAAATTTTAGATCCAGGTTTAGAAGCATCAGGAATTCCAATTAATGCTTCCGTAGAAAATAATACCTTTTTCAATCAACAAAGAAAAACGTTTATTGGAGTAGATGTAGAGCATCGTTTTTCAGACGATTTTATTTTAGGAGGAACCTTTTTAAATGTTAGCGAAAAACCAATTACACCCAAAGTAAATTTTGGTGGAGAACCTATTGATAATATCATGTTAGGGTTAAATTTAGATTACTCTTCTGAAGTACCTTATTTAACTAAATTAGCAAACAAACTGCCATTCGTAGAAACCGAAGTACCTTCAAATGTTTCGGTAAGAGCAGATATGGCTTATTTATTACCAGGTGCTCCAAGCGGAATCAATGTAGACGGCACAGCAACTTCATATTTAGATGATTTTGAAGCTTCTCAAATTCCAATCAACTTAAGCTCACCACAACAATGGTTTTTAGCAAGTACGCCAGAATCGCAAGGATTTGATGGTGGTGCTTTTGGTTTAGAATACAATTATAAAAGAGGAAAATTAGCATGGTATAATGTTGATCAGTTATTCTACGGAAGCGGAAACAGACCAAGTAATATTGATGAAAATGAGTTGTCGAGAGATGAAGTTCGTCAAATACGTTACAATGAGTTATTTCCTGAAACAGATTTAGATATTACGCAGCAAAATTTAGTTCGTACATTAGATTTAGCCTATTATCCTGCAGAAAGAGGTCCGTATAACTATAATGAAAATGCTAACACTGTGTTGCCAGAAGAGCGTTGGGGAGGTATTATGCGAGCATTAACCACCAATAATTTTGAGCAAGCAAACGTAGAGTACATTCAGTTTTGGTTAATGGATCCGTATGATAATTATTCAATTACTGCGGAAGAAGGATTGCCAGCAGGAGTTAATCCAGATGACCCAACTAACCGAGTAGGAAAGCTGTTTATTAACTTAGGAAATGTTTCTGAAGATATTTTAAAAGACGGAAGAAAACAGTATGAAAATGGACTTCCTGAAGATGGACAAAAAGTAGATGGAGGAAATGTTGAAACATCTATTTGGGGAACCACGCCTATCAATCCATCAATCATATATGCTTTTGATTCTAGTAACGATGCAAGAACAAACCAAGATGTTGGTTTAGACGGATTGAGTGACGAAGAAGAAAGAGAAAAGTTTCCTGCTTTTGCAGGATTAGATGATCCGGCAGGAGATAATTTCCAATTTTTTAGAGGAGGAGCAATAGAAAGTACTAACCCTTCGGTTTTATCACGTTATAAAAACTATAACGGTACAGAAGGAAATTCGCCAACAGCAAGTCAATCAGGAGAATCGTATCCAACATCATCAACCACTTATCCAGATACAGAAGACATCAATAAGGATCAAACGATGAATCCTGTAAATAGTTATTTTGAGTACGAGGTTTCATTAAATAAAACAGATTTACCTCAAGACAATAATGATTTAGCAGGAAGAACAAATAAAAATCACATTATAGATGTTAAGAATGAAAGAGTAACATTACTTAATGGAGCAGAGAGAGATGTTAAATGGTATCAATTTAGAATTCCGGTAAGAAATGTAGAAGACTTTCAACGTATTAATGGTATTTCCGATTTTAACAGTATCCGTTTTATACGAATGTTTCTTGCAGGATTTAAAATGCCAGTAGTTTTACGTTTCGGAGAGTTCGAATTGGTTAGAGGAGATTGGCGTAGATATACCAAAACTTTACCAGAGTCAGGTACACCAGTTCCTTTACAAACAGTAGATTTAAATAAGTTTGAAGTAGGAGTTGTAAGTATTGAACAAAACCCAGAACGTTACGCGTTGCCTCCAGGAATTGAACGAGAAGAATTACAAGGAACGAATAGAATTCAACGTCAGAATGAGCAATCTGTAACCTTAAGAGTTACCGATTTAGAAGCTGATCAGGCGCGAACGATTTATAAAAATATTAGCATTGATATGCGTAGGTATAAAAACTTACGTATGTTTTTACATGCCGAAAGTCCGAATACCCCAGAAGGAGCAGGTGATGACGATATGGTTGCAATTATCCGTTTAGGAACCGACTTAAACGATAATTACTATCAAATTGAAAAGCCATTAAAAATATCAGCATCAAATGCTTCTATAGATACAGATATTTGGCCAACTGAAAACAACTTAGATATTTTACTTGAAGAATTAGCAAACCTTAAAATCCAACGACCAACAGGAGATCCTATTTCTAACATTTTTGCTGGTGTAAGCTCTAAAGGATTGGATATTTCGGTTAAAGGAAATCCGACATTGGCGCAAATAAGAACCATAATGTTGGGAGTTAAAAACAAGACAGTTTCTCCAAAATCAGTAGAAGTTTGGTTTAACGAATTACGTGCCGTAGGTTTTGATAATAAAGGTGGTTGGGCAGCTGTAGTAAATGCCGATGCAAACATGGCTGATGTGTTAGATGTTTCTTTAGCAGGAAGAATGTCTACCGTTGGTTTTGGTAATGTTGAAGATAGAGTTCAGCAACGAAGTATTGAAGAGGTTAAACAATATAGTGTAGCAACCAATGTTCAGTTAGGTAAAATGATGCCTAAAAAATGGAACATGCAAGTACCAATGAGTTATACGTATGGTGAAGAATTTAGAGATCCAAAATACGATCCGCAGTTTCAAGATGTAGAATTAAAAGATGCGATTGATAAAAACCCGAATAGTAAAAATGCGCAAGATTATACAAGAAGAAAAAGCATTAGTTTTATCAATGTAAAGAAAAACAGGAATCCAGAGAGTAAGAAAAAGCCAAAGTTTTACGATGTAGAAAATTTCTCTGCTTCTTATGCACACAGCGAAGAGTTTCATAAAGATTACAATATTGAAAAGTTCGAGAATAAAAATGTAATGGCAGGAGCTAGTTACAACTTCAATTTTGTGCCTTTTTCTATTGAACCATTTAAAAATTCAGAAGGATTTAAGAGCAGGTATTTACAATTTATAAAAGATTTAAACTTTAATCCAGTACCTAAAACCTTAGCAATAAATTCAAGAATTAATAGAAATTACAATAGCCAACAATCACGAAATTTAATTCAAGATATTGGGTTAACACCGCAACCAGAACTTATACAGCGTAGGTTTTTATTTAACTGGGATTATACAGTTGGTTTTGACTTAACAAAATCGTTACAGTTAAATTTCAACGCAACGAACAACTATATATATGATAGTTTTGGACAAGATGAACAACTAGAAGTTTACGATCAATTTTTTAGTATTGGTAGACCCGATAATTATCATCAAAAGCTAAACGCAACGTATAAATTACCATTAGATAAGTTTCCTTTTTTAACCTTTATTAATGCTGATTATGGTTATACAGCAGACTTTGATTGGAAAGCAGGTTCGCAAAGTTATATTGAAGAAGTTGGAAACATGATTCAAAATGCGAATACTCATAACCTAAATACCAATATAGATTTTGGACGTTTTTATAAAATTATAGGGGTAGATAAGTTGTTGTTAAAAGGAGCAAAAAAACAACCAGCTCAACAAGGAACAGCTACTTTAGGAGGGAATCAAGTAGCACAAAATGTAAAGTTAAAAAGCAAAGCTACTTTCGGACAAAAACTAGGAAAAGGATTGTATGATGTTTTAACATCTGTAAAAAGAGCAAAAATAAGTTATGCTCAAAATAACGGAACACTACTACAAGGATACAAACCTTCGGTAGGATTCTTAGGAAGAAATAGTTATGATGGAGGTTTAGCACCAACTTTAGGATTTGTTTTTGGTAGTCAAACAGACATTTTAAATAGAGCAATTGAAAACGGATGGTTAATCACCCGAAATGACGGCGAAGAATATTACAGTAAAAACTACGCTAAAACCAGATATAAAAAGCTAGATTATACGGTATCAGTAAAACCGTTTAGAGACTTAACTATCGATTTACAAGGAAACAGAATTCAAACAAGTAATTTAACACAACAGTTAGATGTTGTTTCTAACGGAAGTGGAGGTTTTGAGCAAGACCCTAATATCAAACCTTTTGAAACGGGTAATTACAGTATCAGTCACTTTATGTTAGGAACTGCTTTTACAGATAATGAAACCTTGTATCAAAACTTTTTAGATTATAGGCAAGAAATTTCAGGAAGACTAGCTAATGAGCAAGGTATAACTGCTAACAATTCCAATCCGGCTAACAGTGATCCAGGTTTTAAAACAAACGGACAACAAGCAATGTTGCCAGCATTTATTGCAGCATATTCGGGTAACAGTCCTAATTCGGTAAGTACAGGAATCTTTAAAAACATTCCAATCCCTAACTGGACTTTGCGTTATAACGGATTTATGAAGTACAAATGGTTTAAGAAAAACTTTAGCTCATTTACCTTATCACACGGATATAATTCCCTTTATACTATAGGTAATTACACCAATAATTTACAGTATGATGCGAATAGTACAACAAATACAAATACTTCTGGTAATTATCAACCAGAACTCTTAATTTCGTCGGCAACTTTAATTGATGAATTTTCTCCATTAATAAAAGTAGATTTCAGAATGAAGAACTCTATTTCGTTTAAAGGAGAAGTAAGAAAAGATAGAACGTTAACTTTAAACTTTAACAATAACACGTTAACAGATATTAAAGGAACAGAATATGTTTTAGGATTTGGATATAAGATTAGAGATGTTAAATTTGTCACCAGATTTACAGGAAAGAAAGAAACCTTAAAAGGAGACATAAATTTAAGAGCAGATGTTTCGTTAAGAGACAACCTAACGTTGATAAGAAGTGTAGATAAAGAGAATAGCCAGATAACAGGAGGAGAAAAGTTATTCGGATTAAAATTTATCGCCGATTATAATTTAACAAGTAATTTAACTGCTTCTTTTTATTATAATCATCAAACGTTTGAGTATGCGGTTTCTACTACTTTTCCAAGACAATCAATTAATGCAGGAATTAATTTAGTATATAACTTAGGAAATTAAAACAAACACAATAAAAAATAATTACAATGAACATTCCATCAGAATTAAAGTATACCAAAGATCACGAGTGGGTTAAGGTAGAAGGTGATGTAGCAACTATTGGTATTACTGATTTTGCACAAGGTGAGTTAGGAGACATCGTATATGTAGATGTTGATACTTTAGATGAAACATTAGAAGCTGAAGAGGTTTTCGGATCGGTAGAAGCAGTAAAAACAGTTTCAGATCTATTCATGCCTTTATCAGGTGAAGTAGTAGAGTTTAACGAAGCTTTAGAAGATGAACCAGAATTGATAAATTCTGATCCTTACGGAGCAGGATGGATGGTAAAAGTAAAATTATCAGACGATTCACAAGTAGCAGATTTATTAAGTGCTGAACAATATCAAGAGCTTATTAAAGGATAAACTAACAACAATAGCAATACTTATTACTTTAGGTATTGCTATTCTTAGTTTAATAAAGCTAGGAAAATCACCCATACAGATAAACCATTTAGATAAAATTAAGCATGCTTTTGCTTATTTTGTACTAAGCTTCGTATGGTTGATAGCCTTAAGAACAACAAAAATTAGTAAATATTTAATAGTTTTTTGTTGTTCTTTTTACGGCATAATTATTGAGACTCTACAAGTTACAATCACATCACATCGATCAGGAGAGATTTTAGATGTAATCGCAAACACGACGGGTATTTTAATAGCCTTTATTGCATATAATTCTTTTTTTAAGAAAAATGAGGCTATTTAAAGATTATGCTTGTATAAGTTGAAATAAATTAATTAAATTAGCGAACTATTAAAAACATTTAGGATGGAAATCAAGAAAAATCCAAAATCAAACTTAGAAAATTACAGTAAGCTATTTATGCAAATAGGTTTGGTTTTTGCTTTATTTGTAACGTATGTTGCTATCGAAAATAAAACATATGATAAAGAATATGCTGACTTAGGTATGGCAAATATGGCTTCTGAAATTGAAGAAGAAACAATCGAGCTTCAAATTGAGCCACCAAAACCAAAACCAAATACGCCACCACCACCAGCTCCTGAAAAAATTGAAGTAGTAGAAGACGAAAAAGAAGTAGAAGAAACAATCATCGAATCTACAGAAACTGATGAATCTGAAGAAATCATTGTTGAAGACATCGAAGAGGTAGAAGAGGTAGAAGAAGTAATAGAAGATGTACCTTTCGCTATTATTGAAGATGTTCCTGTATTTCCTGGATGTACTGGTACAAAACAACAAAAGAAAGACTGTTTAAATAAGCAATTACAAAAGCACGTACAACGTAACTTTAACGCTGAATTAGCAAACGAATTAGGTTTATCACCAGGAAAAAAGAGAATCTATGTTCAGTTTAAGATTGACAAAGATGGCTCTATTACTAGCGTAACAGCAAGAGCTCCACACCCAAGGTTAAAGCAAGAAGCTGAAAGAGTAGCTAGAAAAATTCCTAAAATGCAACCAGGTAAACAAAGAGGTAGACCAGTAAGAGTTGGTTATACATTACCTATTACATTTAACGTAGAGTAGTAAATTATCTTACTTATAAAAACTTAAAAGCAATCCATTCAGGATTGCTTTTTTATTGGCATGTTTCTTGTTTTTAGATGATTAGTAATTTAAAATAAATGCACTATGAAAACAACAAAAAAACATGCTAGAAAGCAGTTAGAAAAATTCTCAACAATTTTTACTCAGTTAGGCTTAGTACTCACTTTATTTATAGTTTTTTTAGCTTTAGAGCACGAAACAGAAAAGGAAGTAGCGGTTTTAAAACCCTCAAGTAGTGAGTTGTACGAACCCGTTTACAGCTTTAAACAGCCTGTTATTTTAAAAAGAGTTGAACAGGTAACGGAATATCCAAAGAAAAAAAAGGTACTTAAAGAAATTCAAAAACCAAAAGTAGTAGACAATGATACTGAAATTACTATGGTAATTGAAATGCCTGTTGATGAACCTATGATAGATGTAACTGCAATTCCGCAGGAAAAAGAAGAAGAAATAATTGATAAAACAGAGGACCCAATTTCAATTAACAACGTACAAAGTACTCCAGTATTTAAAGGCTGTGAAGGACTATCAGAAGAAGAAAACAGAAAGTGTTTTGAACGAAAAATTCAGCAACATGTACAACGTAATTTTAATTCAGTACTTGCGCAAGACGTAGGATTAAGTTCTGGAAAATATAAAATATTAACACAGTTTATTATTGATAAATCAGGAAACGTTACGAATATTCAAATTAGAGCGCCACACGCTAAATTAGAAAAGGAAACGGATAGAGTGGTGAATAAAATTCCGCAGTTTCAACCAGGAAAGCAGAACAACAAAGAAGTAAAAGTAAAATATACCTTACCAATTCTTTTTAAAGTTGAATAATAATTAAAAGCTCAACCATTTAGGTTGATCACGTTTTTTGCACACGAAACAGCTGTTATAGATGACGGATGTACTATTGGAGAAGGAACAAAAATTTGGCATTTTAGTCATATAATGCCTAATTGTATAATAGGGAATAATTGTAATATAGGTCAAAATGTAGTGGTATCACCACAAGTTGTTTTGGGTAGCAATGTAAAAGTTCAAAACAATGTTTCTATTTATACAGGGGTTATTTGCGAAGACGATGTTTTTTTAGGTCCGTCTATGGTGTTTACGAATGTTATTAATCCGCGTAGCGCTATTAAAAGACAAGATCAATACTTAGAGACCATTGTAAAAAAAGGTGCGAGCATAGGTGCCAATGCAACGATTGTTTGCGGTAACAATATAGGAGAATATGCTTTTATTGGTGCTGGAGCCGTAGTTACAAAAGAAGTTGCTCCCTATGCATTAGTTGTAGGGAATCCTTCTAAGCAAATTGGTTGGATAAGTGAATATGGGCATCGCTTAGATTTTGATGAAAAAGGATATGCTGTTTGTCCAGAAAGTGAAGAAAAATATCAACTGAAAGATAATAAAGTCACAAAGTGTTAACCAAAGGTTTGTAAAGGGTAAAAAAAAGATTAAAAATTTTTAAAAAAGTATTTGTAAAAAAGAAAAACTTATTTATCTTTGAATTGTGGTTGAAAAACCACTTTCTTTTTCTTTTTCATAGCAATTTTTCCCACTCAATTTTGAGTGGGTTTTTTTATGTCCAATTCCCAAATTAGGAAAGAGTATAAAACCACATATTCTAAGGTAATTAGCCAAAGATTTTCCTTCCACGGAATATTAGCGTAAGCCTGATAACTTAATATAATAACAAAGCTCCAAACTATAGGGAAACGATATTTGGTAAATACTGATAAAATTAAAAGAGAACCAATATACCAAGGGTGCATTGTTGTACTTACAAAATAGTAGAACGATAAACCAAATAACATTGCTGTTATCAATTGCATAGTAGATGTATTTCTTCTAAAAAAAGTAAGAACCAAAAGAAAACTAACAGTAAGAAGAGGGATTGTTTTACCTATAATAGCAATTTCATTGTATCCTCTAAACAAATAACCTATTTCTCTTGCAATATAGTAGAAGCTCGCATTAAACTCGAAATTTCGAAACCAAAGTCCTACAGAATTCGAATAATTGGCTATGAATTCAAGAGAGAAAAATGGAAGGAAGGTTATGGCAATTGTTAATAGTACAACTGTGTAAAAACCAATTAATTTTTTGATACCGACAGTATAAGACGTTTCATTTTTTACAAACCATTGATAAAACAAGGGTAAGAAAATCAAGGGAATTAGTTTTACCGAAACCGCACAAGCTAACAAAACACCTGCCCAAATCCATTTTTGTTGTTGCAGCTTGTACAAACTCCAAACTACAAAAAACAGCATTATAGGCTCAAAATGTAAGTTCCCAGTAAACTCTATAATTACGAAAGGATTTAAAATATATAAAAAGATATTATGAACGGGTAGTTGTAATTTTTCTAAGAGCTTTTTTCCGAAGTATAAAATTCCAATATCAGCTAAAATAATGAGGAGGCGCATCACAATCACACTTCCCAAAATGCTGTGTTTTGAAAACAAAGCTGCTAATAAAAAACACAACTGATTAATGGGAGGATAATTAGTATAATGACTTCCGTTTAATTGTCCCATTCCCTTATACAATTCTGTTGCTTGTAAAATAGGAGCGTTGTTTTGCTCAATTAAAGTTTGAGGTAAAGATAAATACGGATTAAATCCTTCTAAAATCATACGGCCATCCCAAATAAATCGATAAAAATCTTGCGACAAATTAGGTATAGCAAATAAGAATACCAACCTAAAAAGAATTGCAATAGCAACCCAATATTTAAAAGAAATCTGTTTGTTTTGTAGCAAAAAATAAAAAGAACCAAATAAGCCAATCCACAAAATTAGTAGTTTGTAAAACTCGGTGCGCTCTAAAGAGTAAGCAAAAAAGGTATAAAAGCATACACTAACAAATGTTAGTATAAGTACGTTGTATTTTTTTAGCAAAGACATTTATGCCTTAGAAAACAGAGATTTATAAAATACATATCCAAAACCAACAAATAACATTAAGTGGAAAGGAAACATTCCAAAATCACCACCTTTATTTCCAACAATAAAAGCGCTATACATTCCAAATGCAAAATACAGGGTTAATACTCCTTCAATAATTACATGTAACGAAGGTTTTTTACGGATGTATTTGTTGTTTTTCCAACTATCTTTTAACGATTTAATATTGAATTTTGGTGTTCTAACAAATTCACTTTTCTTTCCTAAATGCCCTTCTAAAACAGCAATTGTATTGTGTAAAGAGAACCCCATGGCAGCTGAGAAAAAGGCAAAAAAAGCTCCGATATATTTTATAAAGTTCAACATACCTCCTCCAGAAGTTTTCTTGTACATAAACCAATAACAAATAAAGAAAATCAGTGTGCTTATGATGAAGAAACTCATCACTAAAAAGTAAATTTTTAAATGTGGATATTCGTTTTTAATATACAACATAGGTATACTTAAAATAGCTACTAAAAAAATACAAGTAAACATTGAACTATTGAGAAGGTGCAGAGTTCCGTGAATTTTAGTTTTCAAAGGAATATTCTTGCTTGTAAGGATCCTTTTTAGCATTTTTTGAAAATTTTCGGCTCCACCTTTATTCCATCTAAATTGTTGTGAGCGAGCAGCACTAATAACCACAGGTAATTCAGCTGGAGTTACAACATTTTCTAAGTATTTGAATTTCCAGTTTTTTAATTGTGCGCGGTAGCTTAGGTCTAAATCTTCTGTCAAGGTATCTCCTTCCCAATTTCCTGCATCATAAATACATTCTTTACGCCAAATACCAGCGGTACCATTAAAATTGATGAAATGCCCTTGACTATTTCGCCCCACTTGTTCTAAAGTAAAATGAGCATCTAAAGCAAAAGCTTGAATTTTTGTTAAGGTCGAATAGTTTCTGTTGATGTGTCCCCAACGAGTTTGTACCACACCAATTTTAGGATTCTTGAAATAAGGAACCGTTTCTAACAACCAGTTTTCTTTAGGTAAAAAATCTGCGTCAAAAATAGCAATGAACTCTCCTTTAGCAGTTTTTAACCCTTCTTTTAAAGCTCCAGCTTTAAATCCTTGACGATTTTCTCGTCTAATATGTTGAATGTCTAATCCTGTTTTTTGAAGTTCTGCTATTTGTTTTGCAGTATTTTCAACCGATTCATCTGTAGAGTCATCCAGTACTTGAATTTCTAATTTTTCACGGGGATACTCAAGTTTTGCTATATTATTTAGCAAGCGTTCCATTACATACAACTCATTAAAAACGGGTAATTGTATGGTTACATAAGGAATTTCGTTCGGATTTGAAAAATCAAATTTAGGTGAGTTGTCTTGTTTTTTTCTTGCTTTTAAATAATTTATCAGCAAGTTAAATTGCGCTAAAGCATATAGTAAAATAAGAACTAGCGATATGGTGTATAGCGTAATTATTGTATATTCTAAGACCATTATTTAAAGCTATATTTAAAAATCCAACCTAAAATTTTAACGCCAGCTAATATACTACCTTTTACAGTTCCTGAAACTTTTGAAACGCCTATTCTGTTTCGGTATTTCATAGGGATTTCAGTATAACTTAATTTTTGTTTTAAGGCCTTTAATTGCATTTCAACTGTCCATCCGTAGGTTTTATCCTCCATTTGTAAAGCTAATAGTTTGTCGTATTTAATAGCTCTAAACGGACCCAAATCGGTGAATTTAGCGCCAAAAAATAGTTTCATTAAAGTTGTAGCTAACCAGTTGCCGAAAATTTGTTGTGGAGTCATAGAGCCATATTCACGCAAGTGTTTTACTCGGGATCCTATTACAAAATCTATATTGTTTTTAAGTATAGGTTCAACAAGTTCGTTGAGTTGTTCAGGGTAATCAGAATAATCTCCATCTAAGAAAACAATGATATCTGGTTTTTCGTTTTTTAAGGAAACATACTCCATTCCTTTTAAACAAGCATATCCGTACCCTTTTCTATTTTCTGAAAGTACTGTGGCTCCTGCATTTTTTGCATTAACTTCGGTATTGTCAGTTGAATTATTACTAATTACAATGACTTCATCTACTATAGAAGGAATGTCGTTTATAACAAGAGCAATAGAATCTTGTTCATTATAAGCGGGGATAATTACTTTAATTAAAGGTTTCATTTGCTATTTTAAAGCTTGCAAGGTATTGTGTTTTTAGAATTGAATAAAATTTATTTTTTATTCACCAGTTTCATTAAGTCTACATCGTTGCCAAGTAAAATTTCTGTGGGATTGATACGTCCTTTTTCTGGTCCGTTTTCTAGTTTTAATACACCTCGAGGACAAACAGCCGAACAAATTCCGCAACCAACACAACTAGCACGTACTATGTTTTCTCCTTTTTGAGCATAAGCACGTACGTCAATACCTTGTTCACAATACGTAGAACAATTTCCGCAAGAAATACATTGCCCGCCATTGGTAGTAATTCTAAATCGAGATTTAAAACGTTGTACAATTCCTAAATAAGCAGCTAACGGGCATCCAAAACGACACCAAACGCGGTTACCAAAAATTGGATAAAATCCTGTACCTATAACACCTGCAAAGATAGACCCTATTAAGAAACCATAAATATCTTGAATAGTTTGCGTTTTAATTCCTAATACTTCTTGACTTCCAGAAAAATAAGAATATAATGTGAAGCCAGTCATTATTAAGGCAAATACAAGAACTCCATGGACTATCCAACGTTCAAATTTCCATGCTTTTAATGATTTGTCTGATAGTTGTCGGTAAGGATCTCCTAAAGTTTCTGCTAATCCACCACAACCACAAACCCAAGAACAGTACCAACGTTTTCCGAAGAAATATACCATAACTGGAACAATGACTAAAGTGAGTACAATTCCCCAAACTAAAATGAACAACCCGAAGCCACCGTTAGCAATTAGCTGATCTAAATTCCAACTAAAAAAGAAATCATAATCTAACGGAAAAGCATTTTTAAAATCATACCAAGGTTTTTCAAAACGAACTAATAGTTCTGGAATTAAAAAAGCAAAAACAATTTGAAAGAATAAAACAGATGTTGTTCTAAGGGTTTGGTATTTATTATGACGGTATTTAATATACATTCTTATTGCCATTACAATCATTACCACACAATACAGAAATCCGTACAAAAACCACTGAGAAGCTAAATTTCCACTCAAATATTGGTTGATTGGATCAACAACATATGTCCAATTTACTATATAATCTGGAAAGAAATAAAGAAGTATGTAAAACGTAACTAAGAACAAAAAAACCAACCAACCAATCCAGCCTCTTTTAGTGGAAGAATTCAACCAAATGCCATTGTTTTTAATACCTGGAGGTCCTTGGGTAATTACAGTTGGAATGATAAATAATAAAGAACCAATGATTCCTAAACCGAAGGTCAGTAGCCAAAAAATACTTTTATTTTCTTTTACAATTCCAGTTCCAGCTTCTTTTGCTATTTCATAAGAAAAACTATGGGGTTTACTCCAAATAACTTTATCCCATCCACTATTTTCTTTGTGAGTAGTATTAGCTATTTCCAAGGCAGAAGTAATTTTAGAAGAAAATGAAAAAGGATTAGTGAATTCTTTTCCAACAACATTATTCTTTATATCATTAATAAAAAGCTCACTTTTGATGCCTTTATTAGAGATTACTTTTTCAAAAAGTTCTGAACTAAGTTCATATTTCCCTAAGAAAATGAGAGAAACGAAAATACTTAATCCAAGTAAAAAGATGCTTAATCCTATGTTTTGTATTACTTTCATTACGGTTAGGTTTAAATGCTAAAAAATGCGTTTCCAGCTTTTCTTTTTTAATTGAATAGTAGTATTGTTTTCTTTGTTGAATTTTGCCACAATTTCTGGTTCATGAAGTTTATAAAATTCTGGGTCAAAGTTAGCGTCTGCCAGATGTTCTAATACATAAGTTACAGAACGTTTTTCTGTCAGAACTTTATCAAAAAAGGCATGACGCATACGTATTCCTAAAGTGTTTATTCCGATAAATTCTTGCGTGTTTTTATCGTAATTTAATCGAATACATTTTTTACCATTTTTATGCTCCCAATAAAAATGAGTCTCATTTTCTTTAGGTTGTGCCCATACCCAACCATAGGTTTGATATTCGATATCAATAAATTTAGCAGAGTTAAACCAATGCCCGGGTTTATATTGAGTTTTATTACCACAAATAGTTTGTGCTACTGTTTCCCCCATCATTCTACCCGTATACCAAACGGCTTCAATAGGATGTCGCAACCCGATAGCTTCGTGTTGTTCAGCACAATCACCAATAGCATAGATATCTTTGATGTTGGTTTCTAAAAAACGATTTACTTTAACTCCTTTACTAAGTTCAATTTCTGAACCTTTTAAAAAATCGATATTTGGAGAAACTCCTGCGGTTAATCCTACAACATTACAAGTGATTTCTTCACCAGTTTCTTCAATAATTACAGATTTTACATGTCCGTTTTCATCAGCTTTAATTTCTTTAAGATTCACTCCTAAACGCAAATCAATATGGTTTTCTAAAATTTCACGATTTATCATAGCTGATTCTTCTGGAGGTAAAACTTTATTCCAGAAACTCTTTTCACGAACTAAAAAAGTAACAGGAATATTTCTACTATGAAGCATTTCGGCAAGTTCAATACCAATTAAACCACCACCAACAATTACCGCTCTTTTGCATATTTGATTATTTGGAGCATATTTTTCAAGTGACTCTAGGTCTTGTTTGTGATACATGCCCATTACTCCCTCTAAACCCTGCCCTGGCCAACCAAACTTATTAGGTTTAGAGCCTGTAGCGATGATTAATGTATCATAAGCTAATTTTTCACCGTTGCTAAATTCAATTTCTTTGGTTGGTGTATGTATTTTGGTAACATAATCTTTTTTGAGTTCGATGTTGTTTTTCTTCCAAAACCATGATTCGTAAGGTTTTGTATGCTCAAATTTCATGTGCCCCATATACACATACATTAATGCTGTTCTTGAAAAGAACTCTTCAGTTTCAGCAGAAATAATGGTGATTTTTTTGTCTGATAATTTTCTAATGTGTCTTGCAGCGGTAACACCAGAAATTCCATTACCAATTATAACAACATGCTCCATAAAAATTGATTTTGCAGTTTAGGTCGTTGTTAAAGTTAAGAACTTAACAAAGAAAGAATATTTAAAATCGATATAAATAGTTGTTAAAATGAGAGTAGAAAAAAAACCGATGAAATTTTCATCGGTTTTTTTAGTTGAGTTCTATTGAAGAATTATTTCTTTTTAGGATGTACTAATTTCATTTCATCAATTAAATGTTTTGCTCCGGCGTATTTATCAATGATAAATAAAATATAACGAGCATCCACCATGATGTTTCTACAAATTTCAGGATCGTAATTCATATCACTCATCGTACCTTCCCACACACGGTCGAAGTTTAACCCGATTAAGTTTCCGTGAGCATCGATAGCTGGACTACCAGAGTTACCACCAGTTGTGTGGTTGGTTCCTAAGAAACATACAGGTACTTTTCCGTTTTTATCGGTGTACTGTCCAAAATCTTTAGCCTCGTATAAATCGATTAACTTTTGAGGTACATCAAACTCATAATCACCAGGAACATATTTTTCAATAACACCATCTAAATAACTTACGGGGTTGTAGTATACTGCATCTCTAGGAGAGTATCCACGAACTTGACCGTAAGTAACACGTAAAGTGCTATTAGCATCAGGAAAATAGCGTGCATTTGGTAATGCTTCCATTAATGCTTTCATATACGTTTTTTGTAACGCTGTAATAGGTTGGTTTTTTTGTTGGAACTCAGGATCAATTTTGGTGAAAAACTCTTTAATCATAGGTTTTGCATACTGGTAAGCAGCATCTTTATTTAAGTTTTTCACTACCTTTTTAGCATTTCCTTCAAATAATTGTAAAGCGTTATCTAAGTTAGTGAAGCTTGTTTTTTCGTAGATAGAAGCGTCTACATTTTTAGGATTGTATAAAGGCATTACATTGCTAAATACTCCTTTGTCTACATTGGCATCAAAGTCTTTGTGGATTCCTTTAAGTCTGTTGATGTATGAGTTTTTAGCTTCGTCAAATCTTTCAGGTTTGTTTAAGGCTACTTGTTCTAATTGGTAAGCTCTAAACATCATTTGCATTAATTCGTTGTTTACTAAGAAAACTTCAATAAAGTTTCTTCTTCTAATGTTAATTTCAGCAAAATCAGCATATAATTTTTCAAACTCTGGAAGAATATTTCCGTAGCTAGCTTCTAATCCTTTTTCTTTTAAAGCTTTTTTGAAAGTAGCTTCGAAAGCTTGACGCTCAGCAATGGCATTACTCTTTTTTATACCTAAGTTTTCTCCAATCCATTTTTTCCATGCATTTGCAATACGAGCTTGTTTTGATGCGTATTTGATACGAACAGCATCACTTGCTTTCATTTGTGCATCAATTTCTTTTAAAGCAGCTTCTCTAATCGCAATATTACTAGGGTTAAATTCTTGCGTAATATGTTGAATAGCTACAGCAGGTAAGTACTCGTTAGTAGTACCAGGAAACCCGAAAACCATTGTAAAATCACCTTCTTCAACTCCATCTAAAGAAACTGGTAAAAAGTGTTTTGGCTTGTAAGGAACGTTGTCTTTGCTGTATTTAGCAGGACGGTTATTTTTATCAGCATAAATTCTGAATAACGCAAAATCTCCCGTATGGCGAGGGAACACCCAGTTATCAGTGTCACTACCAAATTTTCCGATACTACTTGGTGGCGCTCCAACTAAACGAACGTCATCAAATCTTTCAGTAACAAATAAGAAGTACTGGTTTCCTTTATAAAAAGGTTTTACTTTAACACCTTGCCATGCTTCTTTTTGTACTGTTTTTTGAATTTCATTGATGTTTTTATCAATTGTCGATTGCTTTTCGCGCTCGGTCATTGTATTAGCAACTCCATTTAACGCTTTAGTAGTTACATCATCAATACGAACAATAAACTCAATGTATAAGTTTTCGTTAGGCAATTCTTCTTGCTTACTCATAGCCCAAAAACCATCTTTTAGGTAATCATTTTCTAAAGAAGAGTGCGATTGAATTTCTCCGAAACCACAGTGGTGATTGGTTAATATTAACCCTTCAGGAGAAATAACTTCACTAGTACAACCTCCATTAAAATGCCCAATAGCATCTTTTAAACTTGAGTTGTTTACATCGTAAATGTCTTTTGCTGTTAATTTACTTCCTAAAGAAGTCATTTCTTGCTCGTTCATTCCTTCTAAAAGGGAAGGGATCCACATACCACCTTGTTGTGCGGTAACTTGAACGACAATAAATAAGAATAGAATTTTTATGTACTTCATCTGTTAATTATTAAAAGCGATAAAGATACAAATTGGAAACAAACTACTTAGAGAAAGCCCACCAGGATTAAGTTAAAATACGTTAAAAATTACTCTTTTTAACGATGAAAGACCCTGTTGAGTTTTTCTATTTGTGAAAATGCTATTTCTTTCCTAACGGATACATTTCTTGGTGAATAAAATCTTTAGGAAATTCTTCATCTCCATCAAATCCTAGTTCTATATCACGCCCGTTATAGGGAATGTAGTTTGTTTTAAAAATATAATCCCAAATGCTTAGTGTGATGCCAAAATTTACGCCCATTTTTCTATCTTCAGGAAGCTCTTTTGCATGATGCCAAATATGCATTCTTGGATTGTTTAGAATATATTTTAACCAACCATAATCCCAATTAATATTGGCATGATTTAAATGACCAATAGTAATATTAAAAAAATGAACAATAGCAACATCTTGTGCTGTAAACCCACCCATAATTGCAAGCGGAATGTATTTCATGGAGTTGTAAACAACAGGCTCCATCCAGTGATAACGAAGGTGTGCTGCAAACCCCATTTGTTTTACTGAGTGATGTACTTTGTGGAAGTTCCATAAAAATTCATACCGATGCAATAACGTATGCGTAAACCACTGAACAAAATCAATAATGATAAAAAATACGAAAAGTCTAGCCCAATAAGGAAATGTGTTGATGTCGAATAATTGAAAATTCGCAACGGATAGTCCAACCAAACCTAAAATATCATTAAAAAACTGCTCTGCTGTATTTGACAAAGCAATAAGTACGATAAGGTTTAGTAAAAAGAAATTGAAGAACATGTAAAATGTATCTAACCAAAAATCTTTTCTAAATAAAGGTTGATTTTTACGCCAAGGAAACACAATTTCTAATCCCCATACCACTAGAGAAATAATAATTAATCCGTAAAAATAATTTTCCCAGTTCAACTCCATTAGTACTGATTGTTTAATGTAGTTCCAGTAACCAGTGTATGAGTTTTTTATGATGTCTAGGTATTTATTCATATATAGTTTTTATATATTTTGAAACAGTTGGGTTAGTTTCTCTAAATTTAATTAACACAGAGTCTCCAACATATTGTTTGCCTAATAACTTTCCAGCTTCAAAATCATCTGAATAAAAAATATCATTGTATACAAATTTATATTTTACTGTTTGCATATAATACCCAGATCCAATGTGATGAAAGTCAGTTTTAGTAATAACTCCTTTTTTCGTAATAGTTTTTCTACCTATAAACCTCAATTCATCTATAAATATTAAATAAACAATTGATGAAAAAACTCCAAGAATAATAAATAAGATTGAGTATTTTATAATGTTGTTTTTCCTTTCTTTTTTCTGGTTTATATGGTACTCTATTTTCCATTTATCATACCTTTCTTTTTCTAGTCTTTTTAATTTTTCTTTATGGTTAACAAAAATTTGTTTTAGTTTCTCGCTACCATTAGGAGCAATATATATTTTAATTAAATCAATAGCATCTTCATAAGGGTGTTTTTCAAAAACGTATTTATGCTCTTGTTTGTTTTCAACGTAAAAAGAAACTCCAGTTTCTATATCTATGTGTAATACAAGGAAATCCTTTAAATTTTTATAGATTTCAATTGAGTATCTTTTACCTTTCATTACAGAAAGCAAAGCTTTAGAAATACTTTCTTCTGAATTTGTTTCTAATTCGATGATTTCTTCTTCAATAGGTTTATGGTTTTTTCCAATAGGAACTATTAATAACCTCATTATTATAGCAATAAATTTATTTCGTAAAATTAATGAAATAAATATGCTTGAAATGTTACCTAGGTTACAATGATTTGTTAAAAACAAAAGAGACTGCCTTTGTAGACAGTCTCTTGGTTGTATGTAAAAAATTAATTTACTTACTTTTTGTTAGTCTCTTTAATGTACTTTTCTAAAGCCATCGTCATTGAAGGAGTTTCAGGTGTTGGTGCAGCGATATCTACACGTAAACCTCTATCTTCAACAGCTTGAATAGTTGAATTACCAAATACAGCGATTCTAGTGTCGTTTTGTTTGAAATCAGGGAAGTTTTCAAATAAACTATCAATTCCTGATGGGCTAAAGAATACTAAAATGTCATAAAAAACATCTTCTAAGTCAGATAAATCACTTACTACTGTGCGGTATAAATCGGCACGCTTCCAGTCGACTCCTAACTTATTTAACTCTTCTGGAATTAAATCTTTCAGTTTGTCAGAAGAAGGCAATAAGAACTTTTCGTCTTTATGCTTTTTAATTAATTTAGTTAATTCAGGAAACGTTCTGTTTCCAACATAAATTTTACGTTTTCTGTAAACTACATACTTTTGTAAGTAGTAAGCCACTGCTTCAGATTGACAAAAATACTTCATGTCATCAGGCACTGTAAAACGCATTTCTTCTGCAATTCTAAAAAAGTGATCAACAGCATTTCTACTAGTTAAAATAATTGCAGTGTAGTTTTTTAAATCTACTTTTTGAGCTCTTACCTCTTTCACAGGAATTCCTTCGACATGGATAAATGAGCGAAAGTCAACTTTTACTTTTTGTTTTTCGGCTAAGTCGAAATACGGTGAAGTTTCTGTCTTTGGTTTTGGTTGAGAGACTAAAATAGTTTTCACTTTCATAAACATTCTCTTTATTACGTAGTTGTTGTTTTATAAAGAATTAATAGCGGTGCTATTTCAAGGGTGCAAAAGTACAAAATAAAATAGAACAACTTACTAAGCACAAGCTTTTTATTATTGTTTAATATTAAAAAAGCCCTAATAATAAGCAATGCACAGAATGAGGAAATTAAGAATAGTTTATTAGGAAATGTATATTGATACACTATGATGAAAGGAAGTAACCATATACAAAGTACATACAAATAGCCTGATTTTGTGTATAAAAAATAGGTGATTATAGGTGTTAATCCTAAAATATTAGCAATTACATGATCTAAAAATACTCGTATTGCAAGGTATGTTGTAACAAAGAAAAAGAGTCCAAGAAAAGCTAAAAAACCTTGAGAGTATAATTCTGCAAGTACAGCTTGGAATAAAAATAAGGAAATTACAATCGTAGAAAAGAAAAATAAAAACAACCTAAAAGGCGTGAAAAAAGAATCTCCTTCTTCAATTCTTTTATGAAAAAAACCAGGAGAAATAAAAGCAACAACGTAACCATATAATTGCGTAGGTTTAAGTAGTTTCATCAAGGCTAGCAATATAATTGCTGTAACAATAACCAAGGTTATCCAACTACTATCATTAATAATTCGCTCTATTGCTTGCAATTGTTTTTATACTTTTAATTAAAACAAAATTAGTAATAAATTAGTGTATCTTTGCCTTGATTTATATGAAAATTACATGAAGTCAGACGCCTTAGTCATAATCCCTACTTATAACGAAAAAGAAAACATCGAAGCTATTATTCGAGCAACTTTTAGTCAAGAAAAGGCATTTCATGTATTAGTGGTCGATGATAACTCACCTGATGGAACTGCTGAAATCGTAGAAAATTTACAACAAGAGTTCCCTAGTCAGCTTTTTATTGAAAAGAGAAAAGGAAAAAATGGTTTAGGTACTGCCTACATTCATGGATTCAAATGGGCCATTGCCAAGAAGTATGACTACATTATTGAAATGGATGCCGATTTTTCACACAACCCCAACGATTTAATTCGATTGTATAACGAATGTGCTATTGAAGGAGCCGATGTAGCAATAGGATCAAGATATTCAGTAGGGGTAAATGTAGTAAACTGGCCTATGAGTAGAGTGTTGCTATCATATTTTGCATCAAAGTATGTACGATTGATTACACGAATGCCAATTCATGATACCACCGCTGGTTTTGTATGCTATAAAAGAAAAGTGTTAGAAACGATTAAGTTAGATAAAGTGAAATTTGTAGGCTATGCATTTCAGATTGAAATGAAATACAAAGCTTGGAAACATCAATTTAATATAAAAGAAGTTTCGGTTATTTTCACAGACAGAGTATTAGGAAAATCGAAACTCAGCAAAGGAATTATCAAAGAAGCTGTTTTTGGCGTGATAAAAATGAGAATTAACGGATTACCAAAATAACAACATGCAATCAATTTTAATTAAAAATGCACAAATCGTTAATGAAAACAAGGTTTTTAAAGGCGATGTTTTATTAGAAGGAGAATTTATTAAAAAGATAGATGAAACCATTGTACCTGCTGATGATATGCAGGTAATTGATGCTGCTGGTAAATACTTAATTCCAGGAATGATTGATGATCAGGTACATTTTCGTGAGCCTGGATTAACACATAAAGCAAATATTGCAACAGAAAGTAAGGCAGCTATTGCTGGAGGTATCACTTCTTTTATTGAAATGCCAAATACGGTACCGCAAGCAACAACTCAAGAATTGTTAGCAGATAAGTTTGACATTGCTAGCAAAACATCCTATGCTAATTACTCTTTTATGTTCGGAGGAACGAATGATAATTTAGAGGAGTTGTTAAAAACGAATCCGAAAGATGTTGCTGGAATCAAACTATTCTTAGGATCATCAACAGGAAATATGTTGGTAGATAATGAAGAAGTATTAGAAAAAATATTTTCTTCAACAGATATGTTAATTTCAGTTCATTGTGAAGATGAAGCAACTATCAGAAAAAATACAGAAGAGTATCAAGCAAAATATGGAGATGATATTCCGGTAAAATATCACCCGTTAATTCGTAGTGAAGAGGCATGTTATTTATCATCATCAAAAGCAATTGAATTAGCTAAGAAAACAGGAGCTCGCCTACATATTTTCCATTTATCTACAGAAAAAGAAACGCATTTATTCAGAAATGATATTCCGTTAGAAGAAAAGCAAATAACTGCTGAAGTTTGTGTGCACCATTTGTGGTTTACCGATGCTGATTACGATAAAAAAGGAACACTTATTAAGTGGAATCCAGCTGTGAAAACGCAAAAAGATAAAGACGGATTATGGAAAGCGTTGTTAGATGATAGAATTGATATCATTGCAACCGACCACGCACCTCATACGATAGAGGAAAAAGATAACGTATATACCAAGGCGCCAAGTGGTGGTCCGTTAGTACAACATGCGGTTATTGCTGTTTTAGAAAAGGTGAAAGAAGGAGTGCTGCCAATTGAAAAAGCAGTAGAAAAAATGAGCCACAATCCAGCAAAAATCTTCAAAATTGAAAAAAGAGGATTTATAAAAGAAGGTTTTTATGCCGATTTGGTTTTAGTTGATGCTGATAAAAAATGGACAGTTACCAAAGACAATGTTTTATACAAGTGTGGATGGTCTCCTTTTGAAGATGTTGAATTTTCAAACCAAATTACACATACTTTTGTAAACGGAAACCTTATGTATAACGAAGGAACGTTTAACGAAGAAATTAAAGGAAAACGATTACTATTTAACAGATAGATGAGAAAAGCAGCTTATACACTTATCGGTTTACTTTTAGTTTCGTGTACCAGTAATACGATTTATAAAAAGCCAGAAAATCTGATTTCGAAAGATTCGATGGTTTTGTTGTTAACTGATATGTATATAGCTTCTTCCGCTAAAAATCAAAAAAATAAGTTTTTAGAACAAGAGGATAATTACATGTTTTTGGTGTATGAAAAATATAAAATAGACACCACTCGTTTTGATATTAGCAATGTTTATTACACCTCACAAGTTGATGAATATACAGAAATCTTAAAAAAGGTAAAACGTAATATAGACTCTTTAGCTACTTTTTATAAAGAAATGAAAAAAGAGCAAGACTCTATAAAAAGAAAAGACAAAATACTAAAAGATTCTGTTTTAAATGACAAGCGAGTGTTCAAAGAAGTTCCTGAAGAGTTATTAATAGAAAGAGATTATAAAGAACTAGAGAAAGTAAAATAAGAATCTATTTTCTAAAGTCTTTACAAGTTTCTGAAATCACTTCATTAATTGATTCAAATTCAAAATCAAGTTGTTCTATAATCTTTTTTGAAGTATAAAACGAGGTGTTATGAGCAGATTTAGCTGAGTTTTTGGTCAATAAAGGCTCTTTTCCTGTAAGTTTTGTTATAAGCCAATCAATTCTCCAAAAAACAGCAGTTGCTAATTTTCCTACTTTTTTAGAAGGTCTTTTTTTCTGTAACCCATCAGCAATAGCATTAAATACTTCTTGAAACGATTTATTTTCTGAAACTAGAACATAACGTTCGTTTTTTATGTCAGAATTCATCAAGTTTATCATTGCTTTTACCACATCTTTTACGCTAACAAATCCAGTTTTACCTTCGGTATAAAAGTTAAATCCATTATGTACTTGGGTAAACATTTTTCCTGACCCTTCGTTCCAAAAACCACTACCTAAAATAACACCAGGGTTCACGATTACGACCTCTAAACCTTCTTGACTTCCTCTCCACACTTCCATTTCGGCGCCGTATTTAGTAATTGCATATCCGTGATTTTCATCAGCATCAGACCATTCGTTTTCTTCATTAATTGGCTTTCCGTTAATAGAATTCCCCACAGCGGCGATAGAGCTTACAAAACAGAATTTTTTAACGCCAGCATCAATAGAAAAATTGATAAGGTTTGCAGTTCCTTCAATATTGACTTGACGCATTTTTCTGTAATCCTTTGGGTTGAAAGAAACTAAGGCAGCGCAGTGATAAACTTCTGTTACATTATTAAAAACAGTTTCTAAAGAAGGAGTTTCGGTAATATCAGCTTTAACCCATTCAATTTTTGAAAAGTACTGCTGCACATCATCCGTATAAAAAGAAA
>NZ_JAPEHZ010000109.1 GCF_028823685.1 Tenacibaculum sp. L6 | reverse complement strand
TTTGCTTTTGCTTTTCTGCGTTTGCGGGTGCAAATATAGAAGCTTTTATTGTTCCCACAAACATTTTTTAGAAGTTTTTTTGAAAAATTTTTAATGTTTTTTGTTACCTATTAATTAACAGAAAGTTACCTAAAGATCATTTAAGTATGCTTTTCTTACTTTTTTAAATAAATTTGATGAATACACAAAATCTACCACTGCTTCATTATCTGTTTTGAAGATTTCTTTGTGTGATCCTTCCCATGCTTTAACTCCATTTTTTAGAAAAACAATCTTATCTCCAATTTCCATCACCGAATTCATGTCGTGTGTATTTATTACTGTAGTGATTTGATATTCGTCAGTAATTTCTTGAATTAGGTTGTCTATTACAATAGATGTTTGCGGATCTAAGCCTGAGTTAGGCTCATCACAAAATAGGTATTTAGGATTCATTACAATAGCACGGGCAATTGCTACACGTTTTTGCATTCCTCCCGATAATTGTGCTGGAAACTTTTTATTTGAATTTTCAAGGTTTACACGTTTCAATACGAAGTTTACCCTATCTAACATTTCATCTTCAGGTTTCTTCGTAAACATTTTTAAAGGAAACATCACATTTTCTTCTACTGTTTGCGAATCAAACAATGCACTTCCTTGAAATACCATTCCTAATTCTTGTCGAAATTGACGTTTGTCTTCTATCGTCATATCAACATTTGCTAAACCATCATACACAATTGTTCCTTGTTCTGGTGTATGTAATCCAATTAAGGATTTTAGAAATACCGTTTTACCTGAACCACTTTGACCAATGATTAAACTTGTTTCTCCTGGTTTAAATGAGGTTGATATACCTTTTAAAATCTCAACACCATTAAATCCTTTATGTAAATTATTTACTTCTATCATTAGGTTAATAACATTTGAGTTAAGAAATAGTTTGCGATTACGATAAGTACAGTTGTCCACACTACCGATTGGGTACTTGCTTTACCAACCTCTAACGATCCTCCTTTTACATAATATCCGTGATATGAAGGTACTGTAGCTATTAAAAAGGCAAAAACCACCGTTTTTATCAATGCATACGTAATTAAAAACGGATCAAAATCCATTTGAACTCCTGCTATGTAATCTGCCCCAGAAAACAATCCTGATAAAACTCCTGCTACCCATCCTCCAAAAATTCCTAAGAACATTCCTAAAACAATTAAAAAAGGATAAAAGAAAACAGTAGCTATTATTTTAGGTAATACTAAATAATTCAATGAATTAATCCCCATTACTTCTAGCGCATCAATTTGCTCTGTAACACGCATCGTTCCTATGCTTGAAGTAATATAAGACCCTACTTTTCCTGCTAAAATAATAGAACAAAATGTAGGTGCAAACTCTAAAATAACCGATCGTTTCGCCGCAAAACCAATTAATGATTTTGGAATAAACGGACTTTCTAAATTCAACGCTGTTTGTAAGGCAATAACTCCTCCAATAAAAAAGGATATAAAAGCTATAATCCCTATCGATTTATGCCCTAATTCATCTATTTCTCTAAATAAAGCTTCACGAAACACTCTTGCTCTTTGTGGCTTTGTAAAAACCTGCTTTAGCATTACAACGTATTTGCCTATATGCTCAATGTAATTCATTAAACGAAATCTATTTTTTCTTTCTGCTAAAGTATTAAAAAACCATTAACTCCTCGCCTTATTTAAGAGTTTTAGCTTTCTTTTTATGTACCTTTGAGTTTTAATTTTTAAAAAATAAAATGAAAAAATTAGCTTTTTTACTAGCCGTTGTATGTATTACAGGTTGTGCTACCGCTCCTCAAAAAAGTACCCAAAAACCTAAACTGGTTGTAGGGGTTGTTATTGATCAGATGCGATATGATTATCTTACTCGTTTCGCTAGTCGATATGGAAATGATGGTTTTAAACGTTTACAAAGAGAAGGATTTTCTTTAGAAAACGCTCATTACAACTACATCCCTACCTATACTGCTGTAGGACACACTTCTATTTACACAGGAACTACCCCTACAAATCACGGTATTATAAGTAACCATTGGTACGATAAACACTTAAAAAAGACTATTTATTGTGTAGATGATGACAACTACAATACAATTGGTAATGACGGTGAAGGAGGAAAAAAATCTCCTTACAGAATGTTAACGACTACCGTAACCGACCAGTTAAAACTGGCTCAAAATATGAGAGGAAAAACTATTGGAATTGCTATTAAAGACCGATCAGCTATTTTACCTGCAGGTCACACTGCCGATGCTGCATATTGGTTTGATGGTGGTGATAAAGGACAATGGATTTCTTCTTCTTTTTACTTAAATGAATTACCTACTTGGGTACAAGAATTCAATGCTTCTGGAAAAGCTGATGAATATTTAAGCAAACCATGGGAAACTTTGTATGATATCAGTACGTACACTCAAAGTATTGAAGACGATAACGACTTTGAAGTTACTTTTAAAGGACAAGAGAGACCTGTATTCCCTCATGATATTCCTACGCTAAGAAAAAGTAACAACAATTACAGTATTATAAAAGGAATTCCTGCTGGTAATTCTATTACTACCGATTTTGCCAAAGCTACTATTATAGGTGAAAACTTAGGAAAATCTGAATTTGTTGATTTTATAGCAATCAGTTATTCTTCAACTGATTATGTTGGACATCAGTTTGGAGTTGCTTCCAAAGAAATTGAAGATACGTATTTACGCTTAGATCAAGATTTAGCTGATTTATTTAAGTTTTTAGACACACAGGTTGGAAAAGACAACTATACATTATTCTTAACTGCCGATCATGCTGCTGTGCAAGTTCCTTCATACTTAGAGTCTTTAAAAATACCTGCTGGTTATGTAAAGCCTGTTGCTTTCAAAAACTTTTTAAATGAAATTACCTTAAAACATTTTAAATCTGATGAGATTATTGAAAACGTTTCTAACTTCCAAGTTTTCTTAAATAAAGATAAGATTAGAGAGTTAAACCTTAACTATGAAAACGTAGCACAAACTATAGCAGATGAAGCTATTAATCATAAAAAGATTTATAAATCGGTAACTGCTAGAACCATGCAAACCACAACGTTTACTAACGGAATTTTACATGTATTACAAAACGGTTACAATCAAAAGTTTTCGGGTGATGTTATTTTAATACCTAATCCGTCAACTATTGCTAGTAGTTCAAGAAAAGGAACTACACACGGTTCAGGTTACTCGTACGACACTCACATTCCTATGATTTTCTACGGAAACGGAATTAAACAAGGTGTTTCTAAAAAGAAATATGAAATTGTAGATATTGCTCCAACGATTTCTAATTTATTACAGATAGAATTCCCTAACGGATGTTCTGGAAAAATTATTGAAGAAGTTCTTGAATAGGAAACTTAGAAATGAGAAAAGAGAGACTAGAGAATAGACCGTAAAAAAAAACTCCAATTTGAAGAAATCAAATTGG
>NZ_JAPEHZ010000108.1 GCF_028823685.1 Tenacibaculum sp. L6 | reverse complement strand
GCGGTCTGGACGGGACTCGAACCCGCGACCCCATGCGTGACAGGCATGTATTCTAACCAGCTGAACTACCAGACCGTTGCTCTAAGCGGATGCAAATATATAACCTTTTTTTAAATAAAAAAGAGTTATTTATAAAAAATTCTGTCTACTGATAAGATAAGCGATAAGTACTTTATCATAACCTTCATTAATATCTACAGGAATGTAATCTATTTTATATTGTAAGCATTTGTTTTTTAGGTTTTTGAAAAATTCAGAGCTTAATTCTTGATATTTTTGCTGTACATTTTCGGCGTATAAATTTATTTCTTCTCCAGTTTCAACATCTACAAATTTTTTTGGTGAGTTGTCAAAATCAAACAAAAATTCGGTCTTTTTATCGTGTGTATGAAACAACACTACCTCATGTTTGTTAAATTTTAGGTGTCGTAAAGCATCAAAAAGAGCTTCTTCATTTTTTGAAGTTTGAAACATATCGGTAAATAAGAAAATTAAAGACCTTCTATGAATCTTCTCTGCTATTTCATGTAAATATTGATAGGTTTCTGTTGAAGAGGTAGAATTAGACGATAGTAACTGTTCTAATTGATGTAATAACATCTTACGATGACGCTCACTCCCTTTTTCAGGAGCATAATATTCGTAAGTGTCAGAATAAATACTTAACCCAACAGCATCACGTTGTCGTTTTAAAATATCCATTAAAGAAGCAGTAGCTACTGCTGAGAAACCAATCTTGTTTAAACTATCTATTGATTGATTCTTACTTATAGGATAATGCATAGAAGCAGAATTGTCGATAATTAAATGACATCTAAGATTCGTTTCTTCTTCATATTTTTTGGTGTACAGCTTTTCGGTTTTAGCAAATAGCTTCCAATCTATATGGCGAGTACTTTCGCCTTTATTATAGAGTTTGTGTTCAGAAAATTCAACCGAAAACCCATGAAACGGACTTTTGTGCATTCCTGTAATAAAACCTTCTACTACTTGTTTGGCAAGTAGCTCAAGGTTGTTAATTTTTGAAGCAGTACTGTTTAAATCAATCATACAGTACCGAAAATAACAAAAGGTTTAGCAATAGCCAAACCTTTTTTATGAGATGAATTGAAATACTTTTTATAAAGCAGCATCAATTTTATCTGTATAAGCTTTTTTAGGAGCAGCACCAACTTGCTTGTCTACAACTTCTCCGTTTTTGAAAATTAATACAGTTGGAATGTTTCTTACACCATACTTAGCAGCAAATTCTTGGTTTGCGTCCACATCAACTTTACCAACAACAGCTTTTCCTTCATACTCGCTACTAATCTCATCAACGATAGGAGATACCATTCTACATGGTCCGCACCAAGCTGCCCAAAAGTCTACTAATACTGGTTTGTCAGATTTTAATACTACTTCTTCGAAAGAAGCATCTGTAATTTCTAATGCCATTTTATATATGTTTTATCTAAGTTATTATCTTACTTTGTACACCACAAAAGTAAGCAAATATTTTTCCAATGCCATTTTATAAAAATTACTTTTTATTATCATAGTATCAATACTTTCTATTTTTTTATAGCTTAGTTTGTTTTTGTGTGTGTAAAATAATCTATAACTTTGCACCAATATTTATTTGAGGAAAAATTTGACTGATTGCAACCTCAATGAACAATAGTTCAGAATAAAAATGCTAAAGCAGTAATTTTCTACTCCTTTTAGCGACTTAGCAATTCAAGTTTTTTCTTTTAATTAATTTAAAAAGAAGTTTTTATGTCATATTTTTTTACTTCGGAAAGTGTTTCTGAAGGACATCCAGATAAAGTAGCAGATCAAATTTCTGACGCTTTAATAGATAATTTTTTAGCATTTGACCCACAATCTAAGGTTGCTTGTGAAACTTTAGTAACTACAGGTCAGGTTGTATTGGCTGGAGAGGTAAAGTCATCAACCTATTTAGATGTTCAAAAAATAGCTCGTGAAGTAATTAATAAAATTGGTTATACTAAAGGAGAATACATGTTTGATGGAAATTCTTGTGGAGTTTTATCAGCAATTCATGAACAATCAGACGATATTAACCGTGGAGTAGATAGAGCTTCAAAGGAAGAGCAAGGAGCTGGTGACCAAGGTATGATGTTTGGGTATGCAACTAACGAAACTGAGCATTATATGCCATTAGCGTTAGACTTATCGCACATCATCTTAAAGGAATTAGCTGCTATTCGTAGAGAGAACAAAGAAATTACTTATTTACGTCCAGATGCAAAGAGTCAGGTAACTATTGAGTATTCTGATGATAATGTACCACAACGTATTGAAGCAATTGTTGTTTCTACACAGCACGATGATTTTGCTGATGACGAAACCATGTTAGCAAAAATTAGAAAAGATATTATTGAGATTTTAATTCCTAGAGTTAAAGCACAATTAACTCCAGAAATTCAAGCGCTATTTAATGATGATATTAAGTATCATATTAACCCAACAGGAAAGTTTGTAATTGGTGGACCTCATGGAGATACAGGATTGACAGGTCGTAAGATTATTGTTGATACGTACGGAGGAAAAGGAGCACACGGTGGTGGAGCATTCTCTGGAAAAGATCCAAGTAAGGTAGACCGTTCTGCAGCCTATGCAACACGTCATATTGCAAAGAATTTAGTAGCTGCTGGAGTTGCTGATGAGGTATTAGTTCAAGTATCATACGCAATTGGAGTAGTAGAGCCGATGGGTATCTTTGTAGATACTTACGGAACTTCAAAAGTTGATTTAACCGATGGAGAGATCGCTCAAAAAGTTTCTGAAATTTTTGATATGCGTCCACACGCAATTGAAGATCGTTTAAAATTACGTAATCCAATATATAGCGAAACTGCTGCTTACGGACACATGGGACGTACAAATGAAGTAGTTTCTAAAACGTTTACACAACCTAATGGAGAAAGTATAACGCTAGATGTAGAGTTGTTTACTTGGGAGAAATTAGATTATGTATCTAAGGTAAAAGAAAGTTTCGGTTTGTAAAAAACTGCAAAATATACTAGTTAAAAATACCTGCAATTTTTGTTGCAGGTATTTTTTTTACTCCTATTTTTGTGTGGAATTAAGAAATAATATAAACCGAACTTTTTTAAAGTTTTAAATTTGCTAAAAAATTGCTGTCTTTCTTTCGTTTTTTATAGTTCAGCTATGTGTGTAGCTGAGAAAATTGCTGTAACAAAATTAAAAAATCCAATTTTTTACATAAACATAAAAGTTTAATAGGGTTCATTAAAAAGTACACAAAAATGAAAAACTTAAAGTATGTTTTTGCTATCGGATTAGGAATGACATTATTAACGGCTTGTAGCAGTTCTACATCTGATGATTTTGAAGAAATCAATGAAGGGGCTAAAAAGAAAAGACTAAAAACAATTACTGCGACTAATCAGGAGAATGAGACAATGACTGCCCAATTTATGTATAATTCTGAAAACAAATTGGTAAGCTTATCAGGAACAGATAATGAAGGAGGCGCAACTTTAATAAACTACAAAAATGATGGTAATACTATTACAGTA
>NZ_JAPEHZ010000107.1 GCF_028823685.1 Tenacibaculum sp. L6 | reverse complement strand
AAATGAGGAGCTCTTGTTCCTCTTTTCACTCCAGACCTTCCTGTCGTACCTAAAACATCTCCCATTTTTACTTTTTCTCCAAAAGAAAACTCTTTAACCGAGTCCAAATGAGCATAAAATAAATAAATACTTCCCCTTTCGCTAAAACCCATCCCTTTTTCAATTTCTCCTTCCTTAGAGTACTTTATTTTATAATCTCGCTTTAACCTTAACAAGCCTTCTGGATCATCAACTTTAATTGTTATAGTATTCCCATAACCTCCATGCCATCTACGATTATACACTGTTCCATCAACACATGCATAAATATTTTCACCTGTTTTAGCAAATAAATCTAACCCTGCATGAGCGCTACCATTCCTAGTATTACCAAACAACCCCCAATGCTTACTATATTTTGTAACTTGGGTACCTGATTGTGTATAATTCGTAGAAATTGGATTATCTACAGGTTCATGCCATTTCCTTATATTACTCAACTCAAACCAATTATCATCTCCATAATACCAAAAGTTAGGACGGTTATCAAAAAACTCTTCGTATTTTACTTCAAACCAATTTTGATTTGCTGACTCTGCATCAACAACCATAAACAACTTTGTTTTTTTATCAGTTGTTTTATTTAAAGCTTCTCTATATTTTTTTGTTTTTCTTCTTCCTAAGGATATATTGAATTTAATTTAAGCAATGAACAACTAATAATCTGTAAGTTATTTTTCGTTTTTTACTTAACCAAACGCAACCTGCTTTTATGAATATAACCTTTTTTGTTATCATAAAGAACAAGCCACCATTCATCTTTTTGTTCTAAAATTTCAACTAATTTACCAGACTGGATTTGAGAAAGTATTTTAGACGTAGTATTATTTTTTTCACGCATATTTACATAACCGTCTTTATCTACAATTTTAGCAAACTCACTATTTGGATTTATAGTTTCCTCTTCTGAAGAATACAATTTCCACCCTTGATTGTAATATTTTGGGTTAGGTGAAAACTCGGCTGCCCCAATATCTAAATCTCCCGAGCATGGTATTCTGTAATGACTCCATGCTGTTAATATCTTTTCATTTTTATCTTTATTTATCCAACTTCCAAAAAAATAACAGTTAGCATAACTTGGTATATAATCTAAAGTATCATCATAATTTATATTATTATCAGTGTCTTGATACCATGAAACCATTAGCTTCCCCTTAAAAACACCTCTATTATCTAAATTATTATCTTCTTTCAATTCATAAGTCAATATTGAAAAACCTTGTTTTAAAATTATATCAGAATAAGATACTTCCTCGTCTAGTTTTTTAGAAAATTTGTATTGTTTTTCTAATAAGAGTTCTCCTTTAAAATTCCTTGTAATTTCAGAGTAAACCTTTGTTTGCCCTTCTATTAGATAGCGATTATTATTGATTGTATCACGCTTAATCAAAGTAATAAAAAAATCTATTTTTCTCTTACTTTCTCCAATAAAACCTATATATGGTACTGTGTTATTTGTAAACACATCTGTTAAATCAACACTTGTTTCATCTTCAGAATAAGGCACCTCTGTATTCAAAAAATCATCAATAACATCATTCAATTTACAATGATTTTGAGCATTTGAGCAGCAAGAAAATAAAAAAAGTAATATAAGTATCTTAATTAATTTCATCGGTAATAACTATTTTAACATTATCTATTCCTTTTTCTTCTACAGTTTTTCTTTTTAAAAATACCTTAAAAGAAATAATTAATTCACTTACCTCAACCCAACTAGTCTATCCATAATCAAACAATATCCTGCAAAATCATACATAAATTTCTAATCTTTTAGAACACTGTCTATTTCTCGTTTAATAGCTAAAATCTCTTTTTCTTTTTCTAACATTTCTTTTTGTGTTACTTGTTTATTTTTCCAAAGGACAATTTTATTGTCTTTTAGAAAAATAGAATCTATAACTTTATTTTTATGATTATCCTCATCTTCTTTATCATAATCATACGATTCATAAACTGATAACACATTTTTTTCATCTAATTCGCTAAAATGATAGAATGTAGAATAATATTTTTTATCATCTTCATGTGTAATAGAGTAACCTATTCCTTTCAATTTAAAATTCTCAAAATCTTCATAAATTAAAATAAAAACATCCTTGTTGTTTTTTTTGTATGCAACTTCTTCACTATGATCGTAATATCCTGATTTGGTAATTTCTTTTATTTTTGACAAGATACTATCAGAATATCTCAAATCTCTTTTTTTAGTTAAATAGAATGTCTTTTTTTTCTTACCTTCTATTTTTTGAGATTCTTTTGGCTTACAATAAAAAAACGAGAGTAAACAAAAAATATAAATTAAATTTCTCATAAGACTACTTGAATTTTGGTTTAAATCTTCTTGTATGTAAATGATGGTGATGCCCTCCTAAGTGATCACATTTTTTTAAAAGCTGTTTTTCTTTTTGATCTTTTGTTAATTTAAATTTATAACTATAAAACTTAGGCCATCCAAATTTCACAAAAGCATCAATCATTTTTTCTTGACGAGTTACATCTAATTCTTTAGCCCCTTCGTCATTATTAATGTGAAGACTTGCTCCTGTTTTATCTTTACGCAAATACCTAAAATCTCCGTGCACCCCATTTACATGTGTTTTACTTGGAAAACCATGATTATCTTTACCTGTAAAACCAACCATTGTAATGTCTTTATAACCTACATTAGCTATTGTACCTAATACACAGGCAAAAGCATTTGGATGAATATAAAGCCTAGTACTGTTGGCCATTAATTTAAATTGAATAGGTAATTTTTGCCCTGTGTAATCTTTACTCCCTATTTTAATTAATGGTGATTTCTTCCCTGTCTTTATGTTTTTTCTAATTTTCCCTTTTTCATCACCCTTTGTTCCTTTGACAACTACTTTATCAGTATACGTATACTTTTTACGTCCTTTACCTATAGTTTCTTCTTTCGTGAACCCTGCTGGCACAGATTTTAGTGTTTTTCCATACTCATACTCTTCAACTTGAATTATATCATAAACATCTTTTAAATTGTGTTTTTTCCATCCTTATCATAATAAACATATTTTACTTTTTCAATATTTCTCCTTTATCATTTATCATATATTTTTCTACATTAGAAAACTTGCTACTCCCTTCTTCATCTTCAAAGTAATATTTAATATAAATGACGCCTTCTTTATCAATAAAAAATGATTTCATTCTGGCAAATATCCCATTGCTGTAATCATAATACAGATTCATTTCACTAATAATCTTATGATTTTCATCAATTACAACCAAATCTTTTCGATCTACAGAAAAAACATTACCATCATAATCATTAATAATAGATTCTCCTCCAAAAATCATTATATAAAAATTATTCTTTTTAGGTAAAACTTTCACCAAATCAAAAAAAGAATAATCGCTTATAGATTGTAAAGCAAACGAATCTTCCTCATTGAATGTATCTGCTTTAGTTGGTTTATAAAATGAACTATATTGATTAGTTTTTATTCTTTTAAAATTAGAATTATTTACATCGTAATATTCAAAAAAAGTTTTCTGTTCTTTTTCTTTATCTATTAAATCTTTAAAGAAAAAATCCGACCCTATAGGTAATG
>NZ_JAPEHZ010000106.1 GCF_028823685.1 Tenacibaculum sp. L6 | reverse complement strand
CTAGTTCTTTTGTCAATGGTTTTCCATTGGCTATTTTTTTGATGTTTTCAAACGTAAATACAAAATCACAACCATTTTTGTATTCAGAGCACCCGTAGGCAGATTTCCCTTTTAAAACGGTTCCTTTGTTACATTTTGGACATGTTAAGGTATCTGAAATTGATTTACCCTTATCACTCGAATTGACATTTGAACTCGTTTTTTTGGGCTCGAACTTTAAATTGAAACTATCATCAAAACGAACTAACCCTTCTATTTTTTCTGAACCTTGCTTGAAACCTTTCAAATTAGTTGTACATCCCTTGTCTAGTAATCGGATTAACTGACTTTCAGATATTTTTTTATCCATAAACTCAAATGGAAGTTTAAAATCACATCCGTTTTTATAAGAAGAGCATCCATAAGCGGTACTTCCTTTTAACAATTGTCCGTTGTTACACTTCGGACAACTTTTACCTACAACTTCTTTCTTTTTAGAAGTTGATTTTTTCTTGGTTTTAGTTGTGTTTGAAATCGTACTTTTTTCGGCAGATAATCGTACAGATTTAGTATTAGATCGTACTTCGTATACCAAACGATCTACCATTTTTTTCATTTCATTAATAAAATGCGCAGCACTGTATTCACCACGTTCAATTTCTTTTAAACGTTTTTCCCACAATCCAGTTAATTCTGCAGATTTTAAGAGCTCGTTGTCAATCAAATCAATTAAGTCGATACCTGTTTTGGTAGGGATAATCAATTTTTTTTGACGCTCAATATATTTTCGTCTGAACAAAGTTTCAATAATACTTGCACGTGTAGATGGACGACCGATACCATTTTCTTTCATCAATTCGCGCATTTCGTCATCATCTACTTGTTTTCCTGCAGTTTCCATAGCACGTAATAAACTAGCTTCGGTATAATTACGAGGAGGTTTGGTTTCCTTTTCTAAAAATGAGGGTTCGTGTGGGCCTTTTTCTCCTTTGATAAAAGTAGGTAACACGTCTTTTTCGGTATCTTTTTTAGGCTCTTTTCCGTATTCAAAAACTTCACGCCAACCTTTGGTCAAAATTTCTTTTCCTGTGGTTTTGAATGAAACTTTATCAGCTTCACCTATTACAGCAGTATTGGAAATATCACTATCTGGATAAAAAACGGCAATAAATCGACGAACAATAATGTCGTATACTTGCTGCTGATTGTATTGCAAGTTGATTTCTATTCCCGTAGGAATAATCGCATGGTGATCGGTTACTTTTTTATCGTTAAAAACTTTGCTCGATTTGCGTATTTTTTTCCCTAAAAGAGGTTGTGTTAAGGTTGTGTATTGCTTTAACCCTTTTAAAATATTCGGAACTTTTGGATAAATATCATTCGGTAAAAAAGTAGTGTCAACCCTAGGGTAGGTAACTACTTTCATTTCATAGAGTTTCTGAACAATTTTCAAGGTTTCATCCGCAGAAAATCCGAACTTATTATTACAATATACTTGCAAACCCGTTAAATCGAATAGCTTAGGTGCGTATTCTTTTCCTTTCTTTTTGGTGACTGAAGTGATTTCAAAATCACTTTCTTTTACTTTATCAGCAAAGGCTTGTCCTTCTTCCTTCTTCAAAAAACGACCTTCTTCACAACTAAAAAGTGTATCGCGATACAAGGTTTGTAGTTCCCAATAAGGTTCAGGTTTAAAATTTTGAATTTCTTTATAACGGTCAACCAACATGGCTAGGGTAGGAGTTTGTACTCTACCAATTGATAATACTTGTTTGTAACCACCAAATTTTACGGTATACAAACGTGTTGCATTTAAACCTAATAACCAATCGCCAATTGCACGAGAGTAACCTGCATAGTATAAGTTATTGTAATCGTCGTTGTCTTTTAGGTTGTCAAAACCTTCTTTAATGGCTTCTTCAGTAAGAGAAGAAATCCATAAACGTTGAATTTTACCTTTATAATTAGCTTGATTAATTACCCAACGCTGAATGAGTTCTCCTTCTTGTCCCGCATCCCCACAGTTGATAACCACATCGGCTTTTTCAAATAAAGATTTAACTATTTTAAACTGTTTTTGAATACCACTATCGTTGGTAACCTTAGTGTCGAAGCGCTCAGGTAGCATAGGGAGGTTGTTTAAATCCCAGCTTTTCCAGTGCGGTTTGTAGTCTTTAGGTTCTAAAAGTGTACATAAATGACCGAATGTATAAGTAACCGCATAACCATTCCCTTCGAAATATCCATCTCGTTTGGTATTGGCTCCTAAGATATTAGCAATCTCACGGGCTACACTAGGTTTCTCGGCGATACAAACTTTCATAAAACAGAGTCCATGTGGACAATTATAGTTATGTAAATGCTTGTAAATTAGTTTAAAGCATTATACAAGTGTAATTATTAATAAGGGTATTTACAATACAATTTAGAAGGCCGAAATTACTAAATTATTTGTGAATGTTATAAGTTGATAGTGGAAAGAAGTTTTGAATTACAAACAAAACATTTTGAACATTTAGGAGTACTATTTAAACTTTAAGAGTTAATAAATGGTTTGTTTATATAATAGATTTGTAATATTAATAAAGGTTGTAACTTAATAAAGAAATTTTAAGTAGTACAAAACCAATAAACTGAATTAGTATGAGTAGTATAAAAAGTATGTTAGGGGTAGAGCCAAAACAGGTTTCAGGAAATATATATTCTCCTTCAAAATTAGCTTTAAAACTAGCTGTAGATAAAAAAACAGACTATGATCATTCAGTTTTTGAAGATAAGAATACAGATAGAAATCGAAAAATCTTAGTAATTGGA
Organism: Tenacibaculum sp. L6; assembly: GCF_028823685.1. GTDB lineage: Bacteria > Bacteroidota > Bacteroidia > Flavobacteriales > Flavobacteriaceae > Polaribacter. The sequence goes on along the minus strand of NZ_JAPEHZ010000106.1, from coordinate 861 downwards.
ACAGAACAAACACTACTTGAAATGCAAAACGGGAAAAACTTTTTAACAGGAAATCATCCTGTAGAAATGTTTGTGCCAATGTTGCACTTTATGAAAGCTGGGTTTGAAATGGATATAGCTACGCCAACAGGTAAACCATTAAAGTTAGAAGAATGGGCTTTTCCTGAAGAGGATAGAGAAGTAATGGCTATTTATGAGATGTTTAAACCACAAATTCTAGCACCTTTAAGTTTACAGGAAATAGTTAAAAAATTAGATAAAAATAGTCCGTATACAGCAGTATATATACCAGGAGGTCACGGTGCTATTATTGATTTGCCGACAAGCTTAGCGGTTAAAAAGGTAATTGATTGGAGTGTAAAACATGATAAGTGGATGATTTCTATCTGCCACGGACCAGCTGCTTTTTTAGCAGCAGCTATTGACGCTTCTCCAGAAGAGTTTCCATATAAAGGATACAAGATTGCTGCTTTTCCTGATGGAGCAGATAAAATTCTTCCGTTAACAGGATATATACCAGGAGCAATGCCTTGGTGTTTTGGAGAAAGATTACAAGCATTGGGTGTAACGATTGTAAATAAAATGCCGAATGGAAAAGTGTGTCATGATCGTAAACTTATTACTGGAGATAGCCCAAAAGAAGCAAATAAATTAGGGAAACTAGCTGCAACATTAATGCTTTCAGAAACAGTATAAGAAATATAGCGGAAATTCATATTACTAGCTTTTCATTAGGTAAAATTCAACAAAAGATAACACAGTAGTGTTAGCCCAAGGGTTTACATTAGAAAATTAAGCGCACTAAAATTTCATTTTTAGTTTTTTTATAGAGGATTGTGAAAAACCCCGAGAAAAATATTT
>NZ_JAPEHZ010000105.1 GCF_028823685.1 Tenacibaculum sp. L6 | reverse complement strand
GCTTTTTATTTACTGTATTTTTTAGTTTATCTCAACCTGCTTAAACTAAGATCTCTATTGTATTTCACAACAAATAAACCATTATTACTACTGCTACCAAATACTTTTTTACGATAGTCGAATTTATTTTCTACACGTAATGAAGCTCCCTTTTTAAAGGTAGTGTCAAGGTCTTCACCAGAAGCTAAACGCATTAATATATCGTAAGTAATATCAAACCCTTTAATAGCATAATCAGAAGGAATCGTATTGTTTACTTGTAAATATTTTTCGGTAAAAGTTTTAGTCTCTATCGCTTCTTCATCAGTATAAGTATCGGAAACATAGGTAAAGTTAATGCTAGCTAGTTTATTGTTGTCAATTCTGTAATAAGCACTTCCTTTATCTGAAGAAAATACTTGAACATTAACTTCATCAGGTAAGCCAATCATACTATTTAAAGCGTCAGCAACGACAACATTATCTTCAGAAGCAATAATTACCCAATTATGTCTTTTTGAAGACATTTTTTTTGTAAAACGTTCTCTTTTGATATATCCTTTTTCAGGCTTTAAAATATGAATGTTGTTGATGCTGTCATGTTGTTTTAATTCAGAAACAATTTTTGAAACCAAACGATTAGATTCGTTTTTATCATCACCAACAACAAAAATTTCTTGATCTTTATAACTGTCCTTTAAATAAGAAATTAAATAGTCTGCATACCTGTTTTTTTCAGGAGCTGTTTTTACTAATTTAGAAGAAGAAAATTTTTCTTGATTATTAGAATAATGAGGGAAAATTACAGGAACATTCACTCCTTTAGCAACAACTTCAGCTTTGTCTGAGTAAAAAGGACCAATAACCACATCTGTATTTTCTAATTTATTTTCATTTAGAATAGCCTCAATGTTATTTCCTCTGTTACCAGTGTCAAAAACATTAACATGTACATTTACTCCTTGTTTTTTGATAGAATCAATAGCGATTTCTGCACCCATATAAAAATCGGTAACCATATTTGCTAATTGATTTTTTTCAAAAATATCTTTGCTTGATTTTTCTACGTACTCATCTGCTCTAAAAGGAAGTAAGATAGCTAAGTTGATAGAAGTATCTTCTTCTATAAAATCTTTGTAAAAAGTATAATTTTCAGCTTCGTTTACTTCTTCAATAGGTTTTATTTTTAATAATTGACCTATTGATAGTTTGTTATCTGCTAAATCAGGATATTCAGGATTTAAACGTAAAATTTCTTCTTTTGAAACATTGTAAAAACGTGTTAAACTATACATGGTTTCTTTGCTTTTAACCGTGTGGGTTAAAAATTTTGCTAAAACCTCTTCTTTGTCAATAGTAATCGTTTTCTTAATTTCTTTGACTTTTAATACTTGACCAATACTCAAATTATTACTTTCAATATTGGTGTATTCAGGATTGTATTTAAGTAAGTCATCTTTGGTAATTCCATACTGTTTGGTGATTCGATATACGGTTTCACCTTTTTGTACCTCATGAGTTTCGTACTCAATAATGGTTTGTTGATAAACAGTATCATTTTCTTCAGGTTCGGAAGTTGAATCCTCAATAGTTTCAATAGTGGTTGGTTCTTCTTCTGAAGAAGGAGTAGATGTAGAAGTACTATTTTTAAGCTTAGGATTTGGAATTACAATTACCGTATTTGCTTCTGGACGTCTGCTAACATCAGGATTTAAACGTAATAAATCTTTTGTTTTCATGTCCAAACGATCAGCAATGTCGCGCATCGTTTCGCCTTCTTGAACTTTGTACGATACATAACGTTTTTGCTGTCCGCAAGAAACGGTAAAAGTTAAAATACAAACTAATAGTAAAAACTGTAATTTCTTCATCTACTCTTTTTTTATTTTAAATTAATTGAAGGGGGTTATTCCCATTCAATTGTTGCTGGCGGTTTAGAACTGATGTCATACACAACTCTATTCACACCTTTTACATTATTTATTATTTTATTTGACGTTTTTTGTAAAAACTCATAAGGTAAATTTACCCAATCAGCGGTCATACCGTCGGTACTTTCAACTGCTCTTAAAGCAACTACCTTTTCATAGGTTCTTTCATCACCCATCACTCCAACTGAGTTTACTGGTAATAAAATAGCACCTGCTTGCCATACTTTATCGTATAATCCGCTTTCTTTTAATCCGTTAATGAACACTGCATCGACTTCTTGCAAAATACGAACTTTTTCAGCAGTGATGTCACCCAAGATTCTGATAGCTAAACCAGGACCTGGGAAAGGGTGACGACCTAATAATTCTGGGTCAATTCCCATAGATGCACCTACACGACGAACTTCATCTTTAAAAATCATACGTAAAGGCTCTACTACTTTCAACTTCATGAAATCTGGTAAACCACCTACGTTATGGTGACTTTTAATGGTTGCTGAAGGTCCACCGTTTACAGAAACTGATTCAATTACATCAGGATATATTGTTCCCTGTGCTAACCATTTTGCATCTTCTATTTGGTGTGCTTCATCATCAAAAACATCGATAAAAACTTTACCGATAGCTTTACGTTTTGCTTCTGGGTCACTTAATCCAGCTAACTCGGCCAAAAAGCGTGCCGAAGCATCTACTCCTTTAACGTTTAATCCCATACCTTCGTATTGTTTTAATACATCGGTAAATTCATTTTTACGTAATAATCCGTTGTTTACGAAAATACAGTGTAAGTTGCTTCCAATAGCTTTGTGTAATAAAACCGCAGCTACGGTAGAATCTACTCCTCCAGATAATCCTAAAACAACTTTATCATTGCCTATTTTGGCTTTCAACTCAGCAACTGTTTCATCTACAAATGAATCTGGTGTCCAAGTTTGAGCAACTCCAGCTATATTAACTAAAAAGTTTTGTAATAATTGTTTACCGTCAGTAGAATGATATACTTCTGGGTGGAATTGTATTGCATAGGTAGTTTCACCTTCAATCTTATAAGCTGCATTTTCAACATCGTGCGTGCTTGCTAACAAGGTTCCTCCAGTAGGTAATTCTTTAATCGTGTCTGAATGACTCATCCAAACTTGACTTCCTTGAGAAATTCCTTTAAAGAATTCTTCACCTTCTTTAATGAAAGATAAGTTAGCTCTACCATACTCACGAGTATTTGAAGGAGCTACCAATCCGCCAGAAAAATGAGCTAAGTACTGTGCTCCATAACAAACCGCTAATAAAGGTTTTTTACCTCTTATTTCAGATAAATCTGGATGTGGTGCTTCTTCTGAACGAACCGATGACGGACTTCCAGAAAGGATAACAGCTTTAAAATCGTTTAAATTTTGTGGTATTTTGTTGTAAGGGTGAATTTCACAATAGATATTCAATTCTCTTACGCGGCGCGCAATTAACTGCGTGTATTGCGATCCGAAATCTAATATAAGTACGTTGTGTTGTTGCATGCGCAAAAATAGTACTTACATTTTAGATTTGCGAGAATATTTAACAAGAAATTCTTACTGTTTAAGAAACTTTAATACTTGTAAACAATTGCGTTAATATTCATACCTGCTCCGACAGAGGCAAGAATGATGACATCCCCTTTTTTTACTTCTTGATTTTCAATATTTCCTTTTAATACCAAATCAAGTAGGGTAGGGACGGTTGCTACGGAACTATTACCTAATTTATGAATGCTCATAGGCATAACTCCTTCAGGAATTGGTTTCTTATACAGACGATAAAAACGTTTGATGATGGCTTCATCCATTTTTTCGTTTGCTTGATGAAT
>NZ_JAPEHZ010000104.1 GCF_028823685.1 Tenacibaculum sp. L6 | reverse complement strand
TTTGTTCGGGTTTTTTAGTTTTAAAAACAACAACTCAATAAATAATCGAGTCGTTTTTATTTATTTTATTTCAATTTGAACCTCATCTCTATTGGATAATGGTCAGAAGCTTCTCCAAATTCATTCAAAACTTTTCCTTCAATATATTCTATCGTATTTTCTGTATAAAAAATATAATCAATACGTTCTACGGGATCTTTAGTATCAAATGTGTTTTCAGGGTTCTCAGAAGAAAACGCAGCATTCCCAACTCCTTCCATCGAAAATATTTTTTGAATAATAGCTTCGCTATCTCTTGCTTTTGAGTTAAAATCACCCAATAAAATAGTTGGGTACGTTGTTTTATAACTATTGAAAAGATTCAACACATATTCAAACTGACGTACTCGTGTTGCCTTATCAAATGCTTCTAAATGCAAGTTTATCACCACAACCTCTTTTCCTTCTATAACCACTTTAACCACTTGCACCAATCTATCTAAATACAGCGCATCTCTATAAAACGGATTATCTGCCACACGCTCTAACACAATTCGTTGGTAATCCTTCAATTCGTACTTACTCAAAATTGATTGTCCCGACACAATTTTACCAAAGTGCATGCTTGGTGGCCAATAAGGAAAAGGAACGTAATGTTCATCCCAATTTATACCTCTTGCCACATAGTTATATCCTAATTTAGCGATCTCTTCTTCCTGATTTACTTCATACGATCTCGCTGCTTTGTAATCAATTTCTTGAAAAGCCAATATATCTGGATTTACTTTTTTAATTTCAGTAAGCACCTTTTTCATATTAGAATCGAATAGTTCTTTAGGTTTTGCGATTGCTCGGTTATTTGTCATTCCACTTAAATACCCAATATTGTAAGTTACAATACTGTAAACAGAATCAGTATCTAAAGTGGGATCATACTCGTTTGTAATTATTTTTGCGTACTCAGCTTCATCCATGGTTGGTGAAGACGCCCAAAAAAAGAAGATTGCAAACGCTGCTATAACCACCAATAAAAATCTTACAGCAATTCTGAAAATTGACTTCATATAAAACTAAAAAAATGTTAAAAATACTTTCAAATTTAAACTTTTTTAATCTCGCTTGGTCTTAGAATCGTAAATAATTACAAAACCTTAAATTTTTATAAACATGAAAAAATTATTAACAGTATTGGTTTTAGCGGTTGGATTTACCGTTACTACTCAAGCACAAAAAGGAGATAAAGGTAAACGTGAGCAATTAACGGTAGAGCAACAAACAGAGTTAGAAGTTAAAAAAATGACATTGAAGTTGGATTTAACTGAAGCGCAACAAAACCAAATTAAACCTTTAATAGCTAAAAAAGTAGCTGAAAGAAAAGAGATGTGGGCTAAGAGAAAAGCAATGAAAGAAAGCGATAGTAAGCCTACTTCGGAAGAGCGTTATGCAATGAAAACCAAAATGCTAGACAAGCAAATTGCATACAAAACTGAAATGAAACGCATTTTAAACGAGCAGCAATACGAACGCTTTGAAAAAATGGCTGCAAGAAAAATGAATAGACATAAAAAGAAAGGTGACCGCAAAATACATGAAAAAAGAAAGCATCAAAAAGAAAATAAAAGCGATAAGTAATATCGATTTATAGTAGATTAGTTTTGATTGAAAAAGCCCTTTTTACTTTTTATTTATTCTTCTTTAAACCAACTTGAATACTTCACATAATTGTTGGCTATTCTATCAATCTCTCCAGAAATTAGTTCTTGAGAAATATCTTTTACTTTTTTAGCTGGAACTCCTGCATATACACTTCCGCTTTCAATATGTGTATTTTTAGTAACTACAGCACCTGCAGCGATAATAGAATTCGATTCTACCACGCAATCATCCATAATAATACTCCCCATACCTACTAACACATTATCGTGAATTGTACATCCATGCACCAAAGCATTATGACCAATAGACACATTATTTCCGATCGTAGTTGGTGATTTTTTATAGGTAGCATGTATAACCGCCCCATCCTGTACATTTACTTTGTCTCCCATTTTTATATAATGTACATCACCTCGAATTACAGCATTAAACCATACACTACATTCTTTTCCCATTTGTACATCTCCAACAATAGTAGCATTTTCTGCCACATAACAATCTTTTGGTATTTGCGGATGTTTTCCGTTTACAGGTTTTATAATTGGCATATATAATCTATTGCTATTTTTTATTTTACAAGTAAGTCTTGACCAATACTAATGTTGTTATCCGTCAATCCGTTTACTTCTTTTAATCGTTGTACCGAAATATTATACCTTCTCGATATAGAATACAACGTATCTCCTTTTTGCACTTTATGAGACTCTTCTTTGTAACTTGGTATTTTAGCGGCTAACGATCCGTCAGGTTTTACCCTATCGTATTGAGATAAATCGTATTTATTAATGATAGAAATTAACTTTTGCGGATATCGTTTATCTGTTGCATACCCAGCTTTTTTCAACCCATACGCCCAACCTTTATAATCGGTATGTCTTAATTTAAACAAACTTGCATAACGACTACGCGTTAATAAAAACTGAGAGTGATCTTCGTACGATGTTTCTGGATATTTATATTTTCTAAAACATTCTCCTTTTTCATCATCATCATGAGTTACACTATGTCCTTGCCAACCTCTATGACACTTAATTCCGAAGTGATTGTTAGAACGAAGCGCTAATGCACTTCTACCACTTCCTGACTCTAACACTCCTTGTGCTAAGGTAATACTTGCAGGAATTCCGTGCTCATGCATTTTCTTAACTGCAATCGGAGCAAACTTTTGAATATAGGTTTCGGTATGATTCGTAGTTGTTGCTACTGGTCGCTTTATTTGCTCTAATTGAGGCAACTTTGGTGCTTTCTCTTCCTTAGTCTCCAGCACTACTTCATTAGGTGTAGACCTTACCACATTTTTTCCTGATCCACAACTTGCCAATATCACAGCACATGCTGCTAAAAAAACTACTTTTATTTTCATTAAACCTTTATTAACTCTTGATTTTTATTCTTTAATTTTTGATTTACTCCAGCTATACCTTGCAAACCTCCTGTATGAATTACTAGTATTTTACTACCTACTGGAAATGCATCTTTTGCTACTAAGTCTAGTATTCCAAACAACATTTTTCCTGTATAAATAGGATCTAACAAAATAGTCGTTTGCTCTTTAAACTCATTTACAAAACGAATTAATTCTGGAGTATATTTTCCGTAGCCTCCAAAATGATATTTGTTTTGTAAACTCCAGTTTTCATTTCCTTTTACATAAGGTTTTATTTCATCCGTTAAAAAATCACCTTTCAATGCAGGAAAACCAATTACTTTTTGGTGTTCTTTAGCTGAATTTATCAATCCAGAAATGGTTCCTCCAGTACCTACTGCACAACAAATATAATCGAATTTTTCATCTTCATTTGTTAAAATCTCTTCACAACCCTGTACTGCTAAAGCATTCGTTCCTCCTTCTGGAACGAGATAAAAATCACCAAATTCTTTTTTTAAATGTTTGATAAATGCTTCGGAAGTTTTGTTTCGGTAGGCTTCTCTAGAAACAAATTGAAATTGCATCCCATTATCGAACGCATTTTTTAAGGTTTTGTTTTGAGCAAGTGTCTTCGTCAAATCCTTTCCTAATTCATCACCTCTAATAATTCCGATGGTTTTGAATCCAGCTATTTTTCCTGCGGCAGCA
>NZ_JAPEHZ010000103.1 GCF_028823685.1 Tenacibaculum sp. L6 | reverse complement strand
ACGCCCGCAACTGGTTAAGGCTTCTTTGTATGCTCCTGTATGCCTTGGTGCGTTCAGTCCTGTTGCATATCGTTTGACTGAAATGTTAAACGTCGTGTACTTAGGGTGGTCGTTTAAGATTTTTGAGATTCTATAAATAACCTCCGTATTGTTTTCTTTTTTTGCCTGTGTTACTAATCTTTCTAACGTACTTCGGCTAACTTCTTTGCCGTCTAAGGCTTGAAATTTTTGTATGGTATTCATCTTATTTTTTCTTTTTCTTTTTAGCTTTTGTATATATCACATAGCTGATAAGGGCTATGCCTGCAATACTTCCTAGTAGCGGTGCTACCTTTTTTTTTTGAGGTCAACACCAAACTTATGGGCTAGTGCAAACACTCTCCCTGTCCAACTCGTTGCAAAGTATTGGTAGTCTTTTAAGCGTTTGTAATAGGCGAGACGTTCTTTTCCTATGCGCTCAAAGAGTTGTTTGGCATCTACCGAGTTAATGGCTTTGACAGTATTAGATCCTATGACATAATCTACCTGTAGGTTTTTGCCAAAGTATCGGTTTAAAGAGCGTTGCACGATACCTGCGGTTACTCTTGGATTGGCGTTTATCGCATGGTCGACTATCATTTCTGCCACTGCCTGACTACGGATGCTATCGGCTTGCATTTTGTCCCAAAACTCATTTTTAAAAAGGATGTGGGCTTCTATTTTGGTAAGGCTTTTCATATCGCTGATACTCGGAGGTCTTCCTAGTACCTTTTCATAGAATTTAGCGGAAATTCCGTGATTAGTTCCAACTCGTTCTTTTTTTGAATTGTAGTTTCCTTTGTCGTTTTTTAGGTTTTGATACCCGCCCTCTGCTTGTTCTAAAGAGGGTTTGAATGCTTCATAGCTTGCCATTTTCTTTTTTTCTTTTTTTAAAATTGTACGGTTCGTGTGTTCCCTAAAGTGGCTACGTCCAGTTCAAAACGCAACGCCTTTATAAAGTCCTGTTGCTTTTTTTGAAGCTCCTCAAAAACCAATTGTCCTACGGTGAGTACAGGCAGGTTAATGTGCGTGGGTGGTAACTGGTACATACCGCCACTAGGAATGCTAATTTTGTGGGTATTTAGCTTGGTAAAGGCTAATTGTTTCCCTGTCTTCTTTTCATAGATTCGTAGCTCTTTTGCGCTTATAAATCCTGTATTGATGTTCAAATGTTCCTTTGTTGGGTTTCGTAATTGTATGTCTAGTTCTAAGGCGATGTGTTGCCATGAGAGCTGCACATTTCTAATTCCTGAAACACGAAACTGTAATTGTTCTATTATACGGGTCAGTTGGGCTTTCTTTTGGCTGATAAAAGTGGCTAGGGTTACCAAGCCAATGCCCGCTCCAACGACCCATAGTTTTCTTGTGTTCATTCGTGGTTTTAGGTTGTTTTGACGATTCCATAGACCATGCCTGCAAGCACTAAGAGCAGTACCCAAACCCACATGGGCAATCGGTGTGTTGTTGTTTGCTCTTTTCGCTCTTGTTTTTTCTTTTTGTACTGGCTCGTTGATGTACTATCCCGCTGTTTGGTAATCACTTCCTTGGTAGCGCCTATGGTACTGCGTATCTCAAACCCTTGGGCTTGGGTGTCGTAGCGAACGCTATAGCTGTTTGTACCGCTTTGTTTGCTACTGGCAAAGTGTTGTAATTTTTGATTGACGAGGCTGTCTAGTAAAGTATCTCCAGTGGCAACCTTTATAAATATTTTGTCTTGAATAGCGCTATTGATAGTGATGCTCTGTACGCTATCTTTTTGTACATAAACACTATCTACTTGGGTTCCTAAACTATGTGTCTTACTATGTTTGGTTGTCCCACACGCTGTAATCAGTAGTAATAAAACAATACTGAGTATTTTAAATGTCTTTTCCATATTTTGTGATGTATTTGTCGAGTTCTTTTTGTTGTTTGGCTACGATGCTGTGTAGCTTTGTGTTCATGTGTTCCAATTGTTCGATATACTGATGTAATGAACCGATACGAGCCATAAAATCACTTTTAATGCTTTCTATCATTTCTGCATTGATGTCAAAGGCTCGTTTGTAATTCTCTAGCTTTTGTAAATCGGCTTTGTAACGTCTTTCTAAGGCTAGGTTTTTGGCTTCTTGGTGGCGTATCTTCCGCATTTTAAAGCCTGCGAAAAAGGAAAAAAACAGTCCTAAAATACCTGTGATTTTTTCCCAGTGCATGAGTATAAATTCCATTAGGTCGTTGTTTTGTTTTATTCTTTTTCTTATCCTTGGCAATCGCATACACAAACAGTAAGCCTAACAGTCCCATACTGGCATAGATATAATTGTTATCTCCTTTCTTATTAGCGGTTATCACTACTTCTGATAGTAGTTCCGAGCTTTCCTGCAACGTGATGGTGGCAGGTAGTTTTGAGGCTGCTATTTGTAGGGTATCATAGCCCACAAAGGAAATGTGTATCACATCGGTAGGACTGGCATACAATTGAAATGCTCCGTTTGCATCGGGTGTTGTTCCTTTTTTGGTTTGGGTATTGTACACATTGACAAGCCCTGCTTCAAAGGGTTTTCCTGTGCTTCCGTTGATAATGATTCCGCTGATTAATTGTTGTGCTGTTGTATTCATCGTACATCCGCAATTTTTTTTCGTGTCAAATTCTTCTTGGGCTTGTTGGGTGTCGGGACATGCCAACCCGTAAATTGGTAAACTTGCTTCCATTGTTCTTTTTCATTTTTTTTTGTTTAAAAGGGCATGTCTGCGCTTTGTACTCGTTGTTTGATTTGGTGGTATAATTGCCTGTCCCACGTCTCTGAAATTTCTGCTTTAAGCCAGTAGATTAAATCGTAATCGTCCGCAAGCTTTTTATCGAGCCATACCGTTGGGGTTTTGCCTCCCATGCGTTTTCTCCTGCCAAAGATTTTATACACGAGTCTAAAGTCATCGCCTGTTTGTAGTTTGTCAAAGACTTGTTTTACTTTGGCTTCATCGGTGGCAGGAAGTCCAAAAGCGGTGTCGTTAAAAGCATCTAGTAAGGACTTGGCTAAAATCTTCGCTTGTTCTTTATTGATGCTTAGCTTTCCTGTGTTGATATGTAGGTCTGCTTCGATATGGTCGTCTGCTACATCTTGAAAGACTTCGGTTACCGCATCGGCTGATTGTTTGAGTCTTTTGTATAGGAAATACGCTACGACACTTCCGCCTGCTACTATCAGTAGTGGTTTATTGGCTAGTAAAAAGGCACTGGCTTCATTGGCTTTGCTTACCGCTTTTTTAGCGTTGTTTCGGGTGGCAACTTTTGATACACTTGTTTTCTTTTTCATCGCTTTTTTTTCTCCTGTATCTTGTGTTGTTGCTTTCTACTTCAAAAAGCTCTTGACTGCTCCGTATTTTATCGGACATGCAAAGTAGCTTTGTGCTTCTTTATGACTGGATAGCTCTGCTAGGCGTATCAATACTTTTTCTGGTAATTTTTCTAATTGGGCAATGGCTTCTTTTTTAGTTTGTATCTTCATGGTGTTCTTGTTGTTGTTCGATAATCTGTGCTACTTGTGTGATTAAATCTTCTTGCCAGTTGTCAAGCAAATAGTTAAAAAACATCACTTGTTCGTCGGTGGCAGTGGGAAGCTTTTGTACAAAGGCTTTTTGTATGGGCGAAACATTCGGGCTTGCTAACTGGCTCGGGTGTCCTACGGCATTGCCTCCTGAAGCTTCTAAGATTTTAGGAAGCATCCCGCCCAAGGTTTCCATGGTCTTTTCAAAGGCGGGGGTTTCTAAAAAGCT
>NZ_JAPEHZ010000102.1 GCF_028823685.1 Tenacibaculum sp. L6 | reverse complement strand
AATACCCTAAAGAAGATGTTTTGTTTGACATTAATGAATCCTCTTCAATAGAGTTAATTCCAAATAAGGAAATAAACACTTCTGTCATCAAATCTTTAAATGAAAACGGAACATATGAAAAAATTATATTTTCTGATGCAAACCCTGATTTAAGTGTCAACATAAAACTAATTCATACACCTTTACCTTGTATGTATCCTCATTGTTCTTTCCAAATTTCTTTTAATGGTACAGTTTTAAATAAAGAAAACTATGATAAATTATTCGGAAAAAAGAAAGGAACCGCATTTAAAAACTTGAGAAGAGATGTGAGACAGGAATTAACCTCTTTAATATACTCTTCCTCAATAGATAACGAATCTGAGGTTGAAATAATAACGGAATTATAATAATTTAATATTCTAAATTAGCTTTTGTAGAAGCTTCAGAAAAAGTGAATAACGGAGAATTTATTGCTTAATAGCATATATTCATAAAATAAAAACCTCGCAAATTGCGAGGTTTTTTAGTTTTTACACATTCTTAAACCAACCTACAATACTTAAGCGAGGTCTTGTCAACGCTGCTTTTACTTCATGTTCGGTTACATCACTCTTAAAAAAAGCAACTCTACCTCCAATCGGTAAAATGGTTTCTGTCTTTTCTTTGGTGTACAATACCAGCTCTCCTCCATCGTCTACATTCCAATCGTCGTTTAAGTACATTACAAACGAAAATAATCGTCCGTTATCACTCTTAAACTGATCGACATGACGTTTATAAAAACTACCTACATCATAATAGGCATAATGAAATTCAAATGCATTGATACTAGTGTAACATGTTTTGTTTAGATACTCAGCAAATTCATTCATTTTCTGGATGAACATCTTTTCTAAATCATCTTCAGTTTTTTCGTTAATCCAGCAAATAACATCTCGTCGTATCTCTTTGTCTTTTGTATAATCAGAGTCTTTTCCAATACCCGCTCTATACATGGTTCCTTCGGTATAATGTTGTGTCAAATTATCCCGAAATCCTGCTATCATATCCGCAGAAAAAAAATCATCACAAACTCCAAACTCGTTGGAAATTAAGCCAGTAATCAATCGTTCATACTGTTGCTTATGCAATTCATTTACAGTTGTTTGCATTAATAAATTTACAATTAGACTAACCGCGAAAGATAGTCTAAAAACATATAGATTGTATACCCCCGAATAAAAATTTATATTTGTTTTATTTTATGAATTTACTATCCTATATAGGTTCTCATACCAACCTTTCTTCAACCGCTATTCAAAACACTATTGAACTGTTAAATGAAGATTGTACTATTCCTTTTATTGCTCGTTACCGAAAAGAAAAAACAGGAAATTTAGATGAAGTTGAAATTGGTCAAATTGTTCAATTCAAAGAACAATTTGAGGCCTTAGAAAAGCGAAAAGCAGCAATTTTAAAATCTCTGGAAGAACAAGAAGTTTTAACCGATGAGTTAAAAAGCAAGGTTGAAAAAGCAGAAGATTTAACTACGTTAGAAGACCTATATCTTCCCTATAAAAAGAAACGTAAAACCAAAGCGGAAACGGCTCGTAAAAACGGATTAGAACCGTTAGCAAAGATGCTAATGAGTCAGCGAGTAAATGATTTGGAGTTTACCGCTTCAAAATACCTTTCGAACGAAGTAGAGCAAGTAGACGATGCTTTAGAAGGTGCTCGCCATATTATTGCTGAATGGATTAACGAACGAACAGATGTAAGAAATAACATTCGTTATCAATTAGAGCGTTTTGCGACCATTGCAACCAAAGTCGTTAAAACCAAAAAGGAAGATGAAGCTGCTCAAAAATTTAAAGATTATTTTGATTGGGAAGAAAACCTAAGTCGAATTCCCTCTCATCGATTGTTAGCTATTTTACGTGCAGAAAAAGAAGGTTTTATCCGTATAAAAATCAGTATTGATGACAAACGAGCGCTTCAAAAAATAGAAGACAGAATTATTCGTTCACATAACGAATGTGCAGAACAAATTGAACTAGCCATCGCTGATTCCTATAAACGCTTGTTATTCCCTGCTTTGTCAAATGAAGCTTTAACTACTGCCAAAGAAAAGGCAGATGAAAGTGCCATCAAAGTATTTGCTAAAAACCTACAACAATTACTATTAGGTTCTCCGTTAGGCGAAAAACGCATACTAGCTATCGACCCAGGATTTAGAACAGGTTGTAAAGTAGTTTGTTTGAACGAACAAGGAGATTTATTACATAACGAAACTATTTTTCCGCATGCGCCACAACATCAGTCAAAAGAAGCGATGAATAAACTTAGCTCTTTGGCAGATGCTTATAAAATTGAAGCTATTGCCATTGGTAACGGAACTGCTTCGAGAGAAACAGAACAATTAGTAAAACGTGCATATTTTAAAAACACTGTAGAAGTATTTGTCGTAAGTGAAGCTGGTGCTTCTATTTATTCAGCTTCCAAAATTGCACGAGATGAATTTCCTAATTATGATGTAACCGTTCGCGGAGCTGTTTCCATCGGACGTAGATTAGCAGATCCTTTAGCCGAATTGGTAAAGATTGAAGCAAAATCAATCGGAGTTGGACAGTATCAACACGATGTAGATCAAACACAACTAAAAAAGTCGTTAGATACTGTAGTAGAACACTGTGTTAACAAAGTAGGTGTTAATATTAATACCGCCAGTGCTTCTTTGTTAAGTTATGTTTCTGGTATCGGATCTAAATTGGCCGAAAACATTGTGAATTACAGAAATGAAAACGGAGCTTTTGCTAATAGAACTGCCATTAAAAAAGTTCCTCGTTTAGGAGGAAAAGCCTTTGAGCAATCTGCTGGTTTCTTACGAATTAAAAATGGAGATAATCCACTAGATGACTCTGCTGTACATCCAGAGCGCTACGCTTTAGTAAAACAAATAGCCAAAGATGCTGGCAAAAAGGTAGATGATTTAATTGGTAATTCTTCTGTTTTAAAACAAATTAAACTCCAACAATATGTGACCGATTCTTACGGATTACCAACGCTACAAGATATTATAAAAGAGCTGGAAAAACCAGGATTAGATCCTCGCTCAACAGCCAAAGCTTTTAGTTTTAACGAGCATATTAAAACAATAGATGATGTACGAATAGGTATGGTACTACCTGGAATTGTAAATAACATTACCAATTTTGGTTGCTTTGTTGATATAGGTATTAAAGAAAGTGGCTTGGTACATGTTTCTAACCTTTCTGATTCTTTTGTAAAAGATGTTAACGAACATGTAAGTTTACACCAACATGTTCAGGTAAAAGTGTTAGAAGTGGATACTTCAAGAAAACGTATTCAGTTAAGTATGAATTTATAATATAAAAAGAGCGGTTAATAACCGCTCTTTTACTTTTTCTTTTTTCACAGTTTATTTTCCCACTTATTTATTTCCTAACATCAATAGCTCATTACAAACTACTTCAGTTACATAACGTTTATTTCCTTCTTTGTCTTCAAAAGAACGAGAGGTTAATTTACCTTCAATCATTACTTCTTTTCCTTTTTCTAAGTACCTCTCAATAATTTCAACTGTTTTATTCCAAGCAACTACATTGTGCCTCGTTGCTCACTACTTTTGTTAGCCTCACCCATATTAAAGCCACAAATTTAAGCTACCATATTTGTTTTTAATCTTTTTTTATTTAATTTTGTTAACCAAATGGTTAAACTTAATGGTTGAATTATGGCGAAACACAAAGACAATAAAACAGAGGAACAAATACTGGAAGCAGCACAAAAAATATTTCAATCTAAAGGAATGGATGGTGCCAGAATGCAAGAAATTGCTGATAAAGCTAGCATCAACAAGGCCATGTTGCACTACTATTACAGAAGCAAGCAACTTTTGTTTGAAGCTGTTTTCAAAAAGGCGTTTACCTTATTGGCACCACAGCTTAATGCCATACTTAACGATGATTCAAGCTTGGAAGACAAAATCAAGAACTTCACCCATAACCATATCAGCTTTATTTTAAAGCATCCTTACTTACCAAACTTCATCATTCAAGAGCTTAACAGAAATCCGCAGTTCATTGAAAAAATAAAA
>NZ_JAPEHZ010000101.1 GCF_028823685.1 Tenacibaculum sp. L6 | reverse complement strand
GCTTTTTTGTTTTATAGTTTAAGCTTTCGAGTACAAATAATAGCATCGTTAACTACAAAAGGCATGGGCATCATTACTTCACTTCTTGGTTTAATTGTAAACTTAGGATGTGATAGTAAATCGTTAGATATTTCGTGTAATGTAATGTCGGGTTGTACGTTTTTATCAATAGAAAAAGAAATAGTTAAATTGCTATCGGTATTTGCCATTTGGTAAATAAGTAACGTGCCTTTATCAGTAGTAAAAGCTTTTCCAGAGTCGTATAAAGTACCGTTAATAGTTAGGTCAGTTAAGGTAATTTTAGAAGCTGTAAACAATTCATATTTAGCGATAGTTCTAGTAGGTGTAATGGTAAAAGAAATGTTTCTCTTTCCATTACTAATGGTGTCTTTATTGATATTGATGTTAGAAACAGCAATGTCTTTATTATCTGTTTTTTTATAATAATTGAAAGAAGTATTGTACTTGCTATTTCCAGCAAGCAAATCTTTTCCTCCTTGAGGGGAATCTTCATCAAAAAACTGTTTAGTATATCCGTCTAGGGTTTTATTATGACTAGCCCAATACGAAGTATTAGTATCAGAATTTTGGACGAATACTAAGCTGTTAGGTTTTTTCTTTTCTATTGAAAATCCACTATTAAAAGTAGCTAAAACAAAAAATAATAACGCTATAAAACCTGTAAGAGCTTGCCAACCATTTTTTAGTTTTTCTTGCTGAAAAACAGGAAGCATAAATCCGAAAAGAAGCACTAAAAGTACAGCAGAAATTAATAGCATTTTTAAACCTAAAGCAACAGGAAATAGTTGAACCATTGGGGCAACCATATAAATAGTTGGAATTGATAGAATAGCAAACAAAGTACCTCTAGATTCCTTTTTAATATTCATAAAAAGTAGAACTGCTAAAATAAATAATGAAGCATATACAGGAATAATTAAAAAACCAGCACCTGGAAGGTTTGTGTATATAAGGTAATTTACAACCAATCCAAAGGTAATAGGAGCAACCAATAAATCTGTTGTTTTGTGTTCTTTAAAGAACGAGTATATTTTAAAAATTATCCAAAGGTTTAAGAACACAAAAGCGATGATGTATTGATATCCGTTATAAGTAAATCCGTGTAATATATCGGTATACTGTGGATGAATAATTAATAGTAATTGCCATAAACCATACGACATTCCTATACACATTACTAATGAAATGATATATGGGATAAATCCTTTTAACATTCCAACAGTGGTGATTTTTTTTCTTGAAATTCCTACAAAAACCAATGCAATAAAAATAACTAGGGCAATAATTAACATAGGTAAAACCCAAGAAAAAGGATAGGTTAAAAGTTTTGTAAAAGGAAAGTTGACATAAATATAGTCGGTGTCACTGTTTAAATTACTTAAGTCAGCATCTGCAAAATAGTTTAATGTGCTAGTTAAGTAATCTGCTTGATGGAGTAAGGTTTCTCTGTTTAATCGTTCGTAAGAGTCTTGTTCGGTATGATAATCAAAATGATCATCAATAAAAGCAAAATTAAATCCGTTGACATTCCCTTTTTCTCTAAAAACCGTTAAATCGGTATCGTTAGGTAGTTTTTTGTATACTCCATACATCAAAGAATTGGCGGCAGGATAATTTGGATTCGCTTTCAGAAATTCAGTAAGTAATGTTTTATTTTTTCCGTTAGTTTCCATCAGCATATAACTAGATCCACCACTACCACGTGCTTCAAAATTTAAAACCAAACCTACATCTTTTGCCCAAGGATGATTTTCAACAAAGGCTTGCGCTCCTAATAAACCTAATTCTTCTGCATCTGAAAAGAGAATGATAATATCGTTTTTGGGCGTTTTATTTGCTGCTAAGTAAGCTCTAACACCTTCTAAAATAGTTACGACACCAGACCCCGCGTCACTAGCTCCAAGTGAAGAATGTGGATTGGAATCGTAATGTGATAATAGCAGCAGAGCTTTGCTACTGTCACCTCCCTTAATTCTAGCAAGAATATTTTCTGTAGTTGTGGCAGCTCTCCATTTTTTATTAATCGCTGTTTGATATTGAACTTCGGGGGTTAATCCTAGTTTTTTTAATTCTTGCACAAGATATTCTTGTACAATTTTATGCTCCTCTGTACCTGTGTGATGTGGTTTTTGAGAAATATTTTTTAGATGATATAGCGCGTTGTCTACAGAAAAATCAGCGGTTTTTATTTCTTTTTTAGCGGAAGATACACTAGGTATCATATCACTAAAGCTCCAATAAACTGTTAAAATAATAATGATTACAGCTAGGTAATTTCTTGATGTTTTCATAGTTTAATTTTATCCCTTATAAAAATAGGGAATTTATTTTTTAACATACGTGGTTTTAATTAGTTAAAAATCAGTATATTTAAGTCTATCCTAAAACTAATTATTATGGGAATTATCAATTTTCAAGGTAAACGAAATAATCCACCAGAAAAAGAGAAGGAGCCAATTTTAGTGTCAGATTATATGACAAAAAAGCTTATTACGTTTAAGGAAGATCAAACTATTGAAGAGGCTATTACTATTTTAATTAATAATAAAATATCAGGTGGCCCAGTTGTAAATGATAATAATGAATTGGTAGGTATTATTTCAGAAGGTGATTGTATAAAGCAAATTTCAGATAGCAGATACTATAATTTACCGATAGAGAATAGTACTGTTGGAAGAGCGATGGTGAAAGAGGTTGAAACGATAGATGGTACTACGAACATATTAGATGCAGCCAATAAATTTTTACAATCTCGTAGAAGACGTTTTCCTATCGTTCAAAACGGTAAGCTAGTCGGTCAAATTAGCCAAAAAGATGTGTTAATTGCAGCGATGAAGCTTAAAGGAAATACTTGGAAGTAGTTACTCTTGTCTAACTAATAAATAGAATTCATTTTCCAGTTCTAAATATCCTTGGTCGTACACATAATAATAGGTGTTTCCTGTTTTTGTGGTGTATAAAGATGTGATAAATTTAAAATCAAAACCTCTATCAAATAACTTGCGACGCGTTACTTTTGTTTTACCTGAAACGTTTAGTTCAGAGAGAATTTTATAGTTTTTTCGTAAACGGTTATTCGTATTTCTGATAAGGTTCTTACTATCCTTGTTTACCTTGTTATTGTAGGCATTTCTACAGTAATCGGAACAGAATTTTTTATCAATCCTTCCTATTACTTTTTCACCACACTCTAAACACTTTTTATTTTCCATAATCTGATTTTTTTAATTCATACCAGTTCACATCTACACCCTTAAAGCTAAATTCATTCACAAATTGTAAACCTATTTTTTGCAGAATTTTGTTAGAACCAATATTTTCTACATCAGCAGCACCGTAAATAATATCATAATTCATTTCTTTAAAGCCGAAGTCTAAACAAGCAAAAGCAGATTCAGAAGCATACCCTTTACCCCAAAAACGCGGAATGAAACGATAACCGATATCAATAAAATCAGTAAATCCATTTAATTCTTCTTTTTCTCCTGTGTTGAGTTTCAATCCTGACCACCCAATGAATTCTCCTGATTCTTTTTCGAAAGCAGCAAACCTGCCAATACCTCTTTCTTTGTATTGCTCTTCAAAAAATGTGATGATATCTTCTGCTTGTTTGTAGGTTGTGATTGGATTGTTCCCTAAATATTTATGCACTTCAGGGTTTGAGTCTAACTCAAAAATTCCTTCTGTTTCACTTTTTCTAAATTCTCTTAAAATTAATCGCTCGGTTTCTAAATAAAACTTCATGTTCTAACTATTTGATTTCAAATATATTAAAAAATATTTAAACGATTACATTCAATTACAAACGAAAACAAATGATTACTAACCGTTTTTAATTTGTACGGTGTTTCATCTTTGCAGTGTCAATTCGTTTGAATGACAGAGTCTTAACTGTTTAACATTAAAAACAAATATTATGAACGCACTAAAAAACAGAGTACAGTTAATTGGAAACTTAGGAACTACACCAGAAATTATCACATTAGAAAGTGGTAAAAAGCTAGCAAAATTTGCTATTGCAACCAATGAAAGGTATAAAAACGCACGTGGTGAAAAGATTACTGATACGCAATGGCATAATGTGGTAGCATGGAATAAAACAGCTGAAATTATTGAAAAGTACTTAGAAAAAGGAAAAGAAGTAATGATTGAAGGTAAATTAACATCTCGCTCTTTTGAAGATAAAGAAGGGAATAAACGTTATGTAACTGAAGTAGTTTGTAATGAACTATTGATGTTAGGGAAATAGTGCTTTAAGAGGCTGTCAAATGATAGCCTTTATTTTTTACATTTCTTACATGTCTGTTAAAATCTTGTTTCTTAAAAAACTTGTTGTTGATATATTTTTTATTCTAATTAAGTTTTAACTTGTTTTTTTATAACTCCAAACCGCCAAACCGTTCATTATTATGGCATAGACCAGTGTTTTTATGGCCAATGGAAAAATATTGGTAAACCCAGAACCTTTAAGCATGACCATTCGTATGATTTCCACAAAGTATTTGATAGGATTAAATTCCGTAAGTAGTTGCGCCCATTTTGGCATACTTTCAATGGGGGTGAATAAACCACTCATCAATATAAATATGACCATAAAAAACCAAGCAATAAACATAGCCTGCTGTTGTGTGTCCGTGAAGTTTGAGATGAACAATCCCATTCCCAAAATCACTAATATA
>NZ_JAPEHZ010000100.1 GCF_028823685.1 Tenacibaculum sp. L6 | reverse complement strand
CCCTTTTCCTATACTGACACCATCAGTTATTGTAACGTTACCTCCAATCCACACATCATCTGATATATTAATTCCTTTTGACACAACACCTTGATTTTTAATCAATTCATTTGGATTATTAAAAATATGATTTGAACCAACTATAACAACATTAGGAGCTATTAATGTATTATTACCAATTACCACCTTTCCTAATATCATTGAGTTTCTATTAACAGAACAATTTCTACCTATAACTATCTCTGAAAAAGTAGTTCTTACTTCTGTGTTTTCACATAAAACAGTTCCATCTCCTATAGTAACATTACCTTTAACTTTAGAATTATCATATATTCTAATATTCTTACCAAGCTTTACCTTTCCTATAAAAAAAACATTTAATCCAACATACAACCTTTTACTTTTTCCTTTAAATAAAATCAAATTATACATTAAAGAAAGTATAAATCTATAACCTCTTCTTATATTATAAACTATATCAATCATTAGACAAACAATGTGTATTTTTCATCTTTACTAAAAAAATGGGTGTAAATCACTAACTTTTGTTAACTCTACATTCCTTATATCATGCACAACCTCTATCGACTGTCTTGCTTCTTGTAAACCAAAGCCATTTCCTTTTAGGATTTCTTGATAACTAGTAGTGTGTAAATCGGTAAAACCTGAGCTAAACTCAATTTCTTCCCCATTTACTGTAATAGAACGATAGGTGCGTTGTCCTTTTTCTTGAATTTCTTTTGGTAAAGTAGTTTCATCAATCGATAAAAACCAACGAACACGCGCTTTTTCAAATTCTAAATAACCTGAAGCTTTGTGTTTTTCTCTTAGATGCACTTTATTTTCTTGTACATTTCCAAAAATCCAAGACAACATATCAAAAAAATGTACTCCGATGTTGGTTGCTATTCCTCCCGATTTACTCTCATCCCCTTTCCAAGAAATATCATACCAATTTCCTCTCGAAGTAATGTAGGTTAAATCTACTTCGTACTTCTCCTTTTTATTTTCTTTTTCAATTTTATTTTTTAAAGCGATGATACTCGGGTGTAATCGTAATTGCAATATCGTATTGATGCTTTTTCCTGTTTCTTTTTCAATTGCTTCTAGGGCATCTACATTCCATGGATTTAACACCAATGGTTTTTCACAAATCGCGTCCGCCCCTCTGCGCAATGCCATACGAATATGAGAATCGTGTAAATAATTGGGCGTACAGATACTTACATAATCCAATTGGATATTTTGTTGTCGTTTTAATTTTTCAATATGGCGATCAAAACGTTCAAACTCTACAAAAAAATCTGCTTTCGGGAAGTAACTATCTAATATCCCTACGCTGTCATTTTTATCCAATGCAGCTAACAATACATTGTTTGTATCTTTAATTGCTTTTAAGTGACGTGGAGCAATATATCCCGCAGCTCCTATGAGTGCAAAGTTTTTCATGGTTGAGGTTGACGTTGACTTAGACTTAGACATTGACGTTGACTTAGGCTCAGACTTAGACGTTGACGTTGACGTTGACGTTGACTTAGACTATAATTTTCCTTAAAAACAACGTTTTTATAAATCATTTCTTTAATTTTCTTTTTAAACCATTAATCCTTTTCTGTATGCTCTGAATCTTCATCACAATGTTATCTCCCGACTCTTGGTTCATATAATTTCTTCTCATCGCAATGATAATTTGTGTTTCTAATTCAAAGCATGATCCAAGGGCTATTTGCAAAAACCTGGCAAAATCTTTTTCTGACTCTCTAGAACTTCCTTCAGCTATATTCGAAGGAATAGAAACCGCTGCTCTAATAATTTGTGTGCTTAAGCTGAATTTTTCCGTTTCAGGAAACCTAGAAACGACATCATAAACAACATCAATTAAGCTAATAGCATCTTGCCAAATATCATATTTTCTAAAATCTCTCATTCTCCTTTCTCTCAACTTTTTTAGTCTATGTCTTAGTTTCAATCCACTAAAGCCCTTTATCTTTTATTGTAGTAGCTAATACGTTTTTTACATCGTATACCACTGATTTTTCATTTCGTAATGATGAAAAATCTAAGTCTTCAAACTCTTTATGCGCTACTGTTAATACAATCGCATCAAAAGTTTCTTTCGGTAATTCTCTTGTTGACGTTAATCCATACTCGTGCATTACTTCCTCTTCGTTTGCCCAAGGATCGTAAATGGTAATATCCGTTCCGTACTCTTTTAAAGCTGCCACCACATCTACTACTTTGGTGTTGCGTACATCAGGACAATTTTCTTTAAAGGTTACTCCTAACACTAAAACGTTCGCATCTTTTACGCGAATATCTTTTTTAATCATCAGTTTTACTACTTCAGAAGCAACATACTCCCCCATACTATCATTTAATCTACGGCCTGCCAAGATTATTTCTGGATGATACCCATATTCTTGAGCCTTTTGTGCTAAATAATAAGGATCTACTCCTATGCAATGCCCTCCAACTAATCCAGGTTTGAATGGTAAAAAGTTCCATTTGGTTCCAGCTGCTTCTAACACATCGTGTGTATTGATATCCATCAAACCAAAAATTTTCGCCAATTCATTTACGAAAGCAATATTGATGTCTCTTTGAGAATTCTCAATAACTTTGGCTGCTTCTGCTACTTTAATTGTTGGTGCTAAATGTGTCCCTGCAGTAATCACTGATTTGTACAAGTCGTCTACTTTTTTTCCTATTTGGTGTAGACCCTGAAGTCACCTTTAAAATCTTTTCAACTGTATGCTCTTTATCTCCTGGATTGATACGTTCTGGAGAGTATCCTCCGTAAAAATCTTTATTGAATTCTAATCCAGATACCCTTTCTAACACAGGAATACATTCTTCCTCAGTTGCACCAGGATACACTGTCGACTCATACACTACAATATCTCCTTGCTTTAACACTGCCCCTACCGTTTCACTCGCTTTTACCAAGGGAGTTAATACAGGACGGTTATTCTTATCAACCGGAGTTGGAACCGTTACTATATAATAGTTACACTCTTTAATATCTTCCAAAGAAGTAGAACAAAACAATCCATTTGAATCTGAAGGCTTTTCTACTAAAACGGATTGTAATACCTCATCCTCTACTTCCAACGTAGTATCAGTCCCCGACATTAATTCTGCTACACGCTCTGTATTAATATCAAAACCTACCGTAGGATATTTTGTCGCAAATAATCTTGCTAATGGCAATCCTACATACCCTAATCCTATAACAGCTATTTTTGGTTGTTTCATTCTTTTTTTTTTGACTATGACTATGACTAAAACAAAGACTATGACTTAGACGTTGACTTAGACTTAGACTGGTCTTATTTTACTTATTAACTATTTTCTTTCTTAATCCAACTATTCTTTTTTGCAAGCTAATTATTGCTTCTAAAACTTTTAAAAAGTCTACTTGTGAAATATAATTTAGTCTTAGACTAAATACCTTCCAATTACAAATTTTCCCAATACCACTTCACCGCTTCTTTTAACCCTTGCTGAAGTGAGTATTGTGGATTATAGTTCAATAAGTTTTTTGCTTTTTCTACACTTGCCAAAGAATGAGGAATATCTCCTACTCTATTAGGTCCGTGTTGTACTTCTATATTTTTTATAGAAGCATCAAACTCTGATAAGTAGTCTTTTAAGTATCTTACTAAATCATTTAAGGTATTTCTATCTCCGTACGCTACGTTGTATACTGTATTTATCGCTTCAGGCTTATCAGCCACCAAAGACAATAAATTTGCTTGAATTACATTGTCTATGTAGGTGAAATCTCTTGAATAATTTCCATCTCCGTTAATGGTAGGTGACTCACCTTTCATAAATTGCCCTACGAATTTTGGAATCACTGCTGCATACGCTCCATTTGGATCTTGCTTTCTACCAAATACATTGAAATAACGGAGTCCGATTGTTTCTAAACCATAGGTTTTTGCAAAAACATCTGCATACAATTCATTCACATATTTTGTGATAGCATAAGGAGATAATGGCTTTCCTATCACCTCTTCTACTTTTGGCAATCCTTTTGAATCTCCATAAGTTGAAGAACTGGCAGCGTATACAAAACGCTTTACCCCTGCATCTCTAGAGGCTACTAACATATTTAGAAATCCTCCCACATTTACGTCGTTAGAAGTAATAGGGTCGTTAATTGATCTAGGCACCGAACCTAAAGCTGCTTGATGCAGTACAAAGTTAGCTCCTTCAACAGCCTTCTTACAATCTTCTAAGTTTCTTATATCACCTTCTATTAATTTGAAATTTGGATTTTCATGAAGGTGCGCTATATTTTCTCTTTTCCCTGTCGCGAAGTTATCTAAACACACTACTTTGTTGTTCTTTTCTAATAGTACCTCACAAAGATTGGAACCTATAAAACCAGCACCTCCAGTAACTACTATTTTTTTTTCGGAAAGATCTATATTCATTTTTAAGAAGTTAAAAATTTCTTTTTCTCTTTTATTTGTCCGCAAAACTACAAAAAACAATATTAATAAAAGGTTATAAAACAAAAAAGGCTATATAAGTTATTTTTTTATTCCACAAGATATAAAGATACTCCCGAAGCGTCGGGATTGCTTCTCCCGAAGTAGAAGTATGGGGATTGCTATGACAAACTTTTGTTTTTCATCCCCCATTCATTTTTTGCTTGTCCAAAAAACGAATCAAAAAAGGACACTTTTTCAA